>CBFGPE010000161.1:0-14659 GCA_965650625.1 uncultured Azospirillum sp. | reverse complement strand
TACCCGGCGTGACGCCGCCGACCATCTTGGTGCCGTAGGCGATGGCCTGCTCGGAATGGAAGGTGCCCTGGGCTCCGGTGAAGCCCTGGCAGATCACCTTCGTGTTCTTATCGACGAGAACAGCCATGTTACGCGGCCTCCTTCACGGCCTTGACCACCTTCTCGGCGGCATCGGCGAGGTTGTCGGCCGAGAGGATCGGCAGGCCGGATTCGGCCAGGATCTTCTTGCCCAGATCGACGTTGGTGCCTTCCAGGCGCACCACCAGCGGAACGTGCAGGTGCACTTCGCGCGCCGCGGCGACCACGCCCTCGGCGATCACGTCGCAGCGCATGATGCCGCCGAAGATGTTGACCAGGATGCCTTCGACGTTGCTGTCGGACAGGATCAGCTTGAAGGCCGCGGTGACGCGCTCCTTCGTGGCGCCGCCGCCGACGTCGAGGAAGTTGGCCGGCTCGCCGCCATACAGCTTGATGATGTCCATGGTGGCCATCGCCAGACCGGCGCCGTTCACCATGCAGCCGATGTTGCCGTCGAGCTTGACGTAGTTGAGGCTGTGCTTGGCCGCCTCGATCTCCGCCGGATCCTCTTCGGCTTCGTCGCGCAGCTCTTCCACGTCCTTGTGGCGGAACAGCGCGTTGTCGTCGAAGTTCATCTTGGCGTCGAGCGCCAGGATGTCGCCGGCGCCGGTGACGATCAGCGGGTTGATCTCGACGATGGCGCAGTCCAGATCCACGAACGCCTTGTAGGCGGCCTGGATGAACTTGGCGGCGGCACCGACCTGCTTGCCTTCCAGGCCCAGCGCGAAGGCGACCTTGCGGGTGTGGTAGCCCTGGATGCCGGTGGCCGGGTCGACGGCGACCTTGACGATCTTCTCCGGCGTGTTGTGGGCGACCTCTTCGATCTCCATACCGCCTTCGGTCGAGGCCATGATCGTCACGCGGCCGGTGGCGCGGTCGATCAGCATGCCGAGGTACAGCTCGCGCTTGATGTCGGCGCCTTCCTCGATGTAGAGGCGCTTCACCTCGCGGCCTTCCGCGCCGGTCTGCTTCGTCACCAGGACGTGGTTCAGCATCTCGGCGGCGTTCTTGCCGACTTCCTCGATCGACTTGACGACGCGGACGCCGCCCTTGCCCTCGGGGTTGTCCTTGAAGCGGCCGGCGCCGCGGCCACCGGCGTGGATCTGGGACTTCACCACCCAGACCGGACCGCCGAGCTCGCGGGCGACCGTCTCGGCCTCCTGCGGGGTGTAGGCAACGCCGCCGCGGGGAACCGCGACGCCGTACTTCTTCAGCAGGCTTTTCGCCTGGTACTCATGGATGTTCATCGGGCGTCCATCTGTTTTTTGGTTCGGCTGACGAGAACGGGTCGACTGAAGGACAAGACGGGCGCACCACCGGCGCCGTCCCGGACCCCGAAAATGGGCCGGGACGGCGCCGGAGACCGCGCACTCCGTTCTTTAGGAAGCGGCCTTCTCGGCGTCCAGCTTCTTGACGACGTCGACCAGCGTCTTCACCGCGTCGACGGAGTTCTGGAACATCGCCTTCTCTTCGTCGTTCAGCTCGATCTCGATGATCTTCTCGACGCCGCCGGCGCCGATGATCGTCGGGACGCCGACGTAGAGGTCGTCCTGGCCATACTGGCCGCTCAGGTGGGCGGCGACCGGCAGGACGCGCTTCTGGTCCTTCAGGTAGGACTCGGCCATCTGGATGGCGGACGCGGCCGGGGCGTAGAAGGCGGAACCGGTCTTCAGCAGCTTGACGATCTCGGCGCCGCCGTCACGGGTGCGCTGAACGATGGCGTCCAGCTTCTCCTGCGTGGTCCAGCCCATCTTGACCAGATCGGGCAGCGGGATGCCGGCGACGGTGGAGTAGCGCACCAGCGGGACCATCGTGTCGCCGTGGCCGCCCAGCACGAAGGCGGTGACGTCCTCGACCGAGACGTTGAACTCTTCGGCCAGGAAGTAGCGGAAGCGGGCCGAGTCGAGCACGCCGGCCATGCCGACCACGCGCTCCGGCGGCAGGCCGGACGCCTGCTGCAGCACCCACACCATCACGTCGAGCGGGTTGGTGATGACGATGACGAAGGCGTTCGGGGCATACTTGCCGATGGCCTCGCCGACGGTCTTGCAGACGCCGCTGTTGATGCCGATCAGGTCGTCGCGGCTCATGCCCGGCTTGCGCGGGATGCCGGCGGTGACGATCACGACGTCGGCACCCTCGATGACCGAGTAGTCGTTGCCGCCGGTCAGGCTGGCGTTGAAGCCCTCGACCGGGGAGGTTTCGGCCAGATCCAGCGCCTTGCCGGCCGGCATGCCTTCGGCGATGTCGAACAGGACGACGTCGCCCAGTTCCTTCTGAGCAGCGAGCAGAGCCAGCGTGCCGCCGATCTGGCCGGCACCGACGAGCGCAATCTTCTTGCGAGCCATGGAGCGTTCCCTAAAACGTTTGAGCGTCCCCCATTCAGCGGGAGACTAGAACCGTTGGTCATTCTAACGTCTTAGGGATCCAGCGCCCCGAGATTTCGGAAGCGTAGGTAGCGCGTTTTGTCGCGGAGGGCAAGCCTGACCGCTAGCGAGGCATTGCAGCTTTGCGTCGCACCCCCGATGATCCTTTCCAACGACTGGACCGTTCGGCTTTATACGTATGGTTCGCGTCCGGTCCTTACCTTGTTCAAAGATGGTCGAAGGAGAGCGCAGATGGCCAAGCTCGTGGCCCGTTTCATTCCCGGTCTGACCATGTCGCTGGCGCTTGCCGCCGGCATCGCCGGCATCGCCGGCGTCTCGGGGGCCGGTTCCGCCCAGGCCCAGACGGTCGGTGATTACACCGCCGCCATCGCCGCCGCCCCCATCGTCGATGCCACCGCGGAAGCCAGCATCGCCTTTTGCCGGCCGCTGACCAACTACGTCTACACCTCGATCCCCGCCGATCAGCGGGCGAATTGGGTGCTGCCGCTGGTGACGCTGGACGGGTCGCAGTCGGCGGAGATGGCTGCCAAGCGCGACGCCTGCCTGAAGGTGCGCCAGCTGCCGCTGATCGCCTTCGACGCCGGCACCGGCGAGCAGATCGTCACCCCGGCCGAGGCGATGGAAGGCCCGACCGACCGCGGCCCCTATTACAAGGAGGTCTCGCCCGACACCCCGGTGCCGCGCACCGGCCGCGCCACGCCGCGCCAGCCGATGCCGCGCGGGGGCGCGCAGCCGCAGCCTTACTGAGCGGCTTCCGTCAGGGCCCGATCCCGTAGCGTTCCAGGTGTCGGGCCATTTCGGCGGAGGACAGCGGGAAGCCGCTGCCCTGCCGGGCGTTCAGCATGGCGCGTGGGTGGATGCCGGCCGCACGGGCCTGGATCTGCATGGCACAGCGCATCGACAGGCCGGCGCGCCAGACGAGCGCGGTGACCGCCTGCGGGTCGTGGGCATCCAGGATCAGGTCCACCACCTCCGGCGCCACGCGGGCGCGCAAGGTCAGCGCCGCCCGCACGAATCCGGTCTCGTTCCACGACATCGCGTCGCCCAGCGCCGTCTCGTCCAGCTTGCCCAGCCGGTGCAGGCGGACGGCGCGGCGTTCCGGCGACTCGGCCGAGTCGGGGGCTTCGGCCCAGTCGATGCGGCGGCGGGTGGTGGTGGCGATCTCCGCCACCGTGGCGTCGTCGAAGTCGGGGCGCCGCCGCAGCGTCTCCGCCACCGCCAGATCGACGAAATCGGCCAGCCGCAATGCCAGCCGGCGGGGCAGGGTGGGACGGCGGGCCAGCTTCTCCCGCCAGTCGGGATGGTGGGCCGACCGCTCCACCAGCGATTCCAGCGTCGGTTCGGCAATCACCGCCCCGCTGTTGTCGAGCAGGATGCCGGTGGCCTCGGCATGGCCGCTGCCGGCGATGGCGTCCGACAGGGCGGCGCCGATGCTGTGGCGACGGGCGATGGCTGACAGCGCCCAGCCGGCGGGGGCGGCGGCGACGATGTCCAGCAGATCCTCGTCGCTGAGCGCCGCGCAGCAGCGCAGAACCGGTTCCGCCACCGTCCGTTCGACGTCGCGCGCCAGCGTCGCCACCACCGAAGGCGGGGCGCAGGCGATGTCCTTGATCGCCGTCGCCAGCGCCTCGCGCACCCGGACGATGTGGTCTCGGGCCAACTGCTCCAGCGCGCGAATCGCCACGGTGCTGACGGTGTCGGCCCCGCCCGGCGGCAGGTCGGGCAGCAGCCGGCACAGCTTGCGGGCAAGGGTGGAGCGCACGTCGGCATCGCCCATCCCGGCCAGCCGCGATTCGACCAGCACGTCGCCGACCTGACGGGCGACGCCGCGGCCGGGTGCAGAGGGTGGCGGCTGAGCAGGGGCCGGATTCGGTTCAGGCTCCGGCGACCCGGCGAACAGATAGTCCATCAGCTCGGGCGCGACGCCGCAGTCCGTCTCCGGCGGGAGGCGGGGGGAGGGGTGGGACGGGGAGCGCCGGGCTGTCACCGGACCTGAAGCCTTGTGGTGGTGCCGCGGCGGGGCCGGAGCGGCAGTGGTGGGATCATGCGGTTCATCGAAGCGCCCCCCTGGTTAACGGCGTCCTAATTCGGCACCGGCCGGGCTTGTGACATCCGGCACGGCCGGCCGCGGGGCTCAGCGCCGTTTGGCGGCAGGGGTGGCGCCCAGCATGTTGCGTTGCGCCAGCATCGGGCGCGGCACTTGCCGGCCGCCCAGCACGCGGACCGGCACCGACTGCTCCAGCCGGTGCTTGTCGAACTGGTCGAAGATGCGCAGCAGCGCCTCCGCCGTGCCCTCGCCGTAATGGATGTCGGTGCGGGCGCGGTCCAGTTCGGTGCGCAGGCTGTCGCGCAGACGGCCGAACAGGGCGTCGAACAGCGCCTGGAAATGCTCCTCGGCGAAAACGAAATGGCGGTCGCGCAGATGGTCGGTCATCCGCCGGATGAAGGTCTGGCGCTGCTGGTGGAACTGGCGGAAGCGCAGCATCACCCGGATGAACGGCGTGTCGGCCAGCACCGCCAGTGTTTCCTCATGGGCCAGCCGCCGCCAGACCTCGACATCGCGGTCGGTCCCCAGCCGGTTGAACAGGGCGATGGCGCTGGCGTTCATCGCCTCCCATTCCTTCTCGTAGAACAGGGCAGTCAGCGTCGATTGCAGGCCGGGGACGATCACCTGGGGAAAGCTGGCACCGGTGATCGGGTCCATGCTGTCGGGCAGGCGGGTGCGCAGGGCCGAGACCATCAGGCGGGTGACGAAATCGCGGCGGCGTCCATCGTGATGAAGAGGCTGTTGGCCGTCCCCCGCTGTCGCGCAGCCGCCGCAGCCGGACGCGGTGCAGGAGGCTGCGGTACAGGCTTGGCAGATCGAGGCGAACAGCGGCAGCACCGACGGCCAGTGCGCCATCATCAGCCCCATGGCGCGGGCGAACTCCTCGCGCGAGAGCACGCCCTTGGCGGTGAATTGCGGCTCCAGCGCCTCCTGAAAGGTGCTGACCAGAGCCTGCGCCGTGCGATGGTGGCGTTCGAACGGCGGCGGATCGGCGGTCATCCCACGCCCTCCCTTCCGATGCATCCCGGCCCGCCGGCCCTATGGGCCGGTCACGGTTACAGGAACAATTTATCGGGTATTTTATCTATCTTGGCTGTGACGGCCATCACAGGAGAGGGGTGGGAGCCCGCCATAGCGCAAAAAAAAGGCCGCTGCCCAAGCGGGCGCGGCCTTTAGTCTAGGGAGGAAACGCACTGCAAAATGCAGTAACGAGGCGGAGTTTAAGCCTGCGGCCGTGTTAGCGGTACCACCCTTTTCGAATTGGTGCGGTGCGACATCCGCATAGCGCGGTATGGAATATCGTTGGATTTGCCCAGTCGATGGGCGAAAAGGCAGTTTTCCGCGCTTTTTTCGGGCATATGGCCGGTCGCGGGTCAGACGAACGATCGATTGCGAAAATCATTCCGTTCGGATCAGTTCGGAAACGAAAAGGGAGGCGCCTTTCGACGCCTCCCTTCAGTCACCTGGAAACCGGCGGGCGTCAGGCCGCCAGCTTTTCGCGGATCAGCGCCTTGGTCTCGTCGATGCCGTAGAGCTGGATGAAGGAGCCCATCCGCGGGCCGGTGGTCTGGCCCAGCAGCACCTCGTACAGCGCCTGGAACCATGCCCGCAGCTCGGTGAAGCCGTGAGTCTTGCCGACCTCGAACACCTCGTTCTGGATGGTGTCGGCGCGGGCGTCGGCCGGCAGGCTGTCCAGCTTGGCCAACAGATCCTGCAGGGCGGCGCGTTCGGCGTCGGTGGGGGCGCGGAACCGCTTGGTCGGCTTCACCTGATCCTGGTAGTAGCGCACGGCATAGCCGACCATGCTGTCCAGGAAGGGGCTGTTCTCCGGCGTGGCGTCGGGCGCGTAGCGGCGGATGAAGCCCCACATGGTGTCCTTGGTCTCGGCATTCGCCGCACCCGCCAGATTGAGCAGCAGGTTGAAGGACACGTCGGAGCGCACCGCCGGCGGCTTGCCGTTGTGGATGTGCCAGGCCGGGTTCTCCAGCTTCTTCGCCGGCTCCTCGCCATGAACCTTGTCGACGAAGGTCAGGTACTCGTCGACAGCGCGCGGGATGACGTCGAAATACAGGCGCTTGGCCGACTTCGGCTTCTGGAACATGTAGAGGGCGAGGCTTTCCTGCGGGGCGTAGGCCAGCCACTCCTCCATCGTCAGGCCGTTGCCCTTCGACTTGGAGATCTTCTGGCCCTTGTCGTCGAGGAACAGCTCGTAATTGAAGCCTTCCGGCGGGGTGCCGCCGAGGATTTTGCAGATCTTGCCGGCCAACTCGGCCGACGGGATCAGGTCCTTGCCGTACATCTCGTAATCGACGCCGAGGCCGAACCAGCGCATGCCCCAGTCGGGCTTCCACTGCAGCTTCACATGGCCGCCGGTGACCGGAAGCTCGACCTTCCTGCCGTCCTCATCCTCGAAGACAATGGTGCCGGCATCGGTGTTGCGCTCCAGCATCGGAACCTGCAGCACCCGCCCGGTGGAGGGGGAGACCGGCAGGAAAGGGCTGTAGGTCGCCTGACGCTCGGCGCCGAGGGTGGGCAGCATCACCGCCATCACCTCGTCGTAATGGCGCAGGATGCCGAGCAGCGCCTCGTCGAAGCGGCCGGACTTGTACCAGTCGGTGGAGGACTGGAACTCGTACTCGAAGCCGAAGCTGTCGAGGAAGGCGCGCAGCCGGGCGTTGTTGTGGGCGCCGAAGCTGTCATGGGTGCCGAAGGGATCGGGCACCTGGGTCAGCGGCTTGCCGAGGTTGGCCGCCACCATCTCCTTGTTGGGGATGTTGTCGGGAACCTTGCGCAGCCCGTCCATGTCGTCCGAGAAGCAGAACAGCCTGGTCGGAATATCGCTCATGGTCTGGAAGGCGTGGCGCACCATGCTGGTGCGCGCCACCTCGCCGAAGGTGCCGAGATGCGGCAGGCCCGACGGACCATAGCCGGTCTCGAACAGGACATAGCCTTTGGCGGGCGGCGCTTTCGCGAAGCGCGCGACCAGTTTGCGCGCCTCCTCGAACGGCCATGCCTTCGCCTGCAACGCCAGATCCCGTTCGCCGGTCATCGTCGGACCCTTTCGAAACCACATAGATTAAAGTTGGGAATGAGGGCAAAGACCCTAGGGCCGGCCGGGCGTGGCGTCAACCGTGGGGCATGCGAGGGGACTCTTGCGGCGCCCTTTCGCCCGGTCCATCCTGCGCCGCCCGCGGGATCGGCCTTGCGGGAGAGGTCGGGGTGTCGAGACGATGAGCTGGCTGTATCTGGTGGTGGCGATCCTGTTCGAGGTGGTCGGCACCTCCGCGATGAAGATGTCGGACGGCATGACGCGGCTGGGGCCGGCGGCGGCGGTGGTCGTCTGTTATGGCGTCGCCTTCCTGCTGCTCGCCAAGGCGCTGCGCACCATGGAGGTCGGCATCGCCTATGCCATCTGGTCGGCGACCGGCACCGCGGCCATCGCCGCCATCGGCGTGCTGGTGTTCGGCGAATCGCTGACGGTGATGAAGGTGGTCGGGGTCCTCCTGATCGTCGCCGGGGTCATCAGCCTGCACATGGCGAGCGGGACAGCGTGACCTCGATAGTTAGGCATTGACCTAAGTATTTTCTCCCGCTAGGGTGCCGTCATGGATGCAGCACTCGACAGGACGTTCCGTGCGCTGGCGGACCCCACGCGCCGGGCGGTGATCCAGGCGCTGGGGCGCGGTCCGGCATCGGTCGGCGACCTTGCGAAACCCTTCGGCATGGCTCTGCCCAGCTTCCTGCAGCATCTGAAGATGCTGGAGGACAGCGGGCTGGTCGAAACCCGGAAACAGGGGCGGGTGCGCACCTGCACGCTGAAGCCGGAGGCGCTGGCGGCCGCGGAAAGCTGGCTGGAAGCCCAGCGGAGCCTGTGGACGAAGCGGCTCGATCAACTGGACAGCCTGGTGCTGGACCTGAACAAACGGGAGGAAGGGACACTATGACCGTTGCGACCGCGACCAATGCGACCGCCGCCGTCTTCGATCCGCGGCTCGACCTTGAACTGAAGCGCGAAGTGCCGGTTCCGCCGCGGCTCCTCTGGCGGGCCTGGACCGAGCCCGAACTGCTGATGAAGTGGTTCGCGCCGGCGCCCTGGCGGACCACCGCCTGCGAGATCGACCTGAAGCCCGGCGGTCTGTTCCGTACGGTCATGGAAGGGCCGAACGGCGAGAGGAACGACAATATCGGCTGCTATCTCACGGTCGAGCCCGAGAAACTGCTGGTCTTCACCTCCGCCCTCGGACCGGGCTACCGGCCCACCGGCAACAGCTTCCTCACCGCATCCGTCACCTTCGAACCGACGGCGGACGGAACGCTCTATACCGCCGTCGCACTGCACAAGGACGAGGCGGCGAAGACGCAGCACGAGGAGATGGGCTTCCATCACGGTTGGAGCGCCGCGCTCGATCAGATGGTCGCGCTGACGAAGGGGATGTGAGGGGACGGCCTAAACCCCCACTTTGAACGGGTTCACCTGCCGGGCGGCGCGTTCGACCGCCTCGGCGGGGCCGGGGCGGCCCAGATAATAGCCCTGGGCGATGTCGCAGCGCAGGGCGCGCAGGGCCTCCAGCGTCCCGGCGTCCTCCACGCCTTCGGCCACGGCGGTCAGGTTTAGGCTGTGGGCCATCTGGATGACGGCGGCGGTGATCTTGGCGCTGTCGTGGTTGCTGGTGAGATCGGCGACGAAGCTGCGGTCGATCTTCAGCTTGTCCACCGCCAGACGGCCGATGTAGGACAGGTTGGAATAGCCGGTGCCGAAATCGTCGATCGACACCTGCACGCCCATCGCCTTGATGCGGCGCAGGTTGTCCATCACCAGATCGGTGTTCTGGATCAGCATCGATTCGGTCAGCTCCAGCTCCAGCAGCAGCGGGTCGAGCCCGCTGTCGGCCAAGGCCCGCGTCACCGTGGCGACGAGGTCGCTACGCTGAAGCTGCAAGGCCGACAGGTTGACCGCCACCGACAGCGACAGCCCTTGAGCGCGCCAGTGCGCCGCCTGCCGGCAGGCCTCCGTCAGGACCCAGGCGCCGATCGGCACGATCAGGCCGCTGTCCTCGGCGATCGGGATGAAGGCGCCGGGCGGGACCATGCCCTTGTCGGGGTGGTTCCAGCGCACGAGCGCCTCCGCACCGGTGACGGCGCCGCTCTCCAGGCTGACCTGCGGCTGGTAATGGATCAGGAACTCCCCGCGGTCGAGCGCGCGGCGCAGGCCGCTGCGGGTGGACAGGTGGGCCACCGCCTCCGCGTTCATCGCCTCGGCATAGAAGCGGTGGGTGTCGCGGCCGGCCGCCTTGGCATGGTGGAGCGCGGTGTCGGCGTTCTTCAGCAGGGTGGCGAAGTCCTTGCCGTCGGCCGGGGCCAGCGCCACGCCGGAGGACAGGGTGACAGTCAGCTCATGGCCGCCGACCTGGAAGGGTTCGGCTATCGCCTCGTGCAGGTTGGCGACGGCCTCCACCACCGCGTCGATGTCGGGCTGTCCGGACAGCAGCAGGATGAACTCGTCGCCGCCGCCGCGGCTGACCGTGTCGGTGTCGCGCACCGCCGCCTTCAGACGCTCCGCCACCGCGCGCAGCAGGGCGTCGCCGACGGCGTGGCCGAGGCTGTCGTTCACCGTCTTGAAGCGGTCGAGGCCGCAGGCGACCAGCGCCACCAGCCGGCCGTTGCGTTCCGACCGGGCCAGCGCCTGTTCGGTGCGGTCCTGCACCAGGACGCGGTTGGGCAGCAGGGTCAGCGCGTCGTGGCGCGACAGATACTCCATCCGCTCCTGTGCCGCCTTGCGTTCGGTGATGTCGCGGACGAGGACCAGCAGCCGGCGGTCGTTGCCGTCGATGACGGCGCGCCGCATGCTGACCTCCACCCAGAACAGCGCGCCGTCGAGCCGGCGGGCGTGCCATTCGAACAGCTGCGGTTCACCGTCGGCCGCCTTGCGGATGCGGGCCGCCGCGTCGTGCCGGGTGTAGGGCGGCACGCCGGAGCTGATCATCGCGACGGTGAGGTCCGACAGCGACATATTGCCGACCCGGTACATCTCCCGCATCCGGCGGTTGACCTCCAGGATGGCGCCGCTGTCGAGGTCGTGGATGAAGATGGCGTCGGTGACGCTGTCGAAGATGGTGCGGACGCGCTCCTCGCTGGCGGTCAGGGCCGCGACCGCGGCGCGCAGGCTTTCGGTCTTGCTTTCCACCTGCCGGCGCAGCAGCAGCACCCACACCAGCGCGCCGAAGCCCAGCACCGCCAGTCCGGCCAGCAGCTTGAGCAGCAGGTCCATCATCTGGGGGCTGACGAGGCCGGTCAGGCTGCGGCCGAGCCAGCGTTCCTCGACCGCCTTGCGCTCCTCCGGGGTGATGCGGGCGAAGCCGTCGGCGATCAGGCGGAACAGCGCCGTGTCGCCCTTGCGCACCGCCCAGTGCAGTTCGCCGGTATAGAGCGGATCGGTGTAGCGGAAGCGTCCCTGCACGCCGCGCTTGGTCATGTAATAGCGGGCGGAGGGGTCGTCCATGCAGAAGACGCGGGTTTCCTGCTTTGCGGCGGCGTCCACCATCGCCTCGAAGCCGGGATAGCGCTGAAAGGCGGTGATGCCCTGGTCGGTCAGCCATTCGATGCAGAAATCGCCGTCCTTCACCCCGACCGTGAAGGCGCGCAGCGACTCCACACCGGTGATGCCGCTGAGGTCGGCGCTGAACCAGATCGGCACGTCGACGCGGGCATAGGGCTTGGAGAAGTCGTAGATCAGGTCGCGGGCGTCGTTGCGGAAGATCGTCTCGATGACGTCGGCGCCGCCGCTGTCCATCGTCTTGCGGGCGAGGCCCCAATCGAGCGGAAGCATGCGGACCGGGATGCCGGTCTTCTGCGACCATAGCGTCCACATGTCCTTCACGATGCCGACATGGGCGCCGTCGGGGGTGCGGAAGCTGTAGGGCGGGTAATTATCGTCCAGCGTCACCCGGATTTCCGCCGGGCGCGGGCCGGTGTCCTGAGGTGCCGCAGCCGGTGCCGGCGAGCTGATCGCCGCCGCCGGACCGCCGGCCAGGAGGGACAGCAGAAGAACGGCAAGCAACCGCAGGACGGCCCGGCGCGCCGCGGAGCGGATCATGGCGGCGCACCGGCGGGGACGGTCGGCGGACAGCGCGTGGCGGACATGGACATGGCCCTTGCCGAGGTCATGGACAGCGCAGGGGTGCGGGGCCTTCGCCATCGCACCGCCATCGCCAGCTTATCCAAGAGGGTAACCCGTTCGACGCGCTGCGGCAACGGGGGGTTCTCCACCCCTTGTGACAAGCTCCCGCAGCGGGCGAAATCGCGTCTGGGCCGGCGGCAGGATCAGGGGGTACGGTCGGCGGATGGCGGCCGGGCGGCGGTCTGGTTGCCGGCCTGACCGTTGGCCTGGGCGCGGAGGGCGTCGCGGATTTCCTCCAGCAGCTGCTCCTGCCGGGGCGGGGCCTTCGGCGCTTCCTTGTGCAGGACATGCAGGCGGTTGACCTGCCGGACGATCATGAACAGGGCGCCCGACACGATCAGGAAGTTGATGCAGCTGTTGATGAAGCGGCCGTAATTGATGGTGGCCGCCCCCGCCTTCTCGGCGGCCTGGAGCGAGTCGTAATGGCCGCCCGACAGGCTGATGAAGTAGTTCGAAAAATCGATACCGCCCATGATCCAGCCGATCGGCGGCATCAGGATGTCCTTGACCAGGGAATTGACGATCCCGGTGAAGGCGGCACCGATGATGATGCCGACGGCCAGCTCCACGACATTGCCGCGGCTGATGAATTTCTTGAATTCTTCGAACATGGCGTCCCGTTTTTCCGTGGTCGTGGAAGGGAAACGGGGTTGGGAGGGGTTGGTTTCATAAAGCCCCCTCTCCCCGCTTTCGGCGGATCTTCGATCCGCCTGTCGCGTCAGCGCAAACGAAGTTTGCGCGTGAGCGGGGGAGAGGGGATAACTCCGACCCTTACGCCATGCGGCCGTGGCAGTGCTTGAACTTCTTGCCCGATCCGCAGGGGCAGGGGGCGTTGCGCGGGGTGTTCTCCATCACCTCGGCCGGCAGCGGCTGGTCTTCCGGCGTGCCGGCCAGCGACGAGGCGCGGACCATGCCGTCCGGCAGGGCTTCGCCGCCGTCGGCCATCGCCGCCATCGCCAGCGCCGGGTCCATGCGGCCCTCATGCATCTCCTGCATCTGGCGGGCGAACAGCTCCTCCTGCGACGGCGCCATGCGGATTTCGACATGCATCAGAATGGTGGTGACCTGCTCGCGCAGAGCCATCAGCATCGAGTCGAACAGCTCGAACGCTTCGCGCTTGTACTCGTTCAGCGGGTCCTTCTGGGCGTAGGCGCGCAGGTTGATGCCCTGGCGCAGGTGGTCGAGCTGGAGGAGGTGGTCCTTCCATTCCTGGTCCAGGATCTGGAGCAGGATGCTCTTTTCCACATGCCGCATCGTCTCGGCGCCGTAGGACTCCTCCTTGTCCGCGTATTTGCGGTCGGCGGCCTCGCGCACGCGCTCCTCGATCTCCGGCTCGGCGATGCCCTCTTCCTTGGCCCACTCGTGGACCGGCAGGTCCATGCCGAGCACGCGGTTGACCGCCTCGTGCAGGCCGTCGATGTCCCACTGCTCGGAGTAGCTGTTGGCCGGGATGGCGGCCGACACCATGTTGGCGATGATCTGGTGGCGCATCTCGCGGATTTCCTCCGCGATGTCCTCGCTCTCCATCACCTCGTGGCGCTGTTCATAGACGACCTTGCGCTGGTCGTTCATGACGTTGTCGAACTTCAGCAGGTTCTTGCGGACCTCGAAGTGATGCGCCTCGACCTTCTGCTGCGCCTTTTCCAGCGCCTTGTTGATCCAGGGATGGATGATCGCCTCGCCCTCCTTCAGGCCGAGGCGCTGGAGCATGCTGTCCATCCGCTCCGACCCGAAGATGCGCATCAGGTCGTCTTCCAGCGACAGGAAGAACTTCGAGGTGCCGGGGTCGCCCTGGCGGCCGGAACGGCCGCGCAGCTGGTTGTCGATGCGGCGGCTCTCGTGCCGCTCGGTGCCGATGACGTAGAGGCCGCCGGCCTGCTTGACCTTCTCGCGCGCCTCGGCGATCTCGGCCTCGATCTGCTTGATGCGGGCCTCGCGCTCCGGGCCTTCCGGAACGTCGGCCAGCTCGACCTCGATCCGCATCTGCAGATTGCCGCCCAGCTGGATGTCGGTGCCGCGGCCGGCCATGTTGGTGGCGACGGTCACCGCGCCGGCGCGGCCGGCCTGGGCCACGATGTAGGCTTCCTGCTCGTGGTGGCGGGCGTTCAGGACGTTGTGCGGGATGCCGCGCCTGGTCAGCAGCTCCGACAGCAGTTCCGACTTCTCGATCGAGGTGGTGCCGACCAGGACCGGCTGGCCGCGCTTGCGCGCGTCCTCGATCAGGTCGGTCATCGCGTGGTACTTCTCGGTCGCGGTGCGATAGACCTCGTCGTCATGGTCGATGCGCTTGACCGGCACGTTGGTCGGCATGTCGACGACCTCGAGGCCGTAGATCTCGCCGAACTCCGCCGCCTCGGTCAGGGCGGTGCCGGTCATGCCGGCCAGCTTCGGATAGATGCGGAAATAATTCTGGAAGGTGATGGAGGCCAGCGTCTGGTTCTCGCGCTGGATCGTCACCTTCTCCTTGGCCTCCAGCGCCTGGTGCAGGCCTTCGGAGAAGCGGCGGCCTTCCATCATGCGGCCGGTGAACTCGTCGATGATGACGACCTTGTCGTCCTTGACGATGTAATCCTTGTCGCGCTGGAACAGCATGTGGGCGCGCAGTGCCTGCTGCGAATGGTGGACCAGCGCCACGTTCTGGATGTCGTACAGCCCGCCCGACTTCAGCAGCCCGGCCTCGGCCAGAAGCTGCTCCATATGCTCCTGGCCGGCTTCGGTGAAGCTGACGGAGCGGTGCTTCTCGTCCTTCTCGTAATCCTCAGGGACCAGCATCGGGATCAGCCGGTCGACCTGCACATACATTTCCGACGAATCGGTGGAGGGACCGGAGATGATGAGCGGGGTGCGCGCCTCGTCGATCAGGATCGAGTCGACCTCGTCGACGATGGCGAAGTTGAAGGGCCGCTGGACCAGTTCCTCCAGCCGGAACTTCATGTTGTCGCGCAGATAGTCGAAGCCGAACTCGTTGTT
>CBFGPE010000160.1:0-14991 GCA_965650625.1 uncultured Azospirillum sp. | reverse complement strand
CGGCCAAGCCACCGACCACGCCACCCAAAACGGTGCCGGCCGTTTGCTTGTTGGCGCTGACGCCGCCATAGGAATCGCCGTAGCCGGGCTGTGCGCAGCCGGCAAGCGGGGCCGCGAGCAGGCTGGCGGACAGCGCGGCGGCGAGGAAGGGGCTGGCTTTCATGGTGGCTCTCGTCCTGTTGGGTCCTGTTTGGATCGGCACGAAACTGTTCGTTCCTGACGCCATCAACATGGCTGACCCGCATCTTATTCCCGATGCGTGACGCGGTGCCTCGCTTGCCCCTATGATCGTGCCAACGGTTCCACAAAGGAATCGACGACAAGCCCTTGGGAGGGAACGAACATGCTGCCCAACGCGGACAGCTGGGAAGGGGTGTCCCGCGCCTTCGCCTGGCGCGTGCCCGGCCGCTACAACATCGGCGTCGACGTCTGCGACCGCTGGGCGGAAACGGACCCCGGACGCATCGCCCTGATCCACAAGCGGCGCGACGGCGGGACCGAGGAATACCGCTTCTCCGACATCCGCGCCCTGTCCAACCGTTTTGCCAACGCGCTGACGGCGCAAGGTGTCGCGCGCGGCGACCGGGTCGGCATCCTGCTGCCCCAGGCGCCGGAAACCGCGATCAGCCATGTCGCGGTCTATAAGCTGGGCGGCATCGCCGTGCCACTGTTCTCGCTGTTCGGGGTGGAGGCGCTGGAATACCGGCTGGCCAACTGCGGTGCCCGTGCCGTGGTCACCGACGCCGCCGGGGCCGCCAAGATCGCCCAGATCCGCGACCGGCTGCCGGACCTGCGCGCCGTCTTCCGCGTCGACGGGTCCGGTCCCGGCTGCCTGGACTGGCATGGGGTGTGCGACGCGGCGTCCGACAGCTTCATCCCGGCCGATACCGGTCCGGACGATCCGGCGCTGATCATCTACACCTCCGGCACCACCGGCCAGCCCAAGGGCGCGCTGCATGCGCACCGGGTGCTGCTGGGCCACCTGCCGGGCGTGGAGATGTCGCACGACCTGTTCCCGCAGCCGGGCGACCGCATCTGGACGCCGGCCGACTGGGCATGGATCGGCGGCTTGCTCGACGTGCTGCTGCCGGCCTGGTACCATGGGGTGACGGTGGTCTCCCACCGCTTCGAGAAGTTCGACGCGGAGGCCGCCTTCGCTCTGCTGGCCGAGTTCCAGGTGCGCAACGCCTTCCTGCCGCCGACGGCGCTGAAGATGATGCGGGCGGTGAAGAACCCGCGGGCGCGCCACCACATCGACATGCGCTCCGTCGCCAGCGGCGGCGAGACGCTGGGTGCCGGGCTGCTCGACTGGGGCCGCGAGACCTTCGGCGTGACGATCAACGAGTTCTACGGCCAGACCGAATGCAACATGATCGTCTCCTCGGCCGCGACGCTGATGGCGCCGAAGCCCGGCATCATGGGGCGTCCGGTCCCCGGCCATGACGTGGCGGTGATCGACGGCCAGGGCAATCGGCTGCCGCCCGGTCAGCTTGGCCTGATCGCCGTGCATCGGCCGGATCCGGTGATGTTCCTCGGCTACTGGAACAACCCCGACGCCACCGCAGCGAAGTTCATCGGCGACTGGCTGGTCACCGGCGACCAGGGGGAACTGGACGAGGACGGCTACATCCGCTTCGTCGGGCGGGACGACGACGTCATCACCTCGGCCGGTTACCGCATCGGCCCCGGCGAGATCGAGGATTGCCTGATCGGCCATCCCGCCGTCCGCATGGCGGCGGTGGTCGGCGTGCCCGACCCGTTGCGCACGGAGATCGTCAAGGCCTTCGTCGTGCTGCAGGAGGGGGTGACGCCGGACGACGCTCTGGTCGCCTCGATCCAGGAACATGTGAAGACCCGGCTGGCCGCCCACGAATATCCGCGCTCTATCGAATTTCTTGAAAGCCTGCCCATGACCACCACCGGCAAGATCATTCGCCGGGAGTTGAGGAACCGCTTGTAACATCATGACAGAATTGATTTTATTGGCTGCGGCCTTTTTGGCCGGAGCGATGAACGCCGTTGCCGGCGGGGGCAGCTTCCTGACCCTGCCGGCCCTGATTTACGCCGGGGTGCCCCCGGTCGCCGCCAACGCCACAGGCACGGTGGCCCTGCTGCCCGGCTATGCCAGCGGCGTCTATGGCTATCGCCAGGACCTGACGCCGGTCGGCACGCTCAGCCTGCCGCTGCTGTCGGCGGTCAGTCTGGTCGGCGGGCTGGCCGGCGCCGGACTGCTGCTGGTGACGCCGGATTCGGTGTTCCGCGGCATCGTGCCGTGGCTGCTGCTGCTGGCGACCGGTCTGTTCGCCTTCGGCAACATGCTGGCGCAGCGGCTGCGCAGCCTGGGTCTGCACGGCAACGGGGCAATGCTGGGCACGCTGTTCGCCGTCTCGGTTTATGGCGGCTATTTCAATGGCGGGCTCGGCATCCTCCTGCTGGCGCAGTTGAGCCTGTTCGGCATGACCGACCTCAACGCCATGAACGGGCTGAAGAACCTGTTCTCCGCCGTGCTGACAGCCATCGCCGTGGTGGCCTATGCCGCGGGCGGAGCGGTGGAATGGCCGAAGGCGCTGCTGATGGTGGTCGCTGCGGTCGCCGGCGGCTATGTCGGCGCCCGGCTGGGGCGGAAGATCCCCAAGCCGATCCTGCGCGCCGGCATCATCGCCGTCGGGCTGGTGATGAGTGCGGTGTTCTTCCTGAAATGATCGCGCTATAGAGGGCGCTCCCCGCCTTTTGGACCCGCCGCCATGCTGACCGTATCCGATCTCGACCTGTATTACGGCGACGCCCAGGCGCTCGACGGCGTTACGCTGCAGGTGGCGGCGGGGCAGACCACCGCCATCGTCGGCGCCAACGGAGCCGGCAAGACGTCGCTGATCCGCGCCATCTCCGGCATCCTGAAACCGGCGCGCGGCAGCATCCGCTTCAAGGACCGCGAGATCGCCGGCCTGCCCAGCCATGTCGTCTGCGACCTCGGCATCGGGCAGGTGGCGGAGGGGCGGCAGATTTTCCCGACGCTGAGCGTGTGGGAGAATCTGGAGATGGGCGCCGTCATCCCGCGCGCCCGGTCCAGCGCGCGCCAGACCTACGACCGGGTGCTGGACCTGTTCCCGCGCCTGCGCGAACGACTGGACCAGGCGGCCGGAACCCTGTCCGGCGGCGAGCAGCAGATGTTGGCCATCGGCCGCTGCCTAATGGGCAAGCCGGACCTGATCATGTTCGACGAGCCCTCGCTCGGCCTGTCGCCCGCCTTGGTGCAGGAGTTGTTCCGCATCATCCGTTCCCTGGCGGCAGAGGGCATGACGATCATCCTGGTCGAACAGAATGTCGCCGCCTCCCTGCGCATCGCCCAGACGGCCTACGTACTGGAGAATGGCCGAGTGGTGCTGTCGGGCACGGGAGAGGCACTGCTGGCCGACCCGGCTGTGAAGCAGGCCTATCTGGGGCTGTGAGTCCGACACGGCTCCACCGGCGATACCTCCCTTATCCTCCTATCGTTGAATATACGAACCATCTACAGTCCCCCTAAGCTGGCAGTCCAATCAAGACCGGACGGGGACCATGGCGGCAGGCTGCACCAGACGGGCGACATTGCTGGCGGCCGGCGCACTGCTGGCGTCGGGGACGCTGCGGCACGCGGCCGCTGCCGACCTGAAGGTCGTGCGAGCGGGCGTTCTGAAGTTCGGTACGGTCAGTTGGGAACTCGACACCGTCCGCGCCAACGGCTTCGACAAACAGGCCGGGATCGACCTGCAACTGGTGGAACTGGCCGGCAACCCCGCCACCCAGGTGGCGCTCCAGGCGGGCGGGGTCGACATCATCGTTTCCGACTGGCTGTGGGTGTCGCGGATGCGCAGCAAGGGGGAGGCGCTGTCCTTCATCCCTTATTCGACCGCCGTCGGCGCGCTGGTGGTTCCGGCCAAGTCCGCCGTCGCCGGGATCGGTGACCTGCGGGGCAAGCGCATCGGGGTCGCCGGCAGTCCGCTCGACAAGAGCTGGCTCCTGCTGAAGGCCTTGGCCGCCGACCGCTTTGGGCTGTCGCTCGACCGCGATGCCCAACCCTTCTTCGGGGCGCCGCCCCTGCTCAACAGCAAGATCGCCGACGGAGACCTCGACGCCGTGCTGACCTTCTGGCCCTTCGCCGCCCGGCTGGAGGCGAAGGGCATGCGCGTGACCATGACCGTCTCCGACATGCTCGAGGCGCTGGGCCAGCCGGCGACGGTGCCCTCCATCGGCTATGTCTTCCATGAGGAGTGGGCGCGCGCCAACCCGGCCGCCCTCGCCGGATTCCAGGCGGCGACCAACAAGGCGAAGACCCTGCTGGCGGAGTCAGACGCTGCGTGGGACCGGCTCGCTCCGCTGATGCAGGCGGAGGATGACGCCACCTTCCGCACCCTGCGCGACCGCTACCGCGACGGCATCCCGCGCCGCTGGACGGAGGAGGAGCGGGCAGGGGCCGCGAAGCTCTATGCGCTTCTGGCGCGGCTGGGCGGGCGGGAGTTGGTCGGCGACGCGCCCACCATCGCTCCCGGCACCTTCTGGACCGGTGGGGCTTGACCGGTGCGGCGCGTCCTGCTGCCCGCCGTGATGCCTGTTGCGTCGATCCTGCTGCTGCTGGCCGTCTGGCAAGCGGCGGCTCTGACGGTCGGCGGGCGCCTGCTGCCGGGGCCGGTCGTGGTGGCCGAGGCCCTGCTGCGCGAGGCGGAGAGCGGAGCGCTGTTCCATCACATGGGCGTCACGCTGCTGCGTGTGCTGGCCGCCTTCGCGCTCGCCATGTCCATCGGAGTAGGGCTTGGCCTGCCGATGGGACGGTCGCCCTTCGTTGACCGGCTGTTCGGCCCCTGGCTGGTCTTCTTCCTGAACCTGCCGGCGCTGGTGGTCATCGTGCTGGCCTATGTCTGGTTCGGATTGACCGAGGCGGCGGCCATCGGCGCCGTCGCGGTCAACAAGATTCCCAACACGGTGGTTCTGGTGCGGGCCGGTGCCCGCGCCATCGACGAGGGGCTGATCGACATGGCCCGCGTCTACCGCCTGTCGCCCGCGGACCGGCTTCGCCATGTGCTGCTGCCGCAACTCACCCCCACCATCGCCGCGGCTGCGCGGTCCGGCCTGGCGCTGATCTGGAAGATCGTGCTGGTGGTCGAACTGCTGGGCCGCAGCGACGGTGTCGGATTCCAGATCAACCTCCTATTTCAGACCTTCGATGTCGCAGGAATCCTGGCTTACACCATCGCGTTCGTGGCCGTGGTCCAGCTTCTGGAATACGGCGTCCTGCAACCGGTCGAGCGCCACTGCCAGCGCTGGCGGCGGATGCCCGCTGAAGCTTGAGATCCGCTCCAAGCGCTTCGGCGCGGTGGAGGCGGTGCGCGGCCTGACCCTGTCCGCCGCAGCGGGGGAGGTTGTGGCCTTGGTCGGCCCCAGCGGTTGCGGCAAGACGACCGCGCTCGGCATCGTCGCCGGGCTGGACCGCGCCTTCGACGGCGTGGTGGAGGTCGGGGCGCGGCCGGACGGCGGGCCGGCCCGGCTCGGCTATGTCTTCCAGGAACCGCGCCTGCTGCCCTGGCGAACCGTGCGGCAGAATCTGGCGCTGGTCCTGCCGCGTGCGCAGCGCCGCGGCCCGGCGGTCGACGCCATGCTCGACGCGCTGGAGCTGTCGCCCTTCGCCGACCGTTTCCCCACCCAGCTGTCGCTCGGCATGGCGCGGCGGGTGGCGCTGGCCCGCGCCTTTCTGGTGGAGCCGGACCTGTTGCTGATGGATGAGCCTTTCGTCTCGCTGGACGAACCGACGGCGCTCCGGCTGCGCATGCTGCTGTCGCAGTTGCTGGACAGACGGCCGGCCACCGTCCTGCTGGTCACCCACAATCTGCGCGAGGCTCTGGCGCTGGCCGACCGGCTGATTCTACTGGCGCCCTCGCCCGGCCGGGTGGTGGCGGAGGTGCCGGTGACCGTCCCCCGCGCCGCCCGCGACGATGCCACCGTCGAGGCGCTGCGCCACGACCTGCTGTCCCGACCGGAACCGGCATTCCGGCTGCTTGCCTGACCCTTCGCGGCGTGTGGGTTCATTTGCCGCTCGTCCGTTCACGGATGCTGCGGTATCTTGCCTCGGTGCCGGGCAGGTCCGGCGATTGCGGGGTGGCGGAGCCGGATGCTCTTCGGTCGATCGACAGTGCGGCGGGTGCGGAGGCTCGGTCTTGTGGCCGGGATGGCCGCGCTGTTGCTGCAGGTCATCGCCTGGGGCTGGATGCCGCTGGTTCCGGGTGCCGCTAGGGCGGGAGAGACCGCTTCACTGCCGATCTGTTCCTCCGGCGGCCTGACCACCATCCAGGTCGATGCCACCCTTTATGGAATCGGCGAGCTTGGGCTCGCGTCCGATGACGGCGACCCTGAAAAATCGCCGGATCACGCGCCCTCCAGCACCGGCCATTGCCCGCTTTGCCCGCTGGTGGCCGGGCTGGCCCTGCCGCCGCCACCATTGACTGTCGGCCCGACCCTCGCCATGGCCAGCGACAGCCGTCTGCTGCCGGGGGAACGGATCGCCGCCGGCTGGTTCCTGTCGACCCTCCAGGCCCGCGCACCACCGTCGTTCGCCTGATCCCTACGGCTGTTCAGCCATAGCCGTCGCGCGCATCGCCACGCCCGCTCTCCGTCCGGATCGGTGCGCCTGGCGGACTATCCATGCATTCCAACGCGCAATCTTCCAATTCACGCCCCGCGGCACAGCCCGCCGTGGCGGTTCCCCCTGCTGTTCACATCCGCATTCCAGGAGAAGAGTCCATGAAACGCATTCTCGGCATCGCCGCCGCCCTCGTCCTGTTCGGTGCCGTCCCCGCCCTGGCCCACAGCTACAAGGCCGGCCCGATCGAGGTCGGCCATCCCTGGGCGCGCGCCACTGCGCCGTCGGCTCCGAACGGTGGTGCCTATCTGTCGCTGACCAACACCGGCAGCACGGAAGATCGTCTGGTCTCCGCCTCCACCCCGGCAGCGGATAAGGCGGAACTGCACACCCATCTGAACGAGAACGGCGTGATGAAGATGCGGGAGGTTCCGGCCATTCCCGTTGCACCGGGCGAGCAGGTGAAGCTGGCGCCCGGTGGGCTGCACATCATGCTGCTCGGCCTCAAGAAGCCACTGGAGAAGGGCGCCCGCATCCCCATGACCCTGCACTTCGAAAAAGCCGGCACCGTCGATGTCGAGATCGCCGTCGAGGCGGCTGGGCAGAGCGCGCCTCAGAGCGAAGGGCACATGGGCGCCATGGGCGCCGCCGGCCACGGCCACAACGCCGAACCGGCCAAGAAGGAGTGATGCAAAAGGCCGCCGGTGGGGGAACCGCCGGCGGCCTCTCTCTCACAGTATCACGCTCGTCCCGGTCACTCGGCCGGAGCGACTCCCACCGGCTGGGAGAGCTTGGCCGCTTCGGCCGCCTGATAGCGGGGCGACAGCACGCCGAAACGACGTGCCCACCATGCCGTCAGCGGCGGCGTCAGCAGGGCCGTGACCACCACGCTGGTGGCGATCAGTGCCGTGGCCGACGGGGCGACCGGCGCGAAGGTCGGCTCGATCGAAGCGATGATCGGCGGCACCGTCACAGCTGCCCCGGCGGTGGAGGCAGCACCGATGCCGGCCGTGCCGTTGCCCTTCGCCAGCAGGATGTCGGCCAGCACCAGCATGAAGCCGGTGACGACGATCACCGTCAGGCCCAGCACGATGCCCAGCAGTCCGGTGTTGAGGATCGTCGAGAAGTTCAGGTTGTTGCCCAGCGCGAAGGCGAAGAACGGGACCATCACCGAGACGCCCTGGGTGAAGAAGGCCCGCAGGTCCTTGTCCAGGTTGCCCAGCGCGAAGCCGATCAGGAAGGGCAGCAGGGCACCGACCATCGTTTGCCAGGGGAAGGCGGCGAGGCCGGCGATGCCCAGCGTCACCATGGTCATGAAGGGCCCCGATTCCAGGCACATCAGGCAGAAGGCGCCCGCTTCCTCCTTGGTGCCGTATTGCTGCATCAGCGCCATGTACATGCCGCCGTTGGTGTCGTTCATCACCGCGATGATCGCCAGCACCGACAGGCCGGAGAAGAAGCCCGACGTGATGCCTTCCGCTGGGATGAACCACGAGGCGATGACGCCCGCGATCGCGGCGGTGAGGATCTTCACCGACACCAGCACGCCGCTCTTGCGCAGGACCAGCGGCGTTGCCTTCAGGCTGATGCTGGCACCGATGCAGAAGAACCACACCGACAGGATCGGCAGCGTGCCGGTAATCAGGCCGTTGGTGAAGGATCCAAAGAACTTACCCGTGTTGGGAGCGAGCGTATTCAGGCAGGCGCCGAGGAACAGGGGAACGATCATCATCCCGCCGGGGATGCGGTCGATCCGGGATTTGATGTTCATGGCCGACACTCCTTAGAATTTTATCCCGTCGCCGCCGCACCCCACAGGCGTCGGGCATGCTTCAGCGGCCGTCATTTTTGTCAGGACGGCACGCCATGCGCCGTCATGTGCATACTAGTATACAAGTTATGCGGCCACTGTCAAAGCGACTGATTGTCAGCCGCGACACGTTGTCGCGTTTGAAAGGGAAGAAGGAGACGACGGCTCTCCGGACCACAAGAAGGCGCACAAACGCAATCGGCTCCTTCTCAGGAGCCGATTGAAGAGGCGCTTCGGTGGTCGGATTGGACCTGCGGCCCGTCAGCGCGGGCGGTGGCGGGCCAGCGCGTCGGTGATGTCGAGGTCGCGGAACGGCTTTCCGATCACCGGCCGCTCGCGGTGGGCATCGGGAAGCCCCTCCGCCCCATGGCCGGTGGTGAAAATGAAGGGGATGCCGGCGGCGGCCAGACGGTCGGCCACCGCGTCGACCCGCTCGCCACGCAGGTTGACGTCCAGCAGCGCGATGTCGAAGCCACCCGCCTCGATCATTTCCAAGGCGGCGGAAACCGAACCGGCCGGGCCGAGGCAGGTGACGCCCTGGTCGAGCAGGGCATCCTCCAGGCTCATGGCGATCAAGGGTTCGTCTTCGACGATCAGGACAGTCAGGTTCGACAAGTTCGCGTCGGTCACTGCGGGTTCACTCGCGACGACAGAGGGATTACCAGCCGGCATCGCACGCCGGCAGGGTCGAAGGCAAGGGCAACATCGCCTTCCAACTCATGCGCCAGACCGCGCTCGATCAGGCGGGAGCCGAAACCGCGACGGGTCGGCGGCACCACCGGCGGCCCGCCGCTCTCGCGCCAGCGCAGCACCAGCGCGCCCGCGGCGGCGCGGGAGACGGGATGCCCCGAGCCGGCATGGCTCGCCGCCCCATCCCGTGCACCCGGCCCGGCCGGCGGCGTGATCTCCCAATCGAGATCGATGCGGCCGCTTTCTGCAGACAGGGCACCGTATTTCGCGGCGTTGGTGGCGAGTTCATGGAAGGCGAGATGCAGCGACACCGCCACGCCGGTGGTCAGGTTGACCGGCGGGCCGCCGACCCTGACGCGGCCGGCATCGACGTGGGGCTCCAGCGTCAGGGCGGCGATCTCGCTCAGCGTGGCCCCCTGCCAATGACGGCGGGTCAGCAGATCGTGGGCCTGGGCCAGGGCGCGCAGCCGCGACTGGAAGGCATCGGGGAAGGCTTCCACCGACGGAGCGGCGCGCAGGGTCTGCTTGGCGATCGACTGCACCATCGCCAGCGTGTTCTTGACCCGGTGGTTCAGCTCCTCCAGCAGCAGGAGCTGCCGTTCCTCGGCCTTCTTGCGGTCAGTGATGTTGAGCGAAACGCCGGCCAGACCGATCGGCGCGCCGTTCTTGTCGTAGATCGCGCGGCCACGCACCTGGACCCATTGGACGCTGCCGTCAGGCCAGATCGTCCGGTACTCCATGTCCAGCGGCGAACCGCTGCTCACCGCCTGCCGGACCATCGCCTGCTGATGATCGCGGTCGTCGGGATGGACCCGCTCCAGCAGCCGGTCGTAGGTCGGGATCTCCGACGGATCGGAAAGCCCCAGATTGGCGGCGCAGATCGACGAGACACGCAACCGGTTGGTCGCCAGATCGAGTTCCCAGGACCCCAGCCGCCCGGCCTCCAGCGCAAAGCGCAGACGTGCCTCGCTCTCGGCAAGGGCCGCCCGCTTGTCGGTCAACTCGTTGCGGTCGCGCGCCTCCACCAGAGCGCGACGGACGACGACCTGCAGGCGCTCCATGCGCAACTTCACGACATAGTCGGTGGCGCCCTTCTTCAGCGCCTCGATGGCGTTCTCCTCGCCCAGCATGCCGGACACGAAGATGAAGGGGACCCGGGGCAGCCGGTCGCGCGCGATCGCCAGCGCCGACATGCCGTCGAAATCCGGCAGGTCGAAGTCCGACAGGATCAGGTCGTAGGGGCCGCCGTTGGCAATGGCGTCGATGAAGGCCTGCCGCGTCTCGACCCGGTGGATGTCGAACACGTGGTCGTCGATCATCATCAGATGTTCGCGCACCAGATCGGCGTCCATGCCGCTATCCTCCAGCAGCAGGACACGGCACGGGATCGGCCGGCCCGGATCGGCCGGTCCGCCGTCCGCGAAGGGAGAACCGGCGGACTGGCCGGCGGAAGGATCCATCACCTGCGCCATCAGCTGCCGCGCGACCTCCGGGGATGACAACCGGGCGGCGGCTCGTTGAGGATCGCCCAGAAGCTGCCGATGTCGCGGATCGCATCGAAGAACTCCTTGAAGCCGACCGGCTTGACCACGAAGGCGTTCACCCCCAGCCGGTAGCTGCGGACGAGGTCCTGTTCCTCCTTTGACGAGGTCAGCATCACGACGGGAATGGCGCGGGTGCTGTCGTTGGCCTTGATCCGCTGCAGCACCTCAATGCCGTCCACCTTCGGCAGCTTGATGTCCAGGATGATGACGGCCGGATATTTCGGGTCGGTCGGCTTCGCCACTGCCTGCCCATCCTCGCGGAACAGATAGGACAGTGCCTCCGCCCCGTCGCGGGCGACGACGATGTCGTTGGCGAGCTGCGCCTCGGCGAAGGCCTCCAGCGTCAGCTCCAGGTCTTTCGGGTTGTCCTCGACCAGCAGGATCGGTTTCAGCGTGGCCATGGGGCTACCTCGATTCGGCGGCTGCGGACCGCGGCAGGGAGAAATGGAAGGTCGCACCGTGGTCCAGCCTGCCGTCCGCCCAGACCCGTCCGCCGTGGCGCTCGACGATCCGGCGGACATTGGCGAGTCCGATGCCGATGCCCTCGAACTCCTCCTCGCGGTGCAGGCGCTGGAATACGCCGAAGAGCTTACCGGCATAGGCCATGTCGAATCCACGGCCATTATCGCGCACGTAGAACTCGTACGCGTCGGCCGTGGTGCGGCAGCCCACCTCGATCTCCGGTGCGGCGCGGTCGCGGGTGTATTTGATGGCGTTCGACAGCAGGTTCTGCACCACCAGCCGCAGCATGGTGGGATCCCCGTTGACGCTGGGCAGCGGATGCACGGTCCAGCGCACGTCGCGGCCCTGCAGGTCCGGCTCCAGCAGATGGCGCACCTCCTCCACCAGCCGGCCGACGTCGACCTCCACCCGCGCGAGCGTGGCGCGGCCGAGCTGCGAGAAATGCAGAAGCCCGTCGACCAGCCGGCCGGCCGAACTCGCCGCCTCGATGATGCTGTCCAGATAGTAGCTCTCCCGCTCGTTCAGCTTGTCGGCAGTGCGGGAACGCAGAAGCTCGGCATAGCTGGTGACGTGGCGGAAAGGCGCCCGCAGGTCGTGCGACACCGAATAGGAGAAGGCGGCAAGTTCGCCGTTGCTGCGGCGAAGCTCCTCGTTCAGGGCTGCCATCTCCTCGGCCTTGCGCAGCACGATGCTGACGATGGCGTTGCGGAAATCGCCGGCCGCCTCGATCTCGCCATGGCTCCAGGGCAGGGACTGGCCGCGCACCGTCTCCTTCCAGGCTTCGAAGGAGTTGCGGGGGGAAAGCCCGCCGCTGGCGCCGAGCGGCTTGTTGGGATCGCCGGCCCAGTCGATGGTCTGCACGATCTCCGGCCGGAACCACAGCAGATAGCTGGGGTGGAGCTGCGAGATGGAGATTGCCAGTAGCCCGCTGGCGGTCCGCTCCATCCCGGCGGCAGCCGGGCTTTCGACCGGAAGCTGGTGGCTTGCGAACAGGTCCTTGATGCCCTGTCCGGCCAGTTCCGCGGCGATGGCCTCGACCACCTCCTGCGGCGGGGTGCGGCCGATCAGCCGGCAATCGCCGTCGAACAGGATCGCGGCGCCGTCGGCATTGACCAGGGCCAGCAGGTCCTCGCGGTCCTCGCCCAGTCCGTCGATGAAATGATCCGCCGCCGCCATGTGGGCGAGCAGCCGCGCCTGGGTGCTCTTCGAACGGATGCGGTGATCGGCGTCCAGCGCCCGTTCCAGCGCGATCATCTGGCTGGACAGCATCTGCCCCAGCAGATCGCAGGCGGTGCGCACCGCGAAGGAGACCTGCCGCGGCTCGGCATGGTGGCAGGAGATCAGTCCCCACAGCCGGTCGCCGTCCATGACCGAGATCGACATGGAGGCCGGCGTGCCCATGTTGCGCATATATTCCAGATGAACCGGCGACACGCTGCGCAGCACGGAAAAGCTGAGGTCGAGCGGCGGCGGATCCCGCCTGTCGGACAGGATCGGAACCGGCTGGTAGCGGGCGTCGGCGATCAGCCGCAGCCGGTTCAGGGCATAGAGCCGCCGCGCCTGCTGCGGGATGTCGGAGGCCGGAAAGCGCAGGCCGCGATAGGAGGGCAGGCGGTCGTTCCCGTCCTCCGCGATGACGGTGCCGTTCCATTGCTCGTCGAACCGGTAGATCAGCACGCGGTCGAAACCGGTCAGCGCCCGCACCTCCTGCGCGGTGATGGCCAGCAGTGCCTCGAAGTCATGGGCTGCCTGCATGCGGCGGATGCCTTCGCGCATCTGCGGATAGAGCGCCTCCAGCGTGCCGACGCCATTGGCCGGAAGTTCTTCCAGCTCCAGGATCACCAGATCGCCGGAGCGGTGGCCGATCGCCTGAAATTCGTCGCCGCCGCGCAGGTGCAGGATGTCCAGCTGCACCGGTTCGGCCGGCGCGGCACGCAGCCCGCGCAGCAGCGAGGCTGTGGACGCCGCGGCGATCAGCTGGTCGACCGGGGTGCCGAACGCCTCGCCGGGCGGCCGGTTCAGAACCGCGCCGGCTTCCGCGCTGGCGCAGACGAGACGAAGACTGTCCGCCTCCATGCCCAAGAGATGGCCGTGCGGCTGGATGCTGCCGGGGATATGAATCGGTTCGCGCGCGCAGGCGTCGAGGTCGAGAGTGCCCGCCATGGTCGGGGGCCACGGTTCAGGTCCGGTTGCAGGCGTCACAGTCGTCCTTTGCTCATCTCGGTCACGCGTCCGACGGGCTTTTCCCGAAGCGGACCCGCTTCAATCGGGCTCCACTGACATATGTCGATAGCTTTCAGCGGCATTCAACATAATCAACGGTATAGAAACCCCGCGTCCGCCGCGTGCACCGCCTTGAGGTGAACGAAGCGACAGCATGGCCCTTTAGACCCTATCCTTTCATTATCATAGGATACGTTTTGCGCTCGTCCTTGGATTTTTCCAGCGCTCGGCTCTTTTATCATACGCCGAAGATCATATACCGCAATCGAGCTTGGATTCGCTTATAAGATCGTATGCCGCAGGGGAATCGGGCCCCTCGGCGGCCAACGACAAGGGTGGGGAAGGGGACGCCATGAAAACCGAGGTGACGCGCCTGCTCGGCATCGATTGCCCGATCGTGCAGGGCGGGATGCAGTGGGTCGGACTGGCCGAACTGGCAGCAGCCGTATCGAATGCCGGCGGGCTGGGCATCCTGACCGCGCTGACCCAGCCGACGCCGGAGGATCTGGCGCGCGAGATCGAGCGCTGCCGCGCGATGACCGACCGTCCCTTCGGCGTCAACCTGACCATGCTGCCGGCGGTGACGCCGCCGCCCTACGAACGCTATCTCGACGTCATCATCGACAGCGGCATCACCATCGTGGAGACCGCCGGCAACAGCCCGCGCGCCTTCGTCGAGCGGATGAAGGCGCACGACATCCGCATCCTGCACAAATGCACCAGCGTCCGCCACGCGCTGAGCGCCGAGCGGGCAGGGGTGGACATCATCAGCATCGACGGGTTCGAGTGCGCCGGGCATCCGGGCGAGGACGACATCCCCGG
This sequence comes from uncultured Azospirillum sp., assembly GCA_965650625.1. Lineage (GTDB taxonomy): Bacteria > Pseudomonadota > Alphaproteobacteria > Azospirillales > Azospirillaceae > Azospirillum. The sequence continues at coordinate 830 of CBFGPE010000160.1, read as the reverse complement.
CCTGATCCTGATCCCGGCCGCGGTGCGGGCTCTTCGCATTCCGGTGATCGCCTCGGGCGGGATCGCCGACGGGCGCGGCATGGCCGCCGCGCTGGCCCTCGGTGCCCAGGGCGTCAACATGGGCACGCGCTTCCTCTGCACGCGAGAGGCGCCGGTGCATGACAGCATCAAGCAGGCGCTGGTCGCGGCGGGCGAACGCGACACCAACCTGATCCTGCGCAGCATGCGCAACACCGCCCGCGTTTTCAAAAACGCCGTGTCGGACGAGGTCGTCGCACTGGAAAAACGCCCCGGCGGCGCACAGTTCGAAGAGGTCCGGCCGCTCGTCGCCGGCCAGCGCGGCCGCACCGCGCTCCAATCCGGCAATGTCCAGGATGGGGTGGTGTCGGCCGGCATGGTGATCGGCCTGATCGACGACATCCCGACCTGCGACGACCTGATCCGCCGCATGGTCGCCAACTGCCGCACCCACCTGCGCCGCGCCCTGGCAATGGCGGAGGAATGACCGGGCAGTGCGGAGCAGGGTCAAACGTTCGGTCAGAAGATCAGCTTCAGGATTCCGGTGACGACCAGCAGGCCGATGATGAAGATGATCAGGATGGCCCAGCCGAGAATCTTGAGCATGATGTCGGTCCTTCAATCGCTTCGTTCGTGACGCCGCCGGTCACCCGGTGACGCCACGGTCATGCTTGGATCAACCGATCCGCAACGAAGCGGTTCCCGCAGGACGGGCAAAGATGTTCAGCGGGCCCCGTGCCGATGGAACCCCCGCCGCCGCGGAATCAAGCTGAAGTGCGACAGCACGTTTTTGTTGATCGGGCATCCCGCTT
>CBFGPE010000159.1:0-15177 GCA_965650625.1 uncultured Azospirillum sp. | reverse complement strand
GGACCACCCGCCACCCTGGCTATGCCGTATCCTTGCGCATCCGCAAACGGATTGAGGAGCTGTTCGGCTGGATCAAGGGCGCCGGCTTGCGCAAAACGCGTCATCGCGGCACGGCCCGCGTCGGTTGGATGTTCACCCTGACCGCCACCGCCTACAACCTGATCCGCCTGCCCAAGCTGCTGGCGGCGGCATAATCACGCCCGGACCCCGCCTCAACGGCGGCTCCGGGCGTCTCGCAGCGCGAAAAGGCGCTCCATTCTGACAAAAACGGGCGCCGAAACGCCATTTCCAAGCCTTAGCGGCGGCAAAAAGCCGGAATATGTTCGTTTTTCCGCGTCCTGCTAGAATGCCAGACGGGTGTCCAGCATCAGGATGTGTGCCCGGTCGGTCAGATCGCCGCCGTTTGCCGCACCTCCCGACAGTGTCGAGCGGACATAGTCATACTCCAGCCCGGAGGTCAGGCCGGGGGCTAAGGTCCAGGTGACGCCGCCCTGCCAGATGTCGGCCTTGGCGGGCGTCGTCATGGTCGCCACGTCGTTGCCCAGCGCGTGCATGTAGTTGACGGCGAACAACAGCGGGCCGCTGATATACTGGGCGCCGACGATCAGGTTCTGCTGGTCGCGCGACTGTGCGATGCCCTTGGCATAGCCGCTGTCGCCGCTGTAGGCATAGCTGATGCCGACCTTCGCCGAGCCGTAGCCGACATTGGCGCCGAGATGGATGGAATTCAGATCCTCGAAGGACTGGCTGACGATGCCGTCGCTCTGCCGCACCGCCTTGCCGGTCTGGTAGAAAGTGCTGGCCTCCACCGTCACGTCGCCGAACGCGCTCTGGAAGGCGGCCCCGGCTTCCACCACGTCACGGAAGGCGAGCGCATCACCCAGGGCATCGACCTTGCGGCGGTTGACCGAAGTGTTGGAATCGCCGGTTCGTGGGGTGTAGGACACTGCGGCCTGCAAGCCGCCGAAGCTGGGGCTGATGTAGATGAACTTGGTCCCGGTGTCGTAGGACACCAGCGTGCGCAAGCTGGTCGCGGCCAGCGGCAGGGCGGCATAGGTGGAGGAGCCATAGAGGAACAGAATGCCGTTGCTGTCGGGGCTGCCGGCAATGCCCTCGGTGTTGGGGCCGATGATGCCATATTCGTCCGACAGCCCATTGATCACGCCGGCGTGCACCGTGCCGAAGGCGCCATTGGCGTAGAGATAAGCGCGATCATTCTCCACCGTCCGGCTCGACACCGACGGGTCGCCGTTGCCCGAGACCAGACGCAGCCGTGCGCCGTAGGTCAGCCCGTTGTCGGCGGTGGCGGACGGGGTGACGATCAGGCGCAGGCGGTTGGCGAACTCGGTCGAGCGCAGCCCGTCGTCCTGCTTCTGGCTGACATAGGCGCCCTGGAAATAGGCGTCGCCGCCGACGGTCAGGCTGAATTCGGCCTCGGCGAGGGCCGGTGCTGCCTGAAGCGCGACGATGGCGGTGCCGGCCAGGGCTGCGGTGCGAAGGATGGTGATGGTGGACATCGGGCGCATGGGGATGGTCATTCCGGGAATGGACGGCGTTGGACGGGTGGCGTCGAAGTGAATGGCGGGCGTCAGGCGGGCTGGGCCGCCGGAAACCAGCGGCGGCCGAAGGGGGTGAGGTTGTCGTCGGTCAGGCGGGCTAGGCAGAGGATCTCCACGCTGTCGGCCCAGCGCGGATTCAGGTGGCGGAACTGGGCGACCGCCGGGCTGTCGAGCTTGGCCTCGCTGATGGCGCGGGCTTCCTCCGTCAGGCCGTAGCCCTGCCACTTCCAGTCGACGGTGCCTGTCTCGGCGTCGTAATACCGGGCGAAGCATTCGCGGCCGATATGGTCGCGCAATGCCCGGTCCAGCCCGTCAAGCGTCTGGTCCACATTGGGTGTGTGGCGGACGAACAGCATCGGCATGTAGCGGTAGGAGCGGTAGCCGACGGCGCTGTAGCTCCAGTACCAAAGCCGTCCCGACCGGTCGGCGCGCGTCCGGTCCACCATCTCGGCAACCATCGCGCGCACCAGCCCGTTCGATCCCCAGAAGCGGCGTTCCAGGATGCAGTGGGCGGTGTGGAAGGCGCCGACGGCGGTGCCGGCAATGTCGACCTCCTGGCGGTAGACTGTGGCGAAGCCGACCAGCTCGCCGGTCTCCGGATCCTCCTGCAGGACGCAGTGGTCGAGGTCGCCCATTTCCTCGTTGAAATAATCCTCGCCGTAGCCCTCGAACCAGACGCTGAGCAGGGCGAACATCACCGCCCGCCGCTCCGCCGTCAGGGCGGCGGGTTCGACGATGCTGGTCCGCAGGGGGGGATGGGACGCGCGCGGCGTCATGCCGCTCCTCCAGACAGGGCGCTGGCGGACAGGTAGCCGGCGGCACCGGCGTCACGGACATCGGCGCAGATGTCCTCGTAGTTGCAGGTGATCTCCTCACCCGCGGCGATGGCACGGCGGGCGACGAACATCCGCCAGTCGCCGGGATTGGCCCGGCCGATGGACGGCTCGTCGTCGTGGTTGAGGAAGCGGGCGTCGTCCCCCGGCAGGAGGACGCCAACCCCATCTATCACGCAGCCGTGGAAGTCGGCCAGCCGGGCGACCTGCGGAAACTCGTCCAGCAGGGCGTCGTCGGCAGCGAAGAGGCGGTCGACACGGGCATCGAACCGCCACACCGGCGTGCCGGCCGCGACGGGCTCCTCGGCGAAGAGACCCAGCCCGTGGATCGGGCTGGGAGCGAGGCGGGTGGGGATGAGGAGCGGCATGGCGTCCCTATTCCGACAAGCTGGGTGATGCGTCAGGCGGCGGTGGCGGCGGGAGCCAGCGATTCGTCGAACTCGAAGCTGGCGGCGTCGTCGACGAACTGCTCCTCGATGGTCGTGCGCGGCTGCTGCAGGCAGACGCCGATGTAGTCGGCGAAGCGCGGCGGCGGCACGAAGCCTTCCGACAGCAGGCGGCTGTTGTCGAAGGCGATGTCCTGTGCGGTGAAGCGGTGGTACTTGCGCCCGCCGGCGGCCATCGTCCGGTGCAGGATGTCGCGCTGCGGGAAGGCGAGGCGATAGGCGCGGTCGAAGGGCTTCCAGCCTTCCGGACCCTTCGGGTCGAAGAAGCTGTAGGGGCGGGTGCCCTCATGGCCGTGGCTGGTGAAGGCCTCTTCGAAATCGACCCAGGTGGTCCGGCTGCCGATGCCAGCCGAGATATGGTAGAGGTTGTGCTTCAGGTCGGGCTTGCGCAGCAGGTCGTGCAGCCGGGCCGAGGCCCAATCCACCGGCACGATGTCGATGAAGCCGTCGGGTGAGCAGGGCAGGATTCCGGTGCGGTCGACCAGACGGAAGAACCAGAAGATGCTGGCGCTGGGACGCACGCCGAGTTGGGTGTGGCCGACGACGATCGACGGGCGGCAGACGATGATCGGCAGGTCGGGGAAGCCGGCGGCGAGAGCCCGTTCAGCCGCCGCCTTGCTGCGGGTGTATTCGACGATGTGCGGCGTGTCATGGCCAGGGGCCGGAGCCTCGCTCACCATTTCCAGCCACGGCGTCTCGCCGCAGCAGAAGGCGGTGCCGATGTGCAGGAAGCGCTGGAGATGCTTCATCCGGCGGGCGCGGGCGGCCAGAGCCAGCGTGCCGTCGACATTGATCTGCCAGACCGAATGGCGGCTGTCGAAGGAGGTGTCGGCGGCGATGTGGACGATGTGGGTCACCGCGTCCAGCCGCGGGTCGGCGCTGGTCGCCAGCGACTGCAGGTCGCCCGGCAGGATCTGGCACAGGCCGGCATAGGCATCGGCCGTGGCGCGGTCGACGCAGCGCGCGAGGTTGGCGGCGAGGCGGGCGCGGCAGGCGGCCTCGTCGGCGCCGCGGATCAGCAGAAGGCAGTCCGCAGCGGACCCGTTCCGCACGGCGTCGAGGTAGAAGGAGCCGCCGAGGAAGCCTGTGCCGCCGGTGAGAAGGATCATGGTGTGCCTCTGTCTCGCGTCTGAAGGGATGGGGGCAGGGGAGGAAGGAAGGGAGGAAATGAGCCCGTCTCAGGAAGAGGCGGGAAGAAGGTCGGGGGCAGGAATGCCGCCCGGGGGAACCGTGGTGACGAGCCGGCGGATGCCGCCGCGGTCGACCTGAAGCTGGACGTCGGCCGCGTCGAAATAGGCGTCGTCGTGAGTCACCGCGATCACAGTGACGCCGCGCGCCTTCAGCCAGGGAATGATCTCGCGGTAGAACTTGCGCCGGAAATAGGGGGACTGGTCGGCCGCCCATTCGTCCAGCACCAGCACCGGCTTGCGCTCCAGCAAGGCGGCAATCAGGGCGAGCCGCTTCTTCTGGCCCTGCGACAGGTCGACGGTGGTGAAGGCGCGGCCGTCGACCGCGACCTTGTCCGACATCTCCAGCAGGTCGAGAAGCTCCTCTGCATAACCCTCGTCGAGCGTCGCCGCACCATAAAGTTGACGGGTCACATGATTGTCCGAGAAGACCACGGCGAAGCGGTCGCGGTGGGCGGCAAGGCCGTCCTGTCCAACCGGTGTGCCGTCGACCGACAGGCATCCGTGCTGGATCGGATAGAGGCCCAGCAGCATGTGGATCAGCGTGCTCTTGCCGGCACCGTTGTGGCCGGTGATGAAGACGACGTTGCCGCGTTCGATCGTCATGTCCACCGGACCGACGGTGAAGGACCCTGTGCCGTCGCGGCCGGCATGACGGAAGGTGGCGCCCTCCAGCGCGATGGTGGAGAAGTCGTCATCCGATCCGCTGTCGCGGCCCGGAGCCACTGCCTGCGGTGCCGCATTCAACTCCGCCTCAACCGCGAGGTAAGAGCGGGCGGCGGTCTCGGCGGCGATATAGGACGGGTAGGAGGCGACGATGGTGATGACTGGATAGGCGATGAAGGCGGCGGCATGGCCGGCGAGGATGACGGTGGCGATGTCGGTGTTGGTCACCGCCGGCAGCAGGAAGATGATGCCGGCCAGTGCGGCGTAATAGGTCAGCTCGCTGATGGTGAAGTAATGGCTGTACTCCGCACCGAAGCGGTGACGTTCCTTGCGCAGGGTTTCGGCGCAGGATGTTGCGTCGGCCAGCGCGTTGGCGGCGCGGCGGCGGTTCAGCTTGCATTCCCGCAAGGTCTGCAGAATGTGCTCCGACCGTTCCGACAGCGCGCCTTCGGCCTCGTGGATCGTCTCCGACATCAGTTCCAGCCGGATGACGGAGCGACCGATCAGGATGCCGCCGACGACCAGGAAGCAGAGCACGATCAGCACCGCCGCACCCGACAGGGTGGCGAGGTACAACAGGCACAGCAGGATCGCGGCGACCGACTGGAAGCTGATGACCAGGGTCGGCACCGCCTGCGTCAGCAGTTGCAGCTCCGGTCCCGCCACCTGGGCGAGGCGGGAGGAGCCGACCGCCATGGCGTCCGGCAGGTCGGCGGCCACTGCCCGGCGCAGCAGGTCGACGCGCAGGATGGCAAGGGCGGCCTGCATCCGCTTTGACGCCGCGTTCATCATCCAGCCCTGGGCGATGCGCCACAGGAAGGCCGACAGGAGGAAGACGATCAGCAGCCGCTGCAATCCTTCCGGATCGTCCAGCGCCAGCAAAGCGTCGTTCAGCGAGGTCAACAGGGCGAGGTTGAGCGCGGCGGCCAGCACTGCCAGCAGCATCAGCGGCTGGAGGTTGCGCAACGCCTCGCGTCTCAGGATGCGCCAGAGGTCCATCGCCGCCTCACTTCGACTGGATCATGTCGAGGAGCTTGGACGGCGACACCTTCGACAGGATCGGCGCCGAGGCCGCGGTCTTCGAGCCGTCCTTGGACCCCTCCTTCGCCGGTTCGGGCTTGGTGGCGGGGGTGGGCGCCGCCGGATGCGTGGCGGCGGGCGCCGATTCACCGCCGGTGTTCAGGCTCGGCATCTGGCCGACGGGAGTCTGGCCCGGCGTTCCCTCTCCGCTCAGCGACGGCAACTGCGAGACCGGCGGCACGGCGGTGCTGGTGGGCACCGAGGTCAGCTTGGCATTCGGGCCGGCGGGCGGCGCGCCCGGCGTCGCGGCGGGGGTGCCAGGGGCCGGCAGGCCGTTCTGGCCGGAAGCGGCGTCGAGGATCAGGGGAAGCCCGCCGCTGGCGGCGTTGCCGATCACGACGATCTTGGCGTTGGGCGAATGGGCCAGCTCCAGCGTCGCCTCGATGCCGCGCCAGCGCAGGTAATTCTCGGTCAGGTTGGCCTGCACGGTCTCCTGGAAGGCGCGGATGCCCTGGCCTTCCAGCTGCTTGCGCTGGCTTTCGAACAGCTCGCGCTGCAGGCGGAACTGGTATTCCTGCGCCGCCTGGTCCTGCTGGATCTTGCGTTCGATCGACGCCATGATCGCGTCCGGCAGGGTGACGTTGCGGATCAGGATGTCCTGGATCAGCAGGTAGCCGGTCTTTGTCCGACCGTCCGGCTTCGGCACATTCTCGGCCCCGATCAGTTGGGCATACATCACGCGGTCGGCGACCTGCTCGTAGGTTTCGGTCTGCACCCGCAGGCGACGATGGGCATACAGCTCGTCCGCCTTGAAGCGCGACACGATCTCGCGCGAGACGGAGCCGACTTCCGGCACCAGCAGCACTTCCAGATAGCGTGGACCGACATTCTTGTGCAGCGCGGCCAGCATCTCCGCATAGGGGCGGTAGCGCACAGTGATCTCGATGCTGACGTTCAGCCCGTCGTTGGCGATGGCCGAATAGGAGCGCGTGTCCTCCTGCAGGCGCAGGTCGTAGATCTCGATCTTGTCCCACGGGAAGATGACATGGACGCCTTCGGGCAGGGCCGGCGCCATCTGGGTGCCCTGGTGGAAGCGCTTCCACAGCACGCCGCCATGGCCGGCCGGAATGAAGACGACGATGGACGGGGCGAAGTAGAGGAAGATCAGGATGCCGACCAGCAGCGTGCACAGCAGGGAGCGGCGGTGTTCGTCGTACCAGTGTGCCAGCAGCGCGCGCAGGCGCGACTTCGGCTTTGGCAGCGCATCGGCGTCGTCGATGGTGAAGGCCTGGTCAGCCATGTCACGCGGTCTCCTGCAAGCAAGCCATGGCGGGGCCCATGGTGGGAGTGGACGCGGCCGTGGCGGCCGGCATGTCCATGCGCCCGTTGTTCATTCGGCCATTGTTCATCTGGATGGTGACGTCGCAGACCGACGACACGTCGCCGTCGTGCGAGACGAAGATCACGGTTCGGCCGAGCGACCGCAGCTTGCCGATGATCTCGTTGGTGAAGCGGGTGCGGAACTCGGCGTCCTGATCGGAGGTCCATTCATCAAGGATGACGACCGGCCGGCCTTCGGCCACCGCGACCGCCAGGGCGACGCGCCGGCGCTGCCCCTTCGACAGGTCGCGGTTCAGCAGCCCGTCGCCGGTGTCCGGCACCAGATGGTCGATCTTCAGATAGGCCAGCATCTCGCGGAACAGCTCGGCGTCGAAGCCGGGGCCCTGCGGCAGCCGGGTGAACAGGTGGTGGTCCTGGAACACGGCGCAGAACAGGTCGCGGTAGGCCTCCAGCCGGTCGGTCTCCACCGGCTGTCCGTCGAGCAGAACCTGACCCTCGTCCGGGCGGAACAGCAGGGGGATGACGCGCAGCAGGGTGGACTTGCCGGAGCCGTTGGAGCCGACGATGCCGACCACGCTGCCGGCGGGGATGGTCAGGTCGACCGGACCGATCACGAAGGGCTCCGGCCGCAGCCCGGCACGGTAGGCGAAGCTGACGCCGCGCAGTTCGATGCTGGAGAAGCGGCGCGGCGCGCGGGCGGTGCGCGACGGCTCGTATTCCAGCGCCGGCATGGTGCCGAGCAGCGCCGTCAGCTGTGCCGCCGCATCCTCCGCCGCCACATAGTCGGGAACGGCATTGAGGAATTTCGACAAAGGGCGGGCCAGGAACAGGATGACCGAGGTGACCAGCGGAAGTTCGGACACCGACATCGCGCCCATGCGCGGGAAGATGAAGACGAAGACCGCCGAGAAGCCGACGATGATCGTCGCGATCCAGGAAAACAGCTCGCCCAGGTTGCGGCCGTGGCGGCGCTTCAGGTCCTCCCAGCGGGCGACGTCGGCCTCCACCGCCTGGGACAGCTCGTCGCGACGCGCCTTGCCCAGCTTGACTTCGGCATTCCCGCCGACCAGCTCGGAGAAGCCCTGGAGCATCCGAAGCTCGGACTCCTTGGCATCCGTCAGCAGGGCACGGGTCCGCTGCGCCTCGCGCACGTACCAGCCGCCCACCAGCAGCGCCGCGACCAGCAGCAGCGTGGCGCCCATGGTCGACAGCGTCCACAGGTAGAGGTAGGCAACCGCCGCCACCAGCATCATGTTGGCCGCGATCGACAGGTTGGGCAGCAGGGCCGCGATGCGCTCCAGCTGGTGGTTGCCCAGGTCGAAGGAGCGCTTGGCCTGCAGATCAAGGATGTCGGCATGGCCCCCCAGCGTGACATGAAGCAGGAAGCGGCGCCGAACCCCAGCCAGCGCGCTGAAGGCGGTGGTCAGCGTCAGGGCGACGAACCGCTTGCTGAAGGCATAGGCGACCAACAGCGACAGGCAGAAGACCAGGAAGGGGGTGTCCAGCACCTCGCCGCGCATCCAGCCGCTCAGCTCCGCGCTGAGGCTCATCAGGCTGATGAGGTTGGCGGTGGCGGCGACGCAGCCGGTGAGGACCAGCCGGGTCAGGATGCTGCGGTCGGCAAGGCCGATCAGCGGCAGCAGATAGGACGGCGGCCGGCTGGGGGGAGGAGTGCGCTTGCCCATCGCCCGGTCACTCCGCCAGCCAGTTGTCGAGGATGCGGGCGATGGTGCCGTTGTCGCGCAGCTTGACGAAAGCGGCCTGCAGGCGCTCCGCCTTTTCCTTGCGTGCCTTCGGAAGCGCGATATAGCGGGGGATCAGGCCGACGGGCTTCGGCAGAACGCGCACGTCCTTCAGCCGGCCGTCCTGTTTGGCCATGTAGTTCAGCACATGCAGGTCGCCGATGATGACATCGACCCGGCCCAGGATGAGGCGGCGGAAGTTGACCACGTTGCTGCTGGAGGCAAGCTTGTCCAGATAAGTCGCGGCATCGAAATCGGGCGCGTAGGAGAAGCCGTCGACCACGCCGATCCGATAGGAGGTGAGATCCTCCAGCCGGTCGAAGGTGATCGTCGAATCCTTGCGCACCATGAACACCGTGGTGCCGGTGCGGAACGGCCCGATCATGTTGTATTGCGCGAAGCGGCCGGGTGACGCGATGAACTGGAAGCCGATGTCGGCGGTGTTCTCGTCCATCGACTGCACCACCTCCGCCCAGGACAGCGGCCGGTGGACCGGGGTGACGTTCAGTTCCTTCAGCAGCGCGTTGACGATTTCGGTGTCGATGCCGGTGCGATTGCCGTTGAAGGAGTAGTTGTAGGGCGGGAAATGGTCTTCCGACGCCACGGTCCAATATTCCGCCTTCGCCGGGAAGGACATGGCAAGCAAAGCCAGCAGGCCCAGCAGCAGAGTCGTAACCAGCGGACGGCGTGGCGGTGCCGTGAAATGGGTGGAGGTCATGGCTGCGGTCACGCCTTCGCCGGCTTCTTGCGGCGGGTGGTCAGCAGAATCATGACGAGGAGGGCGCCGGGCGGCGTCAACACCACCGCCAGAAAGGCGTAAAGCAGGAAGCCGCCGCGGCGGCCGATTCCCAGGAACCCGACCAGCAGGCAGAGACCGATATAGATCAGCTCGAGCACGGCGATGCTTCCCTCTTTACCCGGCGTTCCGTCGTTCAGGCCTTAACCGGCCTTCTGGATCGGCTGTTCGTCCATCTGAGGTGCGGCGGCCGGAGCGTCGGCGGCCTCACCCTTGGCGGCATCGAACTCCTTGCGGAAATACTCGCGCATCGCATCGACATCGAAGTCGAGCAGCGTGCCGCCGGTCTCGAAATGCTGGGCGAACACCTGGCCCAGAGCCCGGGTCGCCGCCAGCGATAGCGCCGGCATCACCGCCACGCCGAGCGCGGTGCCGATGAAGGGAACGGCCTTGACGGCGGAGCCCAGGACGCTGGAGCTGAGAGCCCCCGGCATGACGCCGCCCAGCAGGGCGCCGACGATGGCGCGGGTCCGCTCCTGCGCGAACTCGACTTCGTACAGCTTGGCGAGCTTGTGGACCAGGTTCAGCTGTGCCGCGCTGACGGCGGCGACGTCGGCGCCCGGAACCGGGATCAGCCCGAAGGCGCCCGAGGCGTAGCTGTGATACTTGATCAGGTCCTGGGCACGCTTCTTACGGTCTACCATGATCCGAAGCCTTTCTCGGGTCGGGGAGTGTTGGTCGGTGGTGGATATTCCGATACGAAATACACGTTTTCGTGCAGTTCGCATCGCCGAGCCGAGCTTCCTGGGGGAAAGCAGCAGCCTTTCGTCAATTGCAGACGCAGCGATTGACAAACAAATGGCGTTTGCTGCTTAGGGGCAGCGAAGAAATTAGCAAATCATGATTAGATCGGTTTTCCGGCAGGACCTATTATCCTGTCGGCGAGGCGTGAGCTAACCTACTGATACGTTTTTATTGATTAAAATCATATTAAGTCGCAATCAGGGTTGCTGGGGTTTTAAAAGGATATTGGATCGCCTTGTTGCGGCTTGTAACGAAAATCATCATAGCGTTTTCTTGTACTCACTGCGTTGTACTACCTGGAAGGGAAACGGAACGGCAGATCGAGCGTCCTGGCCGACAGGGACGCGCGCGATCCGGCGGCAATCGATGCCGTCATGAACAGGATCGTGTCGCGCGCCGGTTCGCCGCCGATGGTCTGGGTCGGCAAGGCGATGCGCAGCAAGACGCCGTCACCGGCGGCTGAGGAGGGAGCCGACCGGCTTCTCAACAGCCGGAGCAGAGCCCATGGGCCGCGTTCCACCAGGGTCAACGTGTCGCCCGCAACGGCCTCGGCCTCGCTCGCCATGGCGCTTTTCGGCCGGTAGGGCGAACCGGACGCCCAGCGGAAGCTGATCTGTAGCGGCTGACCGATCTTCCAGACCATCGGCTCGGACCCGGTGGAGGCGCCGACCGCAACGCTTCCGGAACGCACCGACCAATCGATGATATGCTCAGCTCCAAGCTCTTGCGCCCGGTTAGTGCCGTAGGTGAAACGGACCCTCACGGGCGCATTGCGCGCGACCGTATCGAGCAGCGGCCGTGCCGCTTCCATCTTCTCCAGGAAAGCGGCGAGTTCAGGCGTTGCCATCCTCGTGATCGCTGGCCGGTTCTCGTCAAGCTGCTCGAAGAAGCGGCGAACTTCCTTGGGATCGGCATCGGGCGCGCCGCGGGCGAGGTCGGGACGGACGAAGGGGAAGCGGCCCGCCAGCGACTGGGAGAAGGTTGCTTCCAGCGTCGCCACCGCCGCGCCGGACTCCGGGGCCGACACCCCGGCGGGCGGGACCGGCAGGGGTGGCGGGGGCGTATACGGCGCAGGCGCCGGACTGGCGGCAATCGGTCGTTCGGGTATGGGTGCAACCGCTGTCGGGGCCGGCGGCGCCGGACGCGGCTCGACAGCCGGTGCGGCCGAAATGGATCCCGCGGGTTTGCTGTCGGGGGCGGCGGATTTGGCTGGCACCGGTTCGTCCGGAATTCTGCTGGCCAAGGTGGCGGCCATTTGATCCGGCAGTGCGGCGACAGCCGGGTTCAAGGCCAGTGCTCCTCCCTCTCCGCTTGCGAGCAGGCGGCCGACCGGCGCCGCATCGAGAGCCAGGACGGCGGCGCGGGCCGATGTGGCGGCAGTCGACAGCGCTTCCGTGATGCGGTCGGTGGTGTCGCGGCCAGGCAGGTCGGCGATCGCCGCCTTCTGGAGCGCCAGCTTGACGGCTACGGGCAAGCCACGCGCGGGGTCCTGCAAAGCGGCGGCGATCGGCCAGCCGGCAGCCTCGGTGACGGCATCGACCAGACGGCGGACGTCCGCGACATCCTCGTCTGTCGGTGTCTCGGGAAGGTTCTGCAGACGCTCGGCCAGCGCCCGCGCACGACGGCGCAAGGGGTTGCGGCTATAGAGTTCCTCGGCGAGCGGAGTGGCGAGTTGCACCGACTCCGCCCGCAAGGCGACCGCGATGGTTCTGGCGTCCAGGTTGGGAAGGTCGGCACCGGCGGCGATACGCGTGATGAAGCCGTCGGTCGCCGTCACCGGCGGGCGGGGGACGGCGCCATAGACGCTGTCCGCCAGTGCGATCAACTCGTCGAACCCGCTATTGCGGCGGAAGCGGTCGTAACGCTCCAGCGCGTCGCGCCGGCCGCCGATGCGGTCCAGCTGTGCGGCCAGCCGGCGGAAGGCCGGAAGTTCCTCGACGCTGTGGGGATTGGTGACGGGAGGCAGGTCGGTCAGGGCGGAGCTGGGCAGCAGCGCGTCGCGGATCGGCCGCAGAACCGCGCGGCGCAGGGTGACCGATGCAAGCCGCCGCTTGTCCTCGTCGACGCTGCTGAACAGGGAGGTCGGCAGCAGCGGCGTGGCGAGCCGGTCGCGCTCCATCGCGGCGGTGGCGGCGATCACGCGGGTCACCATCGGGGCGTCGGCAACGGCATCGTGCGACAGCAGCGCCCGCCGCAGGTCGGTGACCGAGTCCGCAACGGCGGTGCTGCCGGCCGAGACGGTGACGAAGCCCTGCCACGCCGCGAGCGACAGGACCGTGGCGGAGGCGGCCAGCGTGGCCTGTGCGATCCGGCGCCGGCGGCGGCCTTTCAGGAAGGCGGCCTCTGACGGACGGCCATAGCCGGGCTCGGCGAAGGCGCGGCCGGGCAGCAGGTCACGGGCAAAGGCCGGGCGGCGTCCGCCCGTCGCGGTCGCACAGGCACCCGTCAGGGCGATGCCGCGCAACGGGAAGGGTTCGGTGGCCTCATTCCCTCCCAACGCACCATCGAGGAACAGCGCCAGCGGATGCCGCAGAGCTTCCAGGGATGAGGCGAGCAGCGGCAGGCGCACCCCGGCGATTCCTGCGGCGAGGGCATTCGCCTCCAGCAGGGCGAGATCCGACCGGATGGCGTCGAACGCCTCGCCCACCCGGGCGGGCTCGAAAGGCAGCAGCCAGTCCTGCTGGCTGGTCCATCCCAGTGTGCTGTCCAGCAGGGCGGCGGGAACCGCGGCGCAGAGGTCGGCGAAGCCGTCGAGGGCCTCCGCCCGCACCACCACCACATGCACCGGGCAAACCATGCCGAGGTCGTCGCGGATCGCCCGCAGCCGGGCGCGCAGGGACTCCGCCCGCTTGGCCAAAGCCTTGCGCGGCGCCTCGCGATCGTTGGCGGCGCACAGTTCGTCGGCGCCGACCATCAGCAGGATGCCGTCCAGCGGCCGGCGCATCGGCCGCTTGGCCATAGCCGTGACCAGCGACGGCCAGGAGGCGTCGAGCCTGGAGCCGTCGGCGGAATCGGCGCCGGCATGCAGGATCGCCGCCCCTTCGCAGAACCACCAGCAGCCGTGTTCGGTGTTGCCGTCCTCCGGCCAGCTGACATGGGTCGGGTCGGTGGCGAGCAGCGCCGGGCCGCCGACGCCGAAGGCGAGGAACCAGGGGATGTCGCCGCGCCGCAGGGGACCGCGCATCTGCCGCGTCAGGATGTCCAGGCCTTCGCCGTAGGCGCGGGCCAGCGGAGGCTTGCCGGCAGCGGCTTTCGACGGAGGAGGCGCCTCCGCCCTCACATGCAGGGGCGAGGAAGCCATGGCCTTGCGGGCCCCCGGCCTGTTTCGGGCCGGCGCCTTGGCGGCGGGCTTGCGGCGGCGTAGCCGGCCACGCAGCTTTGGCCACACCGCCCGTGCCGCCCGATAGAGGATGTAGAGCGGCAACACCGCCAGCGCATAGGGCAGAAAGGCGAAGACGAAGGACAGGACCCAGCCGATGGCCGAGCCGATGGTGGAGAGCAGGAACTCCAGCGTCAGGATCAGTAGGACCATGACAGCCCCATATCCTCGACCGCGGACCGGGCACCGCGCAGGTCACGCTGAAGCTCGTTCACCGCGGTGGACCACAGCAGATGCGAAACCAGCAGGAACAGGGCTGCCACGCCGCCGGCCGCCATCCACCATCGCCGTGCCGACGGTCGGAAGCTGCCGAGCACGGCGCCAGCCGACGGTTCATAGGCGCGCGGGCTGGCAAGGCCGGCCTGGGCCGGCTCGGTTCCACCCTCCCTGCCGGTGACGATGCGGTGCAGTGGCGAACGCCGCGCCGCCGCCTGGGCGTCGTCCGGGAAGCCTAGGGCCAGCGTTGCCAGATATACGGTGGCAAGCCCGCGGTCGGCCCTGGCGCCCTGGCGGATCAGGTCGTCGGCCTGGACGAACAGGGTCTGCAATGTGGCGTTCGCGCCGAACAGGCGGCCGGCGACGACGGCATCGGCCGGCTTCACCTGGGACAGCGCCTGGTCGGCCAGCATCGCCATCGCAAAGACCGCCTTCACCACCATGCCGTGGGCCGCAGGTCCCTGGGCGGTCGCCGCGCTGCTCATGCCATGGAGCGTCGCGACCAGCCGTTCGGCCACCGACCCGGCGGGGGCCTGCTCCTGTGCGCAGGCGGCCAGCAGGTCGGTGTGGAAGACGCGGAACAGGGGCAGGACACCCGAACCGGCTCCACGCGTCGCCTCATTGAGGAGCACCGGAGCGGCTGGCGCTTGAGCGGGCGAGGGAGCGGGCCGGGCGGTCACGGTGCTGTGTCCTTCGGCAGCGTAGCCACGGTGAAGCCGTTGCGACCCAGCCGGATGTCCAGGGCGCCCGCGCCATCCAGCGACTGGCGGTGGACGCCCGGCGTGCCGTAGCGAACGAAGACGATGGTTGCGGTCGGGGTGGCGGTGAAGGGCGGCAGGTTGTGCAGGATCACGCTTTGGCCGGGCACCATTTCCCATGATGCGATGGCAATCTGGCTGGCGGCCTCGCCGTTCAGGGTCGCCCGGTCACGAAACCAGCTTGCGGCGTCGAGAGCGCCGAGCCGGCGCGCAAGGGAGCCGTCGGCCACCCGCACCACGTCGACGGCCACCGGACGGCGGTCGTTGGCGTCGGCATCGGCGGTGATGCGAAGAATGGGGGCGGAGGTGCCGCTGGCGCCGGCGTCCGCGTCTGGGCGGGCGGACATGTCCGCGGCGCAGCCGGCAAGCAGCAGGGCGATCGTCAGAGCCAGGCGCTTCAAGGGTCAGCCCCCCGTCGCCGCGGGCGCGGCGCCCGGCTGGCCGGCGCAGACATAGCCGGCCGGCGTGTGGCGATACCAGTTGCCGGCCG
>CBFGPE010000158.1:0-15205 GCA_965650625.1 uncultured Azospirillum sp. | reverse complement strand
GGAGCAGAAAAGGCCCATCCGGCCTTGACCCGACAAACCCAATCAGAGAGGCTCTTAGCTTTCTGGATAACGAAATTCAGATTATTTTAAACAAGCCGGTGCGCGATAACGAGACCATCTTCGACTTGATGGACGAGATTATTATTCACTGGGAAAAAGATCTAGAAGAGCATTTTGATGAATATAGGCAATACAATTTAATCAAACGAAGCATTGACGATATCGGCAATCTGATTAAATCGATGAATTTGAACCTAGAGGAGTATGAAGAAATTGACAGCAAATCTCCCGTCATATCATATTATGATATGAAATATTATCAATACGCAGATGACTTTTCTGAATTGGGGGTTGTGAGGCGAGTTGATGTTAATGTATTTGTTAGAGATCTAGATAATTGATACCGATGTTTTAGCATTTATTTTGTCGCCGTTGTAAATGATTCAGAAGATGTGCCAGCGCATACTTTGTTCGTTCCCAAACTACAAAATCAGACGTTCTTACAAGCAGCCGCCGAAGACCATCATTCCGCCGTATATTGGAGGCTCGCACTTCTTTCCGATCCGGGTCCGCCGAAGCGGTATCTCGACCGCAGCCCCCCGCAACACTCCCCGCCCTGCCCTGTTGTACCGGGGCAACGTGCCCGTTCCGGCGCATCAGGGGGAGTGGTCCATGAGCGAACTCCGTGAGGGCAGCGCCACCGTCACCGCGGAGGCAGAGGCCTTCTATAGCGAAAGCCTGAAGCTGCTGACCCAGTCGGGCATCCCGTTCCTGCTGGGCGGGACGTACGCGGTCAGCGCCTATACCGGGATCAACCGGCCGACCAAGGACATCGACGTCTTCTGTTGCGGCGGCGATTTCCCGCGCATCCTCTCCCATTTCCAGGACCATGGCTTCGAAACGGAGATCGAGGACGAACGCTGGATCGGCAAGGTCAAGCATGGCGAGCTGTTTTTCGACGTCATCTTCAATTCCGCCGTCGCCATCAACCCGGTCAACGACCGCTGGTTCAAGGAGGAGCATCGCGCGGTGATCTGCGGCGCCGACGTGCGGCTGGTGGCGCCGACGGAGATGATCTTCTCCAAATCCTTCGTCCAGATGCGCCACAAGTATGACGGGCCGGACGTGGTCCACATGATTTTGAAACAGCATGACAAGATCGACTGGAAACGGCTGCTCGCCCATATGGAGCAGTATTGGGAAGTGCTGCTGATCCACCTCCTGAACTTCCGGTTCATCTATCCGACCGAGCGCGACCGCATCCCCGACTGGCTGGTGGCGGAGCTGCTGGAACGGATGCAGGAGCGCGCCAAGCTGCCGGTCGCCCAGACCCGCATCTGCCGGGGCCGGCTGTTCTCGCGCGAGGATTACCTGATCGACGTCACCCAGTGGGGCTTCGCCGACGTGGTCGGGGAGGAGGGCACGAAGGAGAATTTCAAGGAGACCAGCAATGGATGAGCGCAGACTGACCGTCGCCGCCATCGGCGACATCCATGTCGGCGAGACCACGCAGTATCCCTATCGCGAGCTGTTCCAGGAGATCGCCGGCAAGGCCGACGTGCTGGCTCTGTGCGGCGACCTGACCAACCATGGCAAGCCGCGCGAGGCGGAGATCCTGGCCGACGCCCTGCGCTCCATCGGCATTCCGGTGGTCGCGGTGTTCGGCAATCATGATTACGAATGCGGCCATCTGGAGGAGATCGAGCATATCCTGGCCCAGGCCGGGGTGCGGTTCCTGGACGGCGCGCCGCAGGAGATCGGCGGGGTGGGCTTCGCCGGGGTGAAGGGCTTCGGCGGCGGTTTCGGCAACCGGATGCTCGACAGCTTCGGCGAGCCGGCGATCAAGCAGTTCGTCCACGAGGCGGTGAACGAGGCGATGCGGCTGGAAAGCGCGCTGCGGCAGCTGGACACCGAGCGGGTGTTCGTCGTGCTGCACTATGCCCCCATCGCCGCGACGGTGGAGGGGGAGCCGACGGAGATCTTCCCGTTCCTGGGCTCGTCGCGGCTGGCGGAGACCATCGACCGCTTCGACAATGTGCGGGCGGTGGCGCATGGGCATGCGCATCACGGGAGCTATACCGGGAAAACGCTGCGGGGGACGCCGGTGTATAATGTGGCGCAGACGATTCCGAAGGAGACGGGGCGGCCTTATGCGTTGATTGAGGTGTGAAAGTGCCCTCTCCCGCCTCTCGCACGAACGCAGTTCGTGCTGACGGCGTCAGGCGGATCGAAGATCCGCTGAGAGCCCCGGGAGAGGGAGGGGACCCGCCGAAGGCGGGGAGGGTGAGGGGCAATGCAAGAAACCATGCGGTTCGGGATTCTTGCGCTACCCCTCACCCTTCCCAAGCTTTGCTTGGGCCCCTTCCCTCTCCCGGGACGGGAGAGGGAGAATCGGTGCGGCAGAGGGACAGTCCTCAAAACACCCAGAGCTGTTCCGGCGGCAGGTGCAGCCAATGGGTGCCGGCGGCCAGGGGACGGCCGAAGGCGCGCAGCGTCTGGTCGCCGCAGCGGAAGACATGCTCCCAGTGGCTGCCGAGATAGACCGAGGTCTCCAGCTCCGCCGGAACGCAGTTCTCGCCTTCCCCGTCCACCACCTCGACCTGTTCCAGGCGGATGACGCCGGTCGCCTCGTCCGACACGGACTTGCCAGCGCGGTCCTTGCCCCACAGGGGAATGCCGGACAGGTCGATGCGGGCGTAGCCGCCGCGCTTGTCCTGCACGCGGCTCAGGATCTGGTTGTTGACGCCCATGAACTCCGAGGCGAACAGGCTGACCGGCTCGGTGTAGAGCTGTTCGGGGGTGCCGGCCTGGACGATGCGGCCGCCGTCGAGCAGGACGATGCGGTCGGCGATCGCCATCGCCTCCACCTGGTCGTGGGTGACGAAGACGGCGGTCAGGTTCATCCGCTTGATCAGGCTGCGGATCCAGATGCGGGCCTCCTCGCGCAGCTTGGCGTCGAGGTTCGACAGCGGCTCGTCGAGCAGGATAACCGGCGGGTTGTAGACCAGCGCGCGGGCAAGGGCGACGCGCTGCTGCTGGCCGCCCGACATCTGGTGCGGGTAACGGTCGCCGAGATGGCCCAGACCGACGCCGTCCAGCACGGTGGCGACGCGCTGCTGAAGCTCCGCCTTCGGCACGTTGCGCAGGCGCAGCCCGTAGGCGACGTTCTCGAAGACCGTCTTGTGCGGCCACAGCGCGTAGGACTGGAAGACCAGACCGAGGCCGCGCTTTTCCGACGGCACGTTCAGGCCGGCGGCGGCGTCGAACACCGGCTGGTCGCCGATGGAGATGACGCCCTTCTTCGGCTCCTCCAGCCCGGCGATGGAGCGCAGCAGCGTGGTCTTGCCGCTGCCCGACCGGCCGAGCAGGGCGACGATCTCGCCCTGGGCGAAGGTGGCGGTGATGCCCTTCAGGATCTCGGTGCTGCCGTAGGACAGGTGCAGGTCGTCGATGATGAGCTTAGCCATGGGAGCGTTTCCCGAAGAGCGACATCAGCAGCAGGCCGCCGCCGATCATCGCGATGTTGATGGTGGACAGCGCGGTGACGAGATCGACGGCGCCGGTGCCCCACAGCGAGACCAGCAGCGAGCCGATCACTTCGGTGCCGGGGGCCAGCAGATAGACGCCGGTCGAGTATTCGCGCATGAAGGTGACGAAGATCAGCAGCCAGCTGGAGAACAGGCCGACCTTGATCAGCGGGATCGTCAGGTCGCGCGACACCCGGCCCGGGCTGGCGCCGACGATGCGGCCGGCTTCCTCCAGCTCGGGGCCGATCTGCAGCAGGGCGCCGCTGACCAGACGCATGCCGTAGGCGAGCCAGACCAGCGTGTAGGCGACCCAGATGGCGATCATCGTCTGGCGCAGCGGGGCCAAGAAGGGCGTGAACAGGAAGACCCAGAAGATCGCCAGACCGGCGACCAGACCCGGCATGGCGCGCGGCAGCAGCACCAGATAGTCCATCAGCCGGGTCCAGCCCGAGGGCCAGCGGTGGGCGGCGAGGTTGAGGACGGTGTAGACGCCGACCGACAGCGCTCCGCCGACCGAGGCGATCAGCAGCGTGTTGACGATGCCGCGGGTCAGGTTGGGGAACTCCATCAGCTCGCGGAAATGGGCCAGCGTCAGCACGTCCAGCAGGTTGACGCCCTCGCCCCAGCTCGACACGAAGGCGCGGAGCACCAGGCCGCTCAGCGGCACAACGACGGTAAACAACAGCCACGCCGTGATCATCGCCACCGCCGGCCAGCGCCAGACGCCGATCGACACCGGCTTCTGCGCCGCCGCCTTGCCCTTCACCGATACGTAGCGGTTGGCGGCGCGCAGCAGGAAGCGCTGCAAGGCGACCAGCGGCAGGGCGATGCAGATGATCGCCACCACGACCACCGCCATCAGCTGGTAGGACGGCGTGCCGAGCTTGTTGGTCAGCTTGTAGAGGTATGTCGCGAGAACCAGGATGCCTTCCGGGTCGCCCAGCACCAGCGGCAGGCCGAACAGCTCGAAGCCCAGGAAGAAGACCAGCACCGCCGAATAGAGGATGTTCGGCATCACCATCGGCAGGCTGACGGTCATCGCCGTGCGCAACGGGCCGGCGCCGGTCATCCGTGCCGCTTCCTCGACGTCGGAGCCCAGGCTGCGCAGCGCCGACGAGGTGTAGAGGAAGATGTGCGGGACGTGGGTCAGGCCGGCGATGACGATCAGCATCCACTTGGAATAGAGATACCAGGGGACGTAGCCGAAGACGCCCTTGAACCACAGCGTGACGAAGCCGGCCGGGCCGAGGCTGACCACGAAGCCGAAGGCCAGCACCACCGATGAGACAAACATCGGCACCAGGATCACCGGCTCGATCCAGCGGCGGCCCGGCAAATCGGTTCGGGTCATCAGGAAGGCCAGCAGCGCGCCGACCGGCACCGCGATGGCGGTCATACCGAAGGCGATGATGCACGAGTTGTAGAGGGCGTCGAAGAAATCCTCGTCGTCCAGAACGAACTCGTAGGCGCTGAGCGTGAAGGAGATCTTGGGCTGGAAGAACGGCCCGTCGAGGAAGCTCTGGTAGACGACCAGCCCGATCGGGGCCAGCACGGCAATCGCCATGGCGACGATCACCGCGATGCGCGTCGCGCGGTTCATGGGGGATTCCTTTTGGCGCAAATCTTCCCTCTCCCGCCCCGGGAGAGGGAGGGGACCCGCGCCAAAGGCGCGGGGAGGGTGAGGGGTGAGGCAAGGATCAGGAACCGCCCGGTTCCTTGGATCACCCCTCACCCTTCCCGCCTTCGGCGGGCCCCTTCCCTCTCCCGGGGCGGGAGAGGGTGATTTTCGGTCTGACTAAATCACTTCCCCTGCAGGGCCTTCTGCCAATCCTTCAGGAACTTCAGGCGCTTCACCTGATCCAGGTAGGTCAGCAGTTCCGGGCCGACATGGATCGGGCGCAGCGTGCTTTCCGGGACGCCGGCGGTCGGGTTGGACGCGGCCAGATCGGGGCGGATCGAGCCCATGTAGCGGGCCTGCATCGCCTGCTGGCCGTCCTTCGACAGCAGATAGTCGAGGAACAGCTTGGCGGCGTTCGGGTGCTTGGCGCCCTTCGGGATGAAGGCGATGCGCGACATCACGATGGTGTAGTCGGACGGCAGCACGACGCCCAGCGACTCCGGGTCCTTGTGCTGGCGCTCGAAGACGTAGGAGCCGATCATGTTGTAGCCGATGGTGTGCTCGCCGGACGTCAGGCGCTCGATCATCGCGCCCGAGGAGGTGTAGAGCTTCACCCCGGTCTGCCCCATCGCCTTCACCAGATCCCAGGTGCCCTTGCTGGCCTGCACGTCCTGGGTGATGTAGAGGAAGCCGACGCCGCTGCGCTCCGGATCATAGGAGGTGACCTTGCCCTTGTAGGCGTCGGGCTTCTCAGCGAGCAGCTTGGCGAGGTCGGCGTGGGTCTTCGGCACGTCGGCGGCAGGGACGACGCGCTTGTTGTAGGCGAAGACGATCGGCTCGGCGGTGGTGCCGAAGGCCTCGTTCTTCCAGTTGGCCCAGTCGGGGATGTTCTTGGTTTCCGGCGAGGTGTAGGACTGGGCGTAGCCGTCGTTGACCAGCTTCATCTGCAGGTCCATCGCCGACGACCACATCAGGTCGGTGGTGCCGGTGTTGGCCGCCGCCTCGCTGATGAAGCGGTTGTACATCTCAGTGGAGTTCTGGTCGGCGTATTCCAGCTTGATCTTGGGATAGAGCGCCTCGAACCCCTTCAGGAGCTCCGACACGGCGGCCGCGTCGGTGGCGGAATAAATGCTGAGCGCGCCTTCCTGGTTCGCCGCCTCGATGATCTTGGCATAGGACGGGTCGTAGCCGGCGGGGACGCTCTGCGCCTGGGCGGTGCCGGCGGTGAAGGCCGGAACGGTGATGGTCAGCGCGGTCGCGACCAGAAGGGCCAGTTTGGTGCGCATCTCTTCCTCTCCTGCGGTTGGTTCCCACGGCGCCGTTGCGGGCCGTGTTGGTTGGGCTTACAAGCGACTTTGTCGTGACTATAGGCGGTCAACCTGTCGTCAATCTGTCGCGGATGGAAATTGTTGGCGGAACGGAACAGGGGCGTTCGGATGATGGCCCGGTCGGACGGAGGGTGCCACCCTTGCGCATCCTGATCGTGGAGGATGACGCGGCGCTGGCGCGCGGGCTGACCGCGTCGCTGAAGCTGGCCGGCTATGCCGTCGACCATGTCGCGTCGGGAGAGGAGGCGGCGCGGCTGGAGCGGGCGGAGCCCTATGGGCTGGTGGTGCTGGATCTGGGCCTGCCCGACCTATCGGGGTTCGAGGTTCTGACGCGAATCCGCCGCCGCGGCTCCACCGTGCCGGTGATGATCCTGACCGCGCGGGAGGCGGTGGCCGACCGGGTGAAGGGGCTGGATCTCGGCGCCGACGATTATCTGCTGAAGCCCTTCGACCCGGCGGAGTTCGAGGCGCGGGTGCGCGCGCTGATGCGGCGCGGCCAGGGAACGCCGGTGCCGGAGCTGGTGTGCGGAGGGCTGCGCTACGACCGCTCCACAGCGACGGTGACGCTGAACGGGCGGGTGCTGGATTTGCGCAAGCGCGAGTTGGCGGTGCTGGAGGGCCTCATCACCCGCGCCGGCAAGGTGGTGCCGAAGGACCGGCTGGCCGGCGAGGTGTTCGGCTTCGACGAGCCGGTGGCACCGAACGCCATCGAGCTGTATGTCGCCCGCCTGCGCAAGAAGCTGGAACCCGACGGGCCGCAGATCCGCACCATCCGCGGGCTGGGCTACCTGATGGAAAGCACCTGATGGCCGGAAGCAGGCCGGAGCGCGTGCCGTCGCTGCGGCGCCGGCTGCTGACGCGGCTGCTGGTGCCGCTGGGGGCGCTGGCGGTCGGGCTGGGGGTCGGCGGATCGGCGCTGATCCACGGTTTCGTGCAGTCCACCCATGACCGGCTGCTCGCCGGCTCGACGCTCGCCATCGCCGAGCGGCTGGCGGTGGACGACGACAATGGCGAGGTGACGGTCGACCTGCCGGCCGTCGCCTTCGGCATGCTGGAGAGCCAGGCGCGCGACAGCATCTATTACAACGTCGCCCATGAGGGCGGGGTCATCACCGGCTATCTCGACCTGCCGCTGCCGGACATCTCGAAGATGCCGACCAACGTCACGGTGTTCCGCGACGCCACCTATCGCGGCCATGCGGTGCGGGTGGCGGCGCAGATCCGGCGGCTCTACGGTGTGCCGCATCCGGTGCTGGTCCAGGTGGCGGAAACCACGGCCGGGCGGCGCGCGGTGGAGGTCGATCTGCTGTTGTGGCTGACCCTGCTGGAGGTGGCGCTGGTCGGCGGCAGCGGGCTGCTGGTGTGGGGAGCGGTCGGGCGCGGACTGGCGCCGCTGGGGCGGCTGCGGCGGGTGATCGACAGCCGGTCGGCGCGCGGCGTGATGGGGGGCGGGATGGCGCTGGTGCCGCTGCCGCTGGCCGTCGTGCCGGTGGAGGTGCTGCCGCTGGTGATCGCCATCAACGGGCTGCTGGCCCGGCTGGACCAGTCCATCGGCACCATGCGCCGCTTCACCGCCGACGCCTCGCACCAGCTGCGCACGCCGCTGGCGGTGCTGCGCACCCATCTGGCGCTGCTGCGCCGCTTCGGCACCGACAGTGCGGAGGGCCGCGCGGCGCTGGACGATGTCGAGGGAGCGGTGAAGCGGCTGGAGCGGCTGCTGGTCCAGCTGCTGGCGCTGGCCCGCGCCGACGAGGACGCGCCGACTGCGCCGACCGCGCCGGAGGTGACCGACCTGCGGCAGGTGGCGATGGAGGTCGCCGCGGAGCAGGTGCCGGCGGCACTGGCCCAGGACATCGAGGTGCGGTTCGAGGAGCCGGAGAGCGAGGACGCCGATGTGCGGACCGTCGGCAATCCGGTGCTGGTGGGCGAACTGCTGGGCAACCTGCTGGACAACGCCATCCGCTACAACCGGCCGGGCGGCACGGTGACGGTGCGGGTTGGGACCGGATCAGGGGCGGGGCCTGTCCTGGAGGTGGAGGACGACGGCCCCGGCATTCCGGAGGCCGAGCGCGAGCGGGTGTTCGAGCGCTTCTATCGCCTGGACCGTCCGGGCGAGCCGCCGCGCACCGGCAGCGGGTTGGGCCTCGCCATCGTCCGCGCCCTGGCCGACCGGCTGGGAGCGGCGGTGCGGCTGGATGCCGGGGCGGACGGCCGGGGGCTGAAGGTGACGGTGATCCTGCGACCGGCGGAAAGCGATGCCGCTTCAAAGCGTTCGATGGCGGACGGCCGCGGCGCCTGAGAGGCGCCCTCCCCCACCCCAAGCTCTGCCATGACAATTTCGTTAACCAGAGCTGCGCGGATATTTCGCCGCCTTCCGTTGCCAGTTCGCAGCTGCGGAACTATGTCAGCGCTCCGCGCAGACTGTGCCGGCAAGGTGTTGGAAGTAAAGACTGTCCGGATAACGGACGATTATTTTCCCTCATCCCGGTCAGGCTCAAGGGAAGAAAGAAGCGGCTACCGGCGTCTATTGCCAGGAAGACCGCAGAATAAGGGTCCGGCCGCTCCCAAACGGGTGGCCGAAAGAGGTTAGGGAAAGGGTCAGTCGCTATGCTTTGCAACATCGTCACCGTCGCCTCGCTGGGCGTCCTTCTGCTGTCGGGCATCGGCTTCAGCATCACCAAGACGCCGAAGCAGGACCGCCAGCAGCAAACCGACGTGCCGCGCCGCATGGCGGACGAGAACATCATGGGTTGAGGCGTACCGCTGCCGCCGCCGGGCGGGAGCGCTTGTTTGTTACCCTCTCCCGAACCGGGGAGAGGGCGGTGGAACCGACCGGCGGATGTGCCTACACTCCAGGCGACCGTTTCCCTTTCGCCGGATGGACCACGCCGATGCCCGCCCTCACCCCGCAGCCGACCGATGCGCTGGTTCTGATCGACATCCAGAATGATTTCTGTCCCGGCGGCAGCCTGGCCGTGACCGATGGCGATGCGGTGGTGCCGGTGGCGAACCGACTGGCGCGGCGGTTCGCCACGGTGGTCCTGACACAGGACTGGCACCCCGCCGGCCACCGCTCCTTCGCCAGCGCCCATCCCGGCGGCGTGGCGTTTTCCGAAGTCGACTTTCCCTATGGGCCGCAGAAGCTGTGGCCGGACCATTGCGTGCAGGGGACGTCGGGGGCGGAGTTCCATCGCGACCTCGACACCACGCGGGCGGAGCTGGTGCTGCGCAAGGGGTTCCGGCCGGAGATCGACAGCTATTCGGCCTTTTATGAGAACGACAAAAGCACCGCGACCGGACTGGCGGGATATCTGAGGGAGCGCGGGATTTCGCGCGTGGTGCTGGCCGGGCTGGCGACGGATTACTGCGTCGCCTATTCGGCCATGGACGCGGTGCGCTGCGGGTTCGAGGCGGTGGTGGTCGAGGATGGCTGCCGGGCCATCGACCTCGGCGGATCGCTGGCGAAGGCGCGGGAGCAGTTGGCGGAGTGTGGGGTGGTGTTCTGCCGGGAGGCGGATATTGGGTGAGGGGTGTGTCCCCTCTCCCGCCCTGGGAGAGGGAGGGGCCCGCCGAAGGCGGGAGGGTGAGGGGGAATCCAAGGTTCCCGAACCGCACGGCTTCGTGCCTAACCCCTCACCCTTCCCAAGCTTTGCTTGGGCCCCTTCCCTCTCCCGAGGCGGGAGAGGGAGTTTTCGGCTGTTCAGGCGCCCAAAATCTTATCCACCGTGATCGGCAGGTCGCAGAGGCGTTTGCCGGTCGCGTGGTGGATCGCGTTGGCGATGGCGGCGGGGACGCCGACGATGCCGATCTCGCCGACGCCCTTGGCGCCCAGCGGGTTGACGATGTCGTCATGCTCCTCGACGAAGATGACGTCGATGTCGTGGACGTCGGCGTTCACCGGGATGTGGTATTCGGCGAAGTCGTGGTTCATGAAGCGGCCGAGGTGCTGGTCGGTCATCGTCTCCTCCTCCAGCGCCATGCCGATGCCCCACACCACCGCGCCCATGACCTGGCTGCGCGCCGTCTTGGGGTTGATGATGCGGCCGGCGGCCACCGCGCTGACCACGCGGGTCACCTGCACGGTGCCGAGATCCTCGTCCACCCGCACCTCCGCAAAGATGGCGGAGTGGGTGCCGAGCTTATGCTGCATCTGCGACTTGTAATAGGGGATCGAGCGCGCCTCGTCCTCCAGCACCAGCAGGTCGTTGGCGCGCATCACCTCGGTGATCGACATACGCCAGGACGGGTCGGATTTCGCGATCAGGCAGCCGTCGGCGAAGTGCAGGTCGTCGGCCTTCAGCCCCTTCAGCGGCCCGTCGTTCAGCCCCACCGCAAGGCCGGCCAGCTTGTCGCGCAGACGGTCGCAGACCGCTTTCACCGCCGAGCCGACCGACGATACCGTCCAGGAACCGCCCTGCAGCGGCGCCATCGGCAGGTTGGTGTCGCCGAGCTGGAACGACACCCGGTCGATGGGCAGGCCCAGGATATCGGCGGCGATCTGCGTCATCGCCGTGTAGGTGCCGGGGCCGATGTCGGCGGTGGCGCTGCCGACCGTCAGCGTGCCGTCGATGCCGAGCCGGGCCGACGCCACCGCCTGCCCCTGCATCGCGTCCCACACGCCGGACGCCATGCCCCAGCCGATCAGCTGGCGCCCCTCGCGCATCGAGCGCGGGGCATGATTGCGCTTGTGCCAGCCGAAGCGCTCGGCCCCCTGCTGGAAGCAGGCGCGCAGCTCCTTGCTGGAGAAGGGCTTGCCGGTGTTGGGATCGACCTCGGTGTGGTTCTTCAGCCGCAGCTCCAGCGGGTCCATGCCCAGCTTGGCTGCCAGCGCGTCCATGGCGATCTCCAGCGCCGGAACGCCGGTTGCGGCGCCGGGGGCGCGCTGGTCGAGCGGGGTGTGGGTGTCCATGCGCGCCAGCTTGTAATCCAGCCGGACATTGTCGCACTTGTATTGCTGGCCCGACCAGTTGACCACGACCTCGACGTAATTCTCGGTCTGCGAGGTCTCCTGCACCGCCTCGTGGATGATGGCGGTGAGGGTGCCGTCCTTCTTCGCGCCCAGAGCCACGCGCTGGAGCGCTTCGGGGCGGTGGCCGAAGCTGAACATCTGCGGGCGCGACAGCTCGACCCGGACGGAGCGCTTCAGCGTGGTCGCCGCCAGCACCGCCATGAACAGCTGGTGCTGCGGACGCAAGCCCGAACCGAAGGCGCCGCCGACGAAGGGCGAGATCACCCGCACCGCATCCTTCGACAGGTCGAAGACGTTGCAGACATAGGTCTGGGTGTTGATCGGCCCCTGCGTCTTGTCATGGACGGTCAGGGTGCCGTCATTGTGGTAGATGACGGTGGAGGCGTGCATCTCCATCGGGTTGTGATGCTCGACCGCCTGGGTGAAGTCGAGGTCGACGCTGACCTCCGCCTCGGCAAGTGCCTTGTCGGCGTCGCCGCGCGGCTTGGGCGGGGGCTGGAAGCCGCCCTTGTCCTTGCCGGGGGTGAAGGCGTCGGCACTGGCCGCATGGAGGTCGGTCTGGTGCTCGTCCGCCTCATAGGTGACGTGGATCAGGCGGGCGGCGTAGCGGGCCAGCTCGAAGCTCTCCGCCACCACCAGCGCGATGGGCTGCAGCGCGTGGTGGATCGTCGCGTCGTAAAGCGGACGGAAGGGCGAGCCCTTCGGCGCGTCGTCGTCCTTCCACTTGCGGTCGAACCAGGGCAGGCTCGGCCGGTTCAGGTGGGTGAAGACCTGGAACACGCCGGGCAGGGCCAGCGCCTTGGCGGTGTCGATGCCGAGGATGCGGCCGCGGGCGATGGCGCCGGAGACGATGTAGCCGTGGGCGAGGCCGGGGGTGTTGAACTCCGCCGCGTATTTGGCGCCGCCGGTCACCTTCAGCCGGCCGTCGACGCGGTTGACGGGCTTGCCGATCTGCGCACCGGGACGGTCGAGCGGATCGGGGATGGTCGGTTTGGCGATCATGGGTGCTCCACTCCGGCGGCTTCGGCCAGCGCCCGGACGATGGCGCGCTCGGCAAGTCCGATCTTGAAGGCGTTGTGGGACTGGCCCTTGGCACCGCGCAGCAGGACGCGCGCGGCCACGCGGAACGTCTCCAGCGAGGCGGGCTTGCCGGCCAGTTCGGCCTCGGCGGCCGGGTCGCGCCAGGGCTTGTGGGCGACGCCGCCGAGCGCGAGGCGGGCGCTGCGGATCGTCTGGCCATCCAGGTCCAGGGCGGCGGCCACCGACACCAGGGCGAAGGCGTAGGAGGCGCGGTCGCGGACCTTCAGGTAGGTCGAGTGCTTGGCGAAGCCTTCGGCCGGCAGGTCGATGGCGGTGATGAGTTCGTCGGCGGCCAGAGTGCTGTCGATGTGCGGGGTGTCGCCGGGCAGGCGGTGGAAGTCGGCGAAGGGGATGGTGCGCTCGCCCTTCGGGCCGCTGACACGGACGACCGCCTCAAGCGCCGCCAGCGCCACGCACATGTCTGACGGGTGGACGGCGATGCAGTGGTCGCTGGCGCCGAGGATGGCGTGGATGCGGTTGACGCCGGTGAGCGCGCCGCAGCCGGTCCCCGGCTCCCGTTTGTTGCAGGGGGTGCCGGTGTCGTAGAAGTAATAGCAGCGCGTGCGTTGCAGCAGGTTGCCGCCGTTGGTCGCCATGTTGCGCAGCTGCGCCGAGGCGCCGGACAGGATCGCCTTCGACAGCATCGGATAGCGCGCCTGCACCCGCGCGTCATAGGCGGTGTCGGAATTGCGGACGAGCGCGCCGAGGCGGAGGCCGCCACCGTCGATGTCTTCGATCTTGTCGAGACCGAGGCGCGAGATGTCGACCAGACGTTCCGGTCGCATCACGTCGGCCTTCATCAGGTCGAGCAGGTTGGTGCCGCCGGCGACGAACTTCACCGCCGCTTCGGTCGTGGTGCCGGACTGGTTCGAGACGCCGCGGAGCGCCGCGTCGACGCTGTCGGGACGGTCGTAGGAGAAGGCCCTCATGGCGTGCCTCCGTCCTTCTGCGAGTCCATGACCTGGCGAATCGCGGCGACGATGTTGGGATAGGCGCCGCAGCGGCACAGGTTGCCGCTCATCAGTTCGCGGATGTCGTCGTCGGTTCTGGCGTGGCCCTCCTCCAGCATGCCGACGGCCGAGCAGATCTGGCCGGGCGTGCAGTAGCCGCACTGGAAGGCGTCATGTTCGACGAAAGCCTCCTGCAGCGGGTGGAGCGCGTCGCCGGTCGCCAGCCCTTCGATGGTGGTGACGGTGCGACCCTCCGCCATCACCGCCAGGGTCAGGCAGGAGTTGATGCGGCGGCCGTCGACCAGAACGGTGCAGGCGCCGCACTGGCCGTGGTCGCAGCCCTTCTTGGTCCCGGTCATGTCGAGATGCAGGCGCAGCGCGTCGAGCAGGCTGGTCCAGGGGGCGACGCGCAGGGTCTTGCGGCTGCCGTTGATGGTCAGCGTGACGTCCATAGCCTCCGGCGGAGGCGCCGGCTGTTTTTGGGCGTGGCCCTGGGTGGCTGGACCTGTTGGCTGGGACATAACCGCTCCGACTGCTGGCAGGTGGGTTCCGCGACTGGCTTCCGGGGGTAACAGCCACCCTTCCGCCGCGTTCCGTCGATGGGGGCTCTCAGCTCCCTCTCCCGCCCCGGGAGAGGGAAGGGGCCCATGCGGAGCATGGGAAGGGTGAGGGGTGATCCAAGGAACCATGCGGTTCAGGATTCTTGCCTTCCCCCTCACCCTCCCCACCTTCGGTGGGTCCCCTCCCTCTCCCGGGGCGGGAGAGGGCATTTTTTGAAGGAGACCGCTGCCATGAAGCTTTCCGGTTCCTGCCGCTGCGGCGCCGTCCGCTTCACGCTGAACTCGCCGACGCCGGTGCCCTACATGCGCTGCTACTGCACCATCTGCCGCAAGAGCGCCGGCGGTGGCGGATACGCCATCAATCTGGGTGGCGACGCCAACACGCTGGAGGTCGAGGGGCGGGACGCGGTGGCGATGTGGCGGGCGCCGATGGAGGACCCCGACCATCCGGAGCGGACCCACCTCGGCCCGTCGCACCGGCATTTCTGCAAGCATTGCGGCACGGCGCTGTGGGCGGAAGACCCGGCCTGGCCGGAACTGGTCCATCCCTTCGCGTCGGCCATCGACACGCCGCTGCCGACACCGCCGGAGCGGGTGCACATCATGCTCGACTTCAAGGCGCCGTGGGTCGAGGTGCCGACGGGCCCGAACGACGTGCATTTCGCCCGCTATCCCGAGGAATCGCTGGAGGACTGGCACCGGCGGCACGGGCTGCTCGACCGCTGACGGCGGTCCCAGATGGCGAGGTTGTTCCGATGGCTGGCGCTGCTGGTCCTGCTGGCGCTGACCGGGGTGGCGGCGGGGGTGTGGGGCGGGCTCATCATCGTGCCGGCGCGCTATGACCCGTGGGCGCGGCTCGATCTGCGGGCGGAGCCGGATTGGCTGACCGGCTTCAAGCTGTCACGGCTGGAACGTGATCCGGAGCAATGCCGGGTGGCGCTGGGCGAGACGGGGCTGCGCTTCACCGCCCTGCCCGACCGCCCATCCGACGAGAATTGCGCGTTGAGCGGCGTGGTGCGGGTGGCGCGGTCGGATGTGGCGTTCAGCAGCGGTTTCATCGCCACCTGCGGGCTGGCCGCCGCCTGGACCCTGTTCGAGGCGAATGCGCTGCAGCCGGCGGCGGAGCGGCATTTCGGGCAGAGGGTGGCGCGGGTCGAGCATCTCGGCAGCTAT
>CBFGPE010000157.1:0-15482 GCA_965650625.1 uncultured Azospirillum sp. | reverse complement strand
CCTAAAACTCGGGGTTTTGTTTGGTTATTTCTTTTTTATCCACCTGGTTCTTTGGTTTTTTAACTAACACACGGTCCTGCCCCACGACATTGACCGGGCCTCGGCCGTACTCATTATCCGGATGCATCACCGCAACCGTCTTGCCTCCCTGCTGCTTCAGGCTGCGCAGCGCGATGACCATCTGCTGCTCGTAGGTCGGTCCGGGGATAAAAATGTAGGGCAGCTTGACCGGGTCGAGCACCTCGCTGGAATGGCTCTGCGCCATGAAGGGGATCTGGTCCTGCGCGATCTGGTCGCGCAGCGCCTTGACCGCACCGGTGGACCAGCCGCTGACAAACACCGCCTGTTCCTGGTCGACGCAGCGCCGGTAGCTCTTCAGCTCCTCGTCGAGCTTGTAGCGCCCGTCCAACAGCAGGGTCCTGACCTTCTGCCCGGCGATGCCGCCCTTGAACTGGTTGAGATATTCGAAATAGTCGCGGGCGCCGTAGCTCATCCCGTTCAGGATGGCGTCGGGTCCGGTGATGGTTCCCCACAGGCACACCGAGACGTCCTGGGCGGCCACCGCGATGCTGCCGATGCCGGGCGTGAATGCACCGGCGGCAAACAGGGCACCGGCCATTACCGATACCTTCAGAGCCCGGATGATCGACATGGTTTCCTCCTTATCGTCTTTTGTTTTGGTGGGTTTGGCCGTCAGATCGCTTCGGTCGTCGTGGCCGGCGATTTGCCGTCGGGCTTCGACGCGGTCAGCCGCAGGCGTCGCTTCCGGACGACGGCCATCAGGCCGAGCGGTTCAAAGATCAGGAACAGGATGATCAGCATCCCGAAGGCGAACTCGCGCAGCGCCGACAGGATCGAGGGGATGTCGAAGAGTTCGCCGACGCGCTGAATCACTTCCGGCAGAAGCGTGACGAAGGCAGCCCCCAGCAGCGGCCCGGTCAGCGTCCCCTGTCCGCCGACGATGATCATCGCCACGTAATCGACCGACAACGCGAAGGAAAAGGCTTCGGGATTGGCCAGCCGGGACGCGATGCCGGACATCGCGCCGGCGATCCCGGCTATGAAGCCGGACAGCAGGAAGGCCCAGAACTTGGTGCGGGCGACGTCGATGCCCATGCCGCGCGCCACGATCTCGTTCTCGCGCACCACCAGGAACGAGCGGCCGAGATTGGTGGCGCGCAGGGCGCCGATGCCGCTCCAGACCAGGAACAGCAGCGCCACCGCCAGACCGGCATTGGCCCTGTCGTCCTGAATGGCGAAACCAAGGACCGTCGGCGGCCGGATCAGCAGGCCGGAGATGCCGTGGGTCAGCGGCTCCAGGATCTTGAACAGATATTCGAGGATGAACTGAGCGGCGAGCGTGGCGATGGCGAAATAGAGGCCGCGCAGACGCAGGGCCGGCAGCCCGATCACCACGCTGGCGGTCGCGGCGGCCAGACCGCCCAGCGGAATGGCGAGCAGGCCCAGACCGGCATTGCAGAGATTGCCCGCAGTATAAGCGCCGATCCCCATCAGCCCGGCCTGGGCGAAGCTGATCTGCCCGCACAGCCCCGTCAACAGGTTGAGCCCGAGCGCACCGATGCTGCTGATCGCCACGATGGTGACGAGGTAGGCGACATAGCGGTCGAGAAAGGGCATGACCGCGAGAACGGCGGCGGCAACCACCACCCCGATGATGAAATGCGCGCGTTTCATTGCTTACAGCCTTTCGGAGCCTTTCCGGCCGAAGATCCCCTGCGGGCGCAGGAGCAATACGACGACCAGAAGGGCATAAGGAACCACCTGCTGAAGGGCGCCGACCGAATAGATCGTGGTGTGGGCGCGCAGCAAATCCTCGATCATCGGGGACAGCAGGCCGTCGGTGAAGGATTGCAGCAGGCCCAGCAGAAGGCCGGCGACCAGCGCTCCGCCCAAGCTGGTCAACCCGCCCAGCACGATGACGGGAAAGGCGATCAGCCCGATGTCGGCCAGCCCCAGCGACAGCCCGTTGAGCGTCGCCAAGAGCGTCCCGCCCACCCCGGCCAGCCCCGCCGACATCGCCCAAGCCAGTGAAACCTGATTGCTGGTATGGATGCCGATGGCCAGGGCAGCCCGCGGATTGTCGGCCGCGCACCGCTGCATCAAGCCGACCGGGGTGAAGCGGTAGAAACCGAGGAAGCCGAGACTGAACAGGATCGAAAGAACCCCTGCCGTCAGATAGTTGTAGGTGATGAAGACGCCGAACACCTCCAACGCGCCGTCGGGGAAGATCCGGGGAAAGGCCAGCGGATCGGGACCCCAGACGGCAAGGCAGGAAGCCCTGATCATGATCAGCATGCCGAGCGTCACCATCATCACGGCGACGACCGGCGCCTTCAGCATTGGCCGCAGGACGACACGTTCGGCAAGCACGCCGATCCCCGCCATCAGCACCAGCGCGAGCGGAACCGCCAGAACCGGCGGAAGGCCCAGCCTGGAGCCGGCAAAGGTCAGGTACGCCCCCATCATGACGAAGGCGCCCTGGGCGAAGTTCACCACACCGGAGCATTTGTAGATCAGCACGATCCCGATCGCGATCAGGGCATAGACGCTGCCGACCGCCAGGCCGGCGGTCATCAGTTGCAGGATGTAGGTCATGGTTCACCCAAATAGACGCGGCGGACTTCGGGATCGACCTGCACCTCGTCGGACGAACCGTCGAAGATGCGCGACCCGGCAGCCATGACGACGATGCGGTCGCAGGTCCGGTTGACGACGTCCATCTTGTGCTCGACCATCAGGATGGTGCATCCATGGCGCTCCCGCACGCCACGAATGACGTCCGCCAACTCATGCGCTTCGCGCGACGAAAGACCGGCAACCGGCTCGTCGAGCAGAAGCAGTTCCGGCTCGGCTGCAATCGCCCGTGCCAGATCGACCGCCTTGCGATGCCCGTAGGAAAGCATCTGGATCGGCCGGTGCCGCGTGTCCGCCAGACCCAAAGGCTCCAGCAGCGTCTCGGTCAGTTCCTCGACCAGCGGATCCTTGGTGGTGAACAGGCCGAGGGGGCGTCGGTTCGTCCTGCCCCGTCCAAGCGAACGGCCCAACCGGACGATGTCGAGAACCGTCAGATCATGCAGCGAGGCGACATTCTGGAAGGTCCGGCTGACGCCGCGCTGACCGAGTGCGTTGGGCGGCAGGCCAAGGATATCCCCGCCCTTCCACGTCACCCGGCCGGACTGCGGGACATAGGCGCCGGAAACGCAATTGATGAAGGTTGTCTTCCCGGCTCCGTTGGGACCGATCAGGGCGACGATCTCCCCCTGCCGGACATCGAGATCAAGTCCGTTTACGGCCACCACGCCGCCGAAGCGGATGGTGACGCCACGCGCCTCCAATCCCATGGAAGGTTCCTCCCCATAGCTTGGAAGGTTCCTCCCCATAGCTTGGCTGCTTCTCATTTGAGATTTAATCTTCTATAGTAGAATATCGTGCATGAAGAAGCCCGTGATGGCAAGCCTCTTCAGTCCGGATCGGTTCTGCGTTCGCGATAGAAGAGTCCGGTGATGACGATGCCGACGATCAGCCAGCCGACCGTGTACCAGAGGCCGGCGAAGATGTTGCCCTGCGCCACCGCGATGGCGAAGGCGAAGGTCGGCAGCAATCCGCCGATCCAGCCGCTGGAGAAATGATAGGGAAAGGACATCGCCGTGTAGCGGATGCGCGCAGGGAACATCTCCGCCATCGCCACGCCGACCGGCGAGTAGCCGAGTGCCATCGCCAGCAGCAGCACCAGCAGCAGCCCGACGATCTTGACCTGCGCCACCGCGTCCGGATTGCCAGGAACGCCGAACCCCGCCTGCTTCAGGGCGTCCTTCAGATCCCGCGTGAACTGCGCCTGATCGAAGCCGGCCGAGCCGTTGACGGCGATCACCCGGTCGCCGACCTGCACCTCGGTCGCTCCCCCCGGACGGTCGGTCCGCTCGTAATTCACCGAGGAGCCGGACAGAACCTGCCGCGCCACGTCGCACGGGGCGGTGAAGCTGCGGTTGCCCAGCGGGTTGAACATGAAGGAACAGCCGGCCCCGTCGGTCCGGATGGTGACCGCGGTCTTCGCCTGGGTCTCCGCCAGCGCCGGGTTGGCAAGTTCCGCGATCTGGTGGAAGACCGGGAAGGTCGCCACCGCCCCAAGCAGGAAGCCGGCCATCATCACCGGCTTGCGTCCCACACGATCCGAAAGCCAGCCGGCGAACCAGATCATCGGGATGGAGCACAGGGCGGCGACGGTGGTCATCAGGTTGGCGACCGGCATCGGCACGCTCAGCGTCCGGCTGAGGAAGAACAGGGGATAGAGCACGGCGTTGTAATAAACCACCGACATGCCGCCGCCGATGCCGATCAGCGCGATGGCCATCAGCTTGACGTTCTCCCAACTGCCGAAGGTCTCGCGCACCGGGCTGGTAGACAGACGCTTTTCCTCCGCCATCTTCTTGAAGACGGGGGATTCGTGCATCTGCAGCCGGACCTTGATCGAGACGGCCAGCAAGACGATCGAGATCAGGAACGGGATCCGCCACGCCCAGGCATCGAACACCGCCTGCGTCGCCACCGCCTGCACCAATTGGATCGACAGCAGCGCCATCAGGAAGCCCAGCGTTCCGGTCATCTGGATGAACGACGTGTTGAGACCGCGCCGGTTCCTGGCGACGTGCTCGGTCACGTAGATGACGGCGCCGCCATATTCCCCACCCAGCGCCAGCCCTTGCAGGATGCGCAGCGTGACCAGCAGGACGGGTGCAACGATCCCCGCGGTCTCATAGGATGGCAGAAGGCCGACGGCGAAGGTCGCCAGGCCCATGATCATGATGGTGATCATGAAGGTGCGCTTGCGCCCGATCCGGTCGCCCAGACGGCCGAAAAAGATGGCGCCGATCGGCCGG
Source organism: uncultured Azospirillum sp. (assembly GCA_965650625.1). Lineage (GTDB taxonomy): Bacteria > Pseudomonadota > Alphaproteobacteria > Azospirillales > Azospirillaceae > Azospirillum. The sequence goes on along the minus strand of CBFGPE010000157.1, from coordinate 10,584 downwards.
ACGATGAAGCCGATCCCAAAGGTCAGCAGGGCGAAGAGGAAGCCTATCGACGGGTCTAGCCCGCTGAAGAACTTGCCGGCCAGAACCCCGGCCATCGCCGCGTAGAGCGTGAACTCGTACCATTCAAAGACCGTCCCGAGTGCCGCGGCGGTGACGGTGCGGATCTGTACGCAGGACGGCTTGGCGGAGGCCAAGGGTGCGGCGATCGCTTCTGATGCATCCATCGCGAAATCTCCGCTTCTACCGGTCGGTGGGGATGAGAAATTTGGACGAGCGCGTCCGTGGGCCGAGCATGGTCATGCCTCCCTGTTCAATTCTTCTGATTGTGGAACCGGCGAACCGGATTCGATGCCGTGCGGCGGTCAGCCGCCGGAGGACTCGACGCCGGGCAGCCGCATTACGAACGGTGACGGCACGCCGCGCCAGGTATTGATGAAGACGCTCTTGGCTTCGAGATAATCGCGGATGGCATCCTTGCCGTTCTCGCGCCCGATGCCGGAATTCTTGAAACCGCCGAACGGTGCCAGATAGCTGACGACCCGGTAGGCGTTGACCCACACCGTGCCGGCCCGCAACCGCGGCGGCAGGTTGATCGCCCGGTCGAGGCTTTGGGTCCACACGCCGGCGGCAAGGCCATAGGGCGTGTCGTTGGCGATCTGCACCGCCTCGTCGTCGGTGCGGAAACGGATGACCGACAGGACCGGCCCGAACACCTCCTCCTGTGCGATCCGCATGCCGTTGTGGACATTGGTGAAAATGGTCGGCTTGACGAACAGGCCACCACCGAGGCCCGGCCCTTCCGCAGGCGCGCCGCCCAGCACGCAGGTCGCCCCCTCGCCCTTGGCGATCTCGATGTAATCGAGGATCTTGCGGAACTGTGGCGGCGTGGCGATCGGACCGATGTCGGTGTCGGCCAGCAGCGGATCGCCGAGCTTCGCCTGCGAGACGAAGGAGACCAGCCGGTCCACGAAGGCGTCATGGATGCTGTCCTGGACCAGCAGGCGCGAGCCGGCCATGCAGGTCTGTCCGGCCGCAGCAAAGATGCCGGCGACAGCCCCCTTCACGGCATCGTCGAGGTCGGCGTCATCGAACACGATGTTGGCCGATTTGCCGCCCAGTTCCAGCGAAACGCGCTTGAAGGATTTGGCTGCAGCCTGGTAGACCGCGCGCCCGCCCCCTTCGCCACCGGTGAACGCGATCCGCTCGACCAGCGGGTGGTTGGCCAGCGCCTCTCCCACTTCGCTGCCGACACCGGTGACGACGTTGAGCACGCCCGGCGGAAACCCCGCTTCCTCGAACAGGCTGGCGAGGTGGAGCGTCGAGGCCGAGGAGTATTCCGACGGCTTGACCACCACCGTGTTGCCGGCGGCGAGCGCCGGAGCCAATTTCCACACGGTCAGCACCAGCGGTGAGTTCCACGGGACGATCGCGGCGACGACGCCGATCGGCTCGTACCGGATGTGGTGCATGATGCCGGGCCGTTCGGCCGGCGTAACGACCCCTTCGATTTTGTCGGCAAGTCCGCCATAGTAGCGGAACCATTGCGGGAGATAGCGCACTTGACCAAGCATCTCGGCAAGCAGCTTCCCGTTATCACAGACCTCCAGCTCACCCAGCCGGTCGGCATTCGCCTCGACGAGGTCGCCCAGCCGGTAGAGCAGCCGGCCGCGTTGTGTCGGCGTCATCTCCGCCCAAGGGCCGCTGGTGAAGGCTCGGTGGGCGGCACGAACCGCCTCGTCCACATCCTCCGTCGTGGCACTGGGGACGCGCGACCAGACCTCCCCGGTGAAGGGATCGCTACTATCGAAGAATTGGCCGCTCGCCGACGGGCGCGTTCGCCCGTCGATGTAGAGGCCCAGCGTTATGATCTCTTTGGAACGGCGGCCCATCGTGATCCTCTCTTCCGAACTGCGGCTTATCTCTCATAGCAGAAAATTTATCCTTTGGAAGATAAATTGTTGGGGAGAGGAGCAAAGCGGCAGGCGCACGCCTGTCCTCCCGGTGCCCATAAGGCAGGCCCAGGTCGGAGAATTTCCCGAAATTTGAAGGATGTGTGCGGGGCCGCCGGCTTCGCCTAGGCGGCCCGGTCCCGCCGGGCGATGACGAGGTAGTAGCTGCAAGGTGCCTTGGAGCGGTTCTCGAAGGAGTGGTCGACGTTCGCTTCGAAGAACAGCGAGTCGCCCTGCTTCAGGGTATAGTCTGCTCCCCCGATCACGACGACCAGTTCGCCCTCCGCCACGACCACATACTTCTCCGTCCCGCTCGGATATGAAGGCATGTTGCCGGTGGAGGCGCCGGCCGGAAGCAGGTGCAGCAACAATTCCACCGTGCTTCCAGCGATCGGCGGCGACAGCAGGTGGCGCTCGAACCCGGTGTCGCGGTCCCGGAAGACGTGACGTTGGTCCTTGCGAACGACGGCGACCGCCCGGCGATCCTCCTCGCCCCCGGTCAGGAAGGACAGCGAGGTGTTCAGCGCCCGGCAAATCCGCTTGGCGACCCCGATCGTCGGGCTTTTCTCGCCGCGCTCCACCTTGGACAGCATTGCCCGGCTGACGCCGGACTGACGGGAAAGCTCCTCCAGCGTCAGGTTACCCCGCTTGCGCAGTTCCCGGACGCGGTCGCCGAACTGCCGGCTGAGGTCGTCCGGCCCATCATTGTCATCCGGAGCGGGCGAAGTTTGCTGAGCGCTGTCCATCTGTCTCGCGGTCCCAATGTAGGGCGTACCGACAATCCGGCGAGATGCCGCTTGCCAAGTCGATCTCTATCATGCTAACCCGTCTCCTATAGAAGATTAATTCTTCCACCCGGGCGGGCAACGTCGCACCCTCCGCATATGCGGCCATTTCGCGGCAAACGCAAGCGATGCCGATGCAGAGCCGATCTTTCTGCCGCCCCTGCGAGGCGACCCCCCTGCGAGGCAAACCCATGACAATTGAATTTCCCCTGGTGATCGACGGCGTCTGGCGCGAAGGCTCGAAAGGTGCCGGCGAGGACGTGCTCAATCCGGCGACCGGCGACAGCATCGGCAGGGTGGCGCACGCCTCCACCGCCGACCTCGACGAGGCGCTGGACGCGGCAAGCCGCGGCCTTCGCGAATGGCAGGCGGTGTCGCCCTGGCAGCGCGGTGCCGTTCTGAAGGACGCCGCCGACCGGCTGCGCACCGATGCCGACCGCATCGCCCGCAGCATCACGCTGGAGCAGGGCAAGCCGCTGGCCGAGGCGCGGGTCGAGGTGATCCGCTCCGCGGAGTTCCTCGAATGGGGCGGCGAGCAGGCCCGGCGCGTCGCCGGCCGCACGATGCGGGGCCGCGACGCCGGCCACCGGATCGAGGTGGAAACACATCCGGTGGGCGTCGTCGCCGCCTTCACCCCCTGGAACTTCCCGATGGCGCTGGCGGCGAAGAAGTTCGCCGGTGCACTGGGCGCCGGCTGTTCGATCATCTGCAAACCGTCGGAGGAAACCCCGGCTTCGGTGCTGGCGCTGGCGAAGTCCCTGCTGGAGGCCGGCGTCCCGCCGGCCGCCATCGCCGTGGTGTTCGGCCGGCCGGAGGAGGTTTCGTCCTACCTGATCCCGGCCCCCGCCGTGGCGAAGATCACATTCACCGGATCCATCCCAGTCGGCAAGCTGCTGGCCGCCGCCGCCGGCAGGGCGATGAAGCCGGTCACCATGGAGCTGGGCGGGCACGCCCCGACCATCATCTGCGGCGACGTCGATCCGGAAAAGGCCGCAGATTTCCTCATCAAGGCGAAGCTTACCAATTCCGGCCAGATCTGCCTGTCGCCCACCCGCTTCTTCGTCGAGGAGAACATCCGCGAGCGCTTCACCGCCCGCTTCGTGGAACACGCCAAAGCTTGGCGCGTCGGCGACGGGCTGGATCCGCGCACCCAGATGGGGCCGCTCGCCAATGAACGGCGCATACAGGCCATCTCCCACCTCGTGGAGGATGCCCGTGGGCGCGGCGCCACCGTGGCCGCCGGCGGCGAGCGGCTGGGCGACCGCGGCTTCTTCTACGCGCCGACCGTCCTGACCGAAGTTCCCGACGGCTCCGAAATCCTGCGGACCGAACCCTTCGGCCCGGTGGTCCCCATCCTTCCCTTCACCGACGAGGAGGCCATGCTCGAACAGGCGAACGGGCTGGAGTTCGGGCTGTCGGCCTACGTCTTCACCAACGACGCCACCCGGCAGCAGCGGCTGAAGGACCGGCTGCAGTTCGGCACGGTTGGCATCAACGACGTGGTGACCCACCCGCCGGAAGTGCCGCTGGGCGGCTGGAAGGAGAGCGGGTACGGGACCGAAGGAGGCATCGAAATCCTCGCGCCGTATCAGAAGACCAAGTTCGTCAGCGTCAGGTAGGACCACGGGCAGGCCCCGGCGGAAAGCGCGCCGGGCCGCCATGACGTCTCGCAGCAACATCGGGAGGGCGCCGTGGGCACCACGGTCTTCGACTCCATTCTGTTTCGCGACATGTTCGGCACCAGCGAGATGAGGGCGATCTTCAGCGACGATGCGCTGATCCGCCGGTACCTGGAGGTCGAGTCCGCGCTTGCCCGCGCGCAAAGCCGCTGCGGGCTCATTCCAAGAGAGGCGGCCGAGGCGATCGGCCATGCTGCCGGTACCATCCAGATCGATCATGACCGGCTGCGTCGCGAGACGGAGAATGTCGGCTACCCGATCCTGCCCCTCGTCCATCAATTGGCGGACGCGGCCGGCGAGGCCGGACGATACGTCCATTGGGGAGCGACCACCCAGGACATCATGGACACCGCAAGCGTGCTCCAGATCAGGGCCGCTCTCGGCATCCTGCGCCGCGACTTGGACGAGTTGCGGACGATCCTTGCCGCCGGGGCGAGGAAATACCGTGACACGCCGATGGCAGGCAGAACCCATCTGCAGCAGGCGTTGCCGATCACCTTTGGCTACAAGCTGGCCGTTTGGCATTCTTCCATCGAGCGTCATATCGAGCGGCTGGAGCAGGCGTTGCCGCGCGTGCTGGTGGGTCAGCTTTCCGGTGCAGCCGGTACGCTCGCCTCGATCGGCGACGGCGGGCTGGAGATGCAGCGTCTGTTTTGCGAGGAGCTCGGACTGGGCCAGCCGACGATCACATGGCATGTCGTCCGCGACGGGTTCGCCGAGGTCGTGGCCCTGCTGGGCCTGATCACCGGCACACTGGGCAAGATCGCGACGGATATCATGGTGATGTCGGCGACGGAGTTCGGCGAGGTCTCCGAACCGTTCGTTCCCGGCCGTGGCGCCTCCTCGACCATGCCGCAGAAGCGCAACCCGGTCGCAAGCGAACTGATGCTCGCCGCCGCCAAAGCGGTGCGCCAACAGGTGGCCGCGATGCTGGACGGCATGATCCACGACTTCGAACGGGCAACCGGACCGTGGCACCTGGAATGGCTGGCACTGCCGGAAAGCTTTTTGCTGACCGCCGCCTCCTTGGCGAATGCCAGGTTCATGCTGGGCGGGCTGATCGTGCATGAGGACCGGATGCGGCACAACCTGCATCTGAGCCATGGCTTGATCGTCGCTGAGGCGGTGATGATGGCGGCAGCGCCGCAACTCGGACGCCAGCGGGCCCATGACATCGTCTACGACACCTGTCGTGTCGCAATCGACCGTGGGTCGGGCCTCGCCGACGTCCTTGTCGCCGTTCCGGAGATCGTCAAGGCATTGGGAGGTGCCGAGATGATCAGACACCGGTGCGATCCCGGCAACTATCTCGGCCTGTCGGGAGCGATGGTCGATCGTGCCTTGGAGGCATCGGCCGACAAGCCCGCAGCATCGTGATCCACCACTCGGCACCGATGTGCCGGAGGGTGCTGCTGCGCCATTGAGGGGCAAGAAACGTCATGACGATTACCGCGACACCCCGACCCAACATGTCCCAAGGGCAGGGCACCACTGGAAAACCGCGCCTTTGGGGAAATCTGGGCTTCCAGGTTGCAGTGAGCATTGTGTTGGCCAAGCTCACCGGAGAATTCGAGGAGCCGGCGCGGACCGAACTCCCCGCCTCCGGTGATTTGATCTGAGAGGGCACCATGTCGATGAACAATCCACTGCAGACACGGACCGAGCAGGACGCGTTCGGCCCGGTCGAGATTCCTGCCGGGCGGTACTGGGGCGCTCAGACCCAACGTGCACTCGGTGTGTTCAAAGTTGGCGACGAGCGCCTTCCGGCCGGGGTGATCCATGCCTTCGGCCTGCAGAAGATAGCGGCTGCACGCGCCAACCGACGGCTGGGTACCCTTCCCCCGGATTTGGCCGAAGTGATCGAGGCGGCGGCCGGGGAGGTTCGTGCCGGCCTGTTCGACGGGCACTTTCCCCTGCCCGTCTGGCAGACCGGATCGGGCACCCAGACCAACATGAATGCCAACGAGGTGATCGCCAACCGCGCCAACCAGATGCTCGGCCAACCGTTGGGCACCAGAGCGCCGGTGCATCCCAACGACCATGTCAACCGATCCCAGTCGTCCAACGACAGTTTCCCCGCCGTGATGCACATCGCCACCGCCCTTGCGGTGCGGGACCAGCTGCAGCCGGCACTGGCGGTGCTGAAGGCTGCCTTGGAGGACAAGGCCACGGCGTTCGCCGGGGTTGCGAAAATCGGAAGGACCCATCTGATGGACGCGGTGCCGATGACCGTGGGACAGGCGTTCGATGCCTTTGCCCGTCAGATCGGGCACGGCATCGGCCGGCTGGAGGCGACCGGACCGCGCCTGCGCTCCCTGCCGCAGGGGGGCACGGGGGTTGGATCGGGCCTCAACGCACCGGCCGGCTTCGATGTCGCGTTCTGCGAGGAAGCGAGCCGCCTGAGCGGGCTGGACTTCACCCCCAACCCCAGCAAGTTTGAGGGCATGGCCGCTCATGACGCTCTGCTGGAGGTCAGCGGTGCACTGAACGTCATCGCCGCATCGCTGATCAAGATCGCCAACGACATCCGCTTCCTCGGCTCGGGTCCTCGCTGCGGTCTGGGCGAACTGATCCTTCCGGACGATGGCCTCACTTCCTCGATCATGCCCGGCAAGCGCAACCCCACGATCGCCGAGGTCGTGGTGCAGGTGGCCTTCCAAGTCATTGGCAATCACGCCACGATCTCCGCCGCCGCCGCTTCGGGGAATTTTGAGCTCAACGTCGCCAAGCCGGTACTGCTCTACAACCTTCTGCAATCGATCCGGCTCCTCGCCGACGCTGCGCAGGTCTTCGCACAGCGGACGATCCAGGGCATCGACGTCGACCGGCGGCGGCTGAAGAGCAATGTGGACAATGCGCTTCTGCGTGCGACCGCACTCAACCCGATCCTGGGGTACGACAAGGTGGTGGAGATCACCGCCAAGGCACTACACGACAACGTGACACCAAGGGACGCCTGCATCGCATTGGGGTTCCTCAGCGCCGAAGACTACGACCGGCACGTCGGCACCGCACCCTGACCGGGTAGATCGCGCCCCGCACCTCGCGCAAGGGCCGGTATCGGAGAATCAGGCAAAAACGGCCGACCATCCGGCAACTTCGACTCCGACGGATCGGCGATAGTGCGTTCACCGCAACGCAAGGCTTTCAGGAGTTCAGGAATGACCGCCATTTCCATCGTCACCGGTGCCAGCCGCGGCCTTGGTCGCAACACGGCCGTCGGCATCGCCCGCCGCGGCGGCGACGTGATCCTCACCTACCGCAGCGAATCCGGCGCCGCCGATGCTGTCGTGGCCGAGATCGCAGCGCTCGGCCGCAAGGCGGTCGCCATCCAGCTCGACGTCAGCGAGGTCTCGGGCTTTCCCGCCTTCGTCGAACGCGTCCGGTCGGCACTGAAGTCGAACTGGGGCCGCGACCGCTTCGACCATCTCGTCAACAACGCCGGCCATGGCGAAATGGCGGGGTTCGCAGAGACGACGGAGACGCAGTTCGACAGCCTCTTCAATGTGCACGTCAAGGGCGTGTTCTTCCTGACCCAGGCGCTTCTGCCGTTGCTGGCTGACGGGGGCCGGATCATCAATTTCTCCTCCGGCCTGACCCGCATCTCGTTTCCCGGCTTCTCTGCCTATTCCGCCGCGAAGGGAGCCGTCGAGGTGCTGACCCACTACATGGCCAAGGAGTTGGGAAGCCGCGGCATCACCGCGAACACCATCGCTCCCGGAGCCATCGAGACCGACTTCCTCGGCGGCGCCGTGCGTGATACCCCGGCCTACAACGAGGCATTTGCCGCAATGACGGCGTTGGGCCGTGTCGGCGTGCCCGACGACATTGGTCCGGCGGTCGCCAGCCTGCTGGGTCCGGATAACCGCTGGGTCACCGCGCAGCGGATCGAGGTTTCCGGCGGCCAGAACATCTGAGCCTGATCGGAGCAGCAAAGCCGGCCGGAAGCGTTTCCTGTAGCAAACAGGCGGCCGGCCATCCCGCCAGGTCCTTCCCCCGGATCGCCACGCGGGCTCACACGAACTGCGTTGCATGAACTGGTATCAGGTCGATGATTGACACCTTGCTGGACGCCGTGCGCCGGTATGCACAGGCGCATGCCGACCGCGACGGCATTGCCCGAACGCCGATCCCAGGCCTGACGCTGATCCGGGAGACCGGCCCGACGCCGCTGCGGTATGCCGTCAGCCGGCCGCTGGTCGCGCTGGTGCTGCAGGGTGCCAAGCGGGTGAGCATGGGGAGCGATAGCTTCGAATTCGGTGCCGGCGAATCCCTGCTGATCGCCGCCGATGTGCCGACGGTCAGCCAAGTCACACGCGCCAATCCGAGCACGCCCTACTTCTCGCTGGTCATCGACCTCGATCTTGCCGCCATCGAAGCACTCGTCGTGGAAATGGGACCCGCCCCGTTCGCCGCCGGCGCGCCGGTTAGTATCTCTCCGACGGAAACGGAGGTGATCGACTCCAGCCTGCGATTGCTGCGGCTGCTCGACAAGCCGGCCGCGGTGCCGATCCTGCAGCCGCAGCTGCTTCGCGAACTGCAGTACTGGTTGCTTACCGGGCGGCACGGGGGAGCCATCCGCAGCCTGGGCGTCAACGACAGCCATGCGCGCCGGGTGGCGCGGGCGGTCGCCGTCATTCGTGACGGCTTCGCCCGACCGCTCAGGGTGGAACATCTGGCCGAGGTGGCCGGCATGAGCCCCTCCACCTTTCATGAGCACTTCAAATCCGTGACCTCCCTGACGCCGCTCCAGTATCAGAAGCAGTTGAGACTGATCGAAGCGCGCCGGATGATGCTGGCGGACGGTGAACCGATCAGCAGTGCCGCCTATGCGGTCGGGTATGAAAGCGTCGCTCAATTCACGCGCGATTATGGCCGCATGTTCCGGCTGCCGCCGGGCCGCGACCTGAAAGCGGCCAGGGCGCGGATGCAGCCGGGTAATTCGGAGCTCGGATGTCTCCCATTGCCGGAAACCGACGCTGTCGCGGCTGGTCGATGAGGCCCGGCCGTCGCTCTGTACAGCGTGTAGGCTTTACGCGATGCGGACGGACTCCGGGCGTCCGATGATCAATGTACCGATCTGCCCGCTCCGGCTCTCGCTGCTTCGGTGCAACAGCATCGCGTGGGTGGAAAGAGCATTCCGGGTGCAAACTCCCCTGTCGGGTGGCCGACGGACCGTTGCGAAGACGCCGAAAGAAGGCAACTCCGTCATCCCGCTTCGGAATCCCGCTTCAGCAACCATTCGAGGAAGACCCGGCCAGCACGGTCTTTCGCGGTGCCCGCGCTGTAAAGGACGTGGAAACCAAGCCCGACCAACCTGTGTTGCGGAAAGGGCGCGACGAGCCGCCCTGCAGCGAGGTCGTCCTTGATCAGTGCGTAGGGCTCGATCGCCGCACCAAGGCCGCTGATCGCGGCCTGGAGCGACAGGAAGAAGTGATCGAAGAACGGTCCGGCGACTGCTTCGGGTGTTGCCACGTGGGTGGTCCTGAACCACCGTGTCCATGCGTCGGGCCGCGACTTCAAATGCAGGAGCGGCAACCTCGAGCATATCCTCGGGAGACGCGATCCGCTTCTGCTTCAGCAAGGTCGGGCTCAGCACGACGGTCGACACGTCATCGAGAAAACGCTGGCACACATGGTCGGGGCGACTCATGACATCGCGCCGGACAACGAAGTCGACCGGCTCGTTGAGATGGCCGATTCCATCCGTCGCCGAGGTTGAGATGCGCAGCTCGATCGAAGGGTTGGCAAGCTGAAACGCCGAGATTTGAGGAATCAGCCATCGCAGGGCAAAGGACGGGGTCGCATCGATCTTCAGCACCCGTCCGTAGGTCCGGTGCGACAGTTGCTCCGAGGCGATGGCGAGGCGATCGAAGCAGGATCGCACATCCTCCAGGAACGCGGTGGCCCCCGGTGTCGGACTGATGCCGCGTCCCGAGCGCATGAAGAGGGGCTGCCCGAAATAATCTTCCAGCTGCTTGATCTGCTGGCTCACGGCGCTGTGGGAAACCGCAAGCTCTTCGGCGGCTCTGGTCACGCTCGCGTGACGCGCCACCACCTCGAAGACCCTGAGTGCGCGGAGCGGTGGAAGGCGTCTCATTTCCCAAGCCTCCTAACAGGACGCGGAAAAACGAACATATTTTGGCTTTCTGCCTCCTCTGAGGCTTGGAA
>CBFGPE010000156.1:0-15654 GCA_965650625.1 uncultured Azospirillum sp. | reverse complement strand
CGCCTCGCCGCCCGCGCCGCCGCCCGCCGGATGGCGTCGATGCTGGGGGAGGCGGTGGGCGAGACCGTCGGCTACCGCGTGCGTCTCGACACCAAGGTCGGCCCGAAGACCCGGATCGAGGTGGTGACCGACGGCCTGTTCCTGCGCCAACTGCAAGAGGACCCGGAGCTTCCCGCCGTCGGCGCCGTCCTGTTCGACGAGTTCCACGAGCGCGGCATCGACAGCGACCTCTCCCTTGCCCTGGTGCAGGAGGCGCGCGGGGCGCTGCGCGACGACCTGCGCCTTGTCGTCATGTCGGCGACGCTGGACGCCGCCCCGGTCGCCACCCTTCTCGCGGACGCGCAAGGCCCCGCCGCGATGGTGACCAGCGAGGGCCGCGCCTACCCCGTCGAGACCCGCCACCTCGACGCCCCCACGCAAGGCACCCGCATCGAGGACTCCGTCGCCGCCGCCGTCCGCCGCGCCCTCCGCGAGGAGCCCGGCAACGCCCTGGTCTTCCTGCCCGGCGTCGGCGAGATCCGCCGCGTCCAGTCCCTGCTCGACCAGTCCGACCTCGGCCCGAACACCATCATCGCCCCGCTCTATGGCGACCTGTCGGCCGACGCGCAGGACCGCGCGATCTCCCCCACCCCGCCCGGCCAGCGCAAGATCGTGCTGGCGACCTCCATCGCCGAGACCAGCCTGACCATCGAGGGCATCCGCATCGTGGTGGACAGCGGCCTGATGCGGGTTCCGCGTTTCGACCCGCGCGGCGGCATGACCCGTCTGGCGACGGTGAAGGTCAGCCAGGCCTCTGCCGAGCAGCGCCGCGGCCGCGCCGGCCGTCTGGAGCCGGGCGTCTGCTACCGCCTGTGGCCGGAGGCGACGCACAAGGCGCTGGCCCCCTTCACCACGCCGGAGATCGCCGACGCCGACCTCGCCCCGCTGGCGCTGGAGCTTGCGGTGTGGGGGGTTTCCGACCCCGCCACCCTGTCCTGGCTCGACCAGCCGCCGGTTGCAGCGATGGCCCAGGCGCGCGAGCTGCTGACCGGCCTCGGCGCGCTCGACAAGTCTGGAGCCATCATCCCGCACGGCCGCCGCATGGCCGGCTTCGGCGTGCATCCGCGTCTGGCCCACATGATGCTGGCCGGCAAGGCGATGGGCCAGGGCGCGCTCGCCTGTCTGGTCGCGGCCCTGCTGGGCGAGCGCGACATCGTCCGCTCGCAACCGGGTTTCCGCGACGCCGACCTGCGCCTGCGCGTCGACCTGCTGCGCGGCGAGGAGCGCGGCGGCCAGGGTGCGGCGCGCGGCCTCAGCGTCGACCGCGGCGGGGCGCAGCAGGCGGTGAAGCAGGCGCGGCAGTGGCGCCGCCAGCTTGGCGTGCGCGACGACGACGCGATGGACTCGAACGCCGTCGGCATTCTGGTGGCGCTCGCCTATCCCGACCGCATCGGCCAGCGCCGCCCCGGCGGCCAGCCCGGCGGGGTGGCGGCGCAGTATCGCCTGTCGGGCGGGCGCGGCGCCTATTTCCAGCAGGCAGAGCCGCTGTCGGCCGAGGAGTGGCTCGCCATCGCCGACCTCGACGGCGCCGCCCGCGAGTCGCGCATCTTCCTGGCCGCCCCGGTCACGCTGGCCGATCTGGAGGAGAGCTTCGCCGACGACATCCGCAGCGAGACCATCGTCGCCTGGGACGCGCGCGAGCAGATGGTGCTGGCGCGCCGTCGCCGCATGCTGTTCGCCCTGATCCTGAAGGACGAGAAGCTGGCCAAGCCGCCGGCGGACGCGATGACCGCCGCGATGATCGAGGGCATCCGCGCGCTCGGCCCAAGCTGCCTGCCCTGGACCGACGAGCTGCGCAAATGGCGCACCCGCGTGATGTTCCTGCGCATGAAGGAAGGCGACGTTTGGCCCGACCTGTCCGACACGGCCTTGATGGACGGTCTGGAGGAGTGGCTGGCCCCCTTCCTCGACGGCGTGTCGCGCCGCGCCCATCTGGAGCGCATCGACCTGTCGAGCGCCTTGCGCGCCCTGCTGCCCTGGGAGTTGCGGACCCGCCTGGACGCCGAGGCCCCGACCCATGTCGAGGTGCCGAGCGGCTCCCGCATCCCCATCGACTATGACGGCGAGGAGCCGGTTCTGGCGGTGCGCCTGCAGGAGATGTTCGGCCTTGCCGAGACCCCGCGCATCGCCGGCGGCCGGGTTCCCTTGCTGCTGCACCTGCTGTCCCCCGCCCGCCGTCCGGTGCAGGTCACCCGCGACCTCGCGAGCTTCTGGGCCAACGCCTACAAGGCGGTGAAGGCGGATTTGAAGGGCCAGTACCCGAAACACTACTGGCCCGACAACCCGCTGGAAGCCGAGCCGACCGCCAGGGCGAAGCCGAGGGGGCGGTAACGGCTCGCCCCCTCCCCTTCCCTCCGCAAACTTTCCCTCTCCCCCTGGGGAGAGGGTCAGGGTGAGGGGGCTGCAAAGGCGCCAGCCTTTGCCAGGGGATTGCGAAGGGGCAGCATGCCCCTTGGCGGCGCGCGTCAGCGCGCCCGACTACCCTCTCCCGCTTGGAAAAGATGCAAACATGAATTCAAAGTCATAGCCCCCCCGAACCAAGACCCCGCATTAGAAGGTTAAATTCAAAGTCACTGAGAGCTCGTCGCATTCGTTGATCAGGTGAAGCTAGCAACTTTCTAGCGGCTGACGCGTCATTAATGGGTAAGTAAGAAGAAAGACGCTTAATCAATGGAAATGGCACTCCAAACTCATCAAGTGCTCTAAGCTCTCCAGGTAAAAATAGATTCTGGAGCTCCGCTGCATAAACTCTATAGTTTGCACATCCCTCTCCAACCACCGCATCAATCACATCATTCATCGCTCGCAAAACTTGAGGAAACGTGTGCTCTGCTCCACGCATAAAATTGAAACATCTATCGATTTGGTATTGAGCATCAAGACCAAATTGGCTGACTAAGCCGTCTAGATAGTCACGCATTGATGAACTACGTCGCAGCCTGTCCGCAAACAACGCCAGCTGTCGAGCTGACTTTATATCATGCTTCTTGAAATCTAGAATATTCCAAGGAAGTGCGAAAGCAGCTTCTATTTCATCATAAGTCGGAATCCCCTTCCACATTAAGAGAGACTCAGAGCGGTATGAATCTTCTATAACATATTCAGCCAGTCTGTTTAATCCCTCGATCCCAAACTGCGCCCATCTTGATAGTACATTCACTGGCAAATCGCTGGATTCAACGATTGTTTTTTTTCTGCGCCTCGCCAGAAATGAAAGATAATCATCATCTACTTGAAACAACAACTCCGGTGTCATAAGTTCATCATGATTAAACAGAGGAACTTTCACTTCAAATTCTTTTTGCTCTGGTGGTACGTTATAGAGAAATATTTTCCCGACATTGTGACTGAACATACGTCCAGCCCTTCCTTTTATGTTGTCAAACGTAAATCTATCAAGCTTTGTCGTGCTTATTTTTCTATCGTAGATAAAAACGTTTTCAGCAGCTGTGTTTATCCCCTCTATCATTGATGATGTGCAAACAATCGCAGCTAGCTCTTTCTTGTTAAAAAGAGATATCATCAAATGCGCAATTGAACGGGGTATTCTTCCATGATGGATGCCAATTCCTCGTGCTACCGTTTGGGGCAATATCCACTCTGGATGGTAATGGTCAGACAACCAATCAGACAGCTCCCAACAAAAATCTGACCTACGGCTAAGTTTTGACTTGAGAAGCTCATTAGAAAGGCGGGATGCAGCCGGTGGAGATTGCACATATATTAAGGAGCTACTACGCCCAGTGGATTTCAAGTCATTTATTAACGCAGATGGACTAGGGCCAACATCTGTCCTGTCAATGATGTCCGCCGCTACAGGACTATACCTTGTCTTGACAAATTCAATATCTTCTCGAAATTTATCTACATTAGGCACGCTATCAATGGATGGGCCCAAGAGATAGATTTGCTTTGCCACCCTTCCATACCGCGAGAGGATTGCATTAAGGGACAAAGATCTCTTGTCATTTCTGTTGAAATCAAGTTTGTAAAATTCATCTATTATGAATAGATCTATATTCTCTATATTTCCTCTGTCCATAAGACGCTCTTGAGTGCCGATAAATATTGCATGATCACAATCTCTTTGCTCCTGATTTCTGGTAATAATCTGATAGTTCTTAAATCTTCCTTCTAATCGTCGGCGAAACTCATCTAGAAGTGCTATAGTGGGCACCACGGCGACCACAGTCTTCGGCCGTCGGTGAGCAATAAGCGCATCAATTAACAGGCTCTTACCAAAGCTTGTGGGCGCCGATAGAATGATGCTTCTACCTTCAGCAAGCTTGTGGAACACAAGTGCTTGCTCTATATGAAAAACAATCTCAGGAAGCCCTGGAGCTCTCATTAATTCAATGGCAAGTTCGTCACGCCATCCGCCACGGCCTGCAATATAAGGGAAAAGACCAGCTTCACGAGCAATCGAATCGATCATCCCTCCAATTCCGGGAACCTTCTTATCAAAATAATCTCTGTTGTCTACTATCCGAATAATTAGATCGATCGCTTCGACATTATCGTTCATTGGATTCTGGTAAAAATAAGCCACAGATCTAACAATAGAGAATAGCTCATCCCCACTCCAATCCGTCCTTTGAAGTTTTTGGCGAATTTGCTCGTAATTCATAAATAAGACCTCACCTTTTCATTTATAGCTTTTTCCAACTTGCTTTTACAATCCATAGGGATAAAAATAATAACAAAATCCAAGTTTGCAGGAATTCTTTCTTTCATATATTCTTTTATCGAAATAAGCTCTTTGTAAACCGCAGATATATAAACGTCATCTCTCACCTTCGACTTTGCCGTCTCTGGAAAATCTGCAGCAATACATATCGGTATGACGATCCTACTTATAACCTGATCTATAGATGTCTCGTCCTCAAACAGCAGCATTAGCTCTTTTGCATAAGGAGAATCTTCTTCAATCTTTGGCCCAATTAGCGCTTTCATTTCGTTTAAAAAATCGGGACTCCATAGAGATTTTATAGAATCGTAGGCTTTATATTTTGCTGAATTTACGCTGTCGTAAAGCTTAGCTTCTCCCAGCCAAAGCTCTAATCTTTTACTTTCCTCATTGAATAACACGTGCGCAACATCAACACTTGTTATGCTATCATTTGAACGCATTTTATAAAATAATCTTGCTATAAATGGAAAAGTTCCAAATTCCTGCCGGCAAGCAGCGTGAAGTAATATCTCACCGACCTCACCCCTTTTAGAGGGATCAGTAGTATTGAATAAACGTCGACAGGACCAAGCTAATGTTTTGTTTGGTTCATAAAGAAGAGAAATCCTCTCCTTCGGACGCAGAGCAACATCTGGCAGCCAGTCGAAGAGATGCTCAGCCAACTGCTTATAGCGCCAGTTTTCTACTTCGAAATCTGGGCAAAGAGCAATTCCCCGGTGAACTCCAGGGAGTTCTGCGATGCGTTGAAGCAGCTTAGCAGGGGGCCGAAAACCCGACATTGCCTATCTACCCTGATGGAAACGCAAACATATTACACTGTAACTACCCCGAACGGTCAAGGTTGTGAATGATGTATATCAGAGACGTGGTTTCGGACGAACGCTCCCCCATTCACCTCAGTAACCTGTATATCAACATCTCTTTTCCATCCCACTCTTACCATCCATGTTACCCTCCACGCTTCACCATCCGCTGAGGGCACCGCATGCCTCGACAGTGGCGATCCCGCCACCTCCGCACACTCCGCCGAAGCCGCCCGCATGATCCCTGGCGACTCAATTCACTATCCTCAGTTGCCCAGCATCTGCCCTGTCTGGACCAACCCATGCTCACCGCATATATTCAGTGACGGAGGTGCCCCATGGCCGAGCCCGCGACCGCATTCGAACCGACCGATGACGATGCGCTGACACGCGCCGTTGCCGAGGCGCGGGCACAGGTTGCCGCAGGTCAGACAATTCCTCTGCGCGACGTTGCCGCTTGGCTCGACAGTTGGGGCACGGCGGACGAGCGTCCTGCGCCGTCGTGGAAGTAACCTTCGCTCCGGCCGCCATTGCCGATCTGATCGCGATCCGCAGCTATATCGGCCATTTCAATCCCGCAGCCGCCCGGCGCATGGCGCTCCGTCTCAGAAGTGCTGCGGAAAGCCTCGCTGAACTCCCTGACCGTGGCCGCCTTCGGCGAGACGGTGCGCGGGAACTGGTCGCAGTACACCCCTATGTCATCGTCTATGACGTGGCGCCGTCCCGTGTCACCGTTCTGCGGATTTGGCACGGCGCACAGAACCGCCCCTGACTTAACGCAGTGGCAAGCCGTCACGCCTTTCCCACGCCCCCTTATCGCCGGCCGCCATTCGTGATAGGACTATAAGCCTCACCCGCCCGAGGAGTGTCCTGCATGCATCGCCACTGGTGCCACGCCCCCTTACGCCCGTTCTCCCGCGCACCCGCCCCGCCGGATGGAACAGTGAACAGTCCTCGGAAAACCGTTCCAACCTGTTCCAAACGTTCCATCCGACCGCCGCAGGCCGGGTCGGGCGCCCCGGATGGAACAGTGAACAGTCCGCCGAAATCTGTTCCACGATGTTCCACCCGCCCAACACCGCCCCCAAAACGAAACGGCCCCCTTCCCTTGCGGGAAGAGGGCCGAAGTCGTTTCAGCTATCCGAAGCGGCTCAATCGCGCTTGACCGTATCGCTGTTCAGCGCGGCCTGGGCGGCGGCGAGGCGGGCGATCGGCACGCGGTAGGGCGAGCAGGAGACATAGGTCAGCCCGATCTTCTCGCAGAAGGAGATCGAGGCCGGGTCGCCGCCATGCTCGCCGCAGATGCCCAGCTTGATGTCCGGACGGACCTTGCGGCCACGCTCGGTGGCGATCTCCACCAGTTCGCCGACGCCGGTGACATCCAGCGACTGGAACGGGTCCTGCTCCAGGATGCCCTGGCGCTGGTACTCCGGCAGGAAGCTGCCGGCGTCGTCGCGCGACAGGCCCAGGGTGGTCTGGGTCAGGTCGTTGGTGCCGTAGCTGAAGAACTCGGCCGACTCGGCGATCTCGCCGGCCTTCAGGGCCGCGCGCGGGATCTCGATCATCGTGCCGGTCAGGTACTCCACCGTCACGCCGGTCTCGGCCTTCACCTGCTCGGCGGCGCGGTCGATCACCGCCTTGAGGATGTCGAACTCCTTCCTGGTGATGATCAGCGGGATCATCACTTCGGGAATGACGGCCTCGCCGGTGGTCTTGGCGACCTCGGCGGCGGCGGCGAAGATGGCGCGGGCCTGCATCTCGTAGATCTCGGGGTACGAGATGCCCAGACGGCAGCCGCGATGGCCCAGCATCGGGTTCGCTTCATGCAGCTGGATGGTGCGGTGGCGCACCCGCAACGGATCGGTGCCGGTGGCCTGGGCGACCTCCGCCATGTCCTCTTCGGTGTTCGGCAGGAACTCGTGCAGCGGCGGGTCGAGCAGGCGGATCGTCACCGGCAGGCCGGTCATGATCGTGAACAGATCGACAAAGTCCTTCTTCTGGAAGGGCTCCAGCTTGGCGAGCGCCTTGCGGCGGCCGGCCTCGTCCTCCGCCAGGATCATCTCGCGGACGGCCAGGATGCGCTCCGGGTCGAAGAACATGTGCTCGGTGCGCGACAGGCCGATGCCCTCGGCGCCGAACTTCCGCGCGGTGCGGGCGTCCAGCGGGGTCTCGGCGTTGGCGCGGATCTTCATCCGGCGGATGCTGTCGGCCCAGCCCATCAGGGTGGCGAAGTCGCCCGACAGTTCCGGCTGGATCGTCGGCACCTCGCCCAGCATCACCTCGCCGGTGGAGCCGTCGATGGTCAGGACGTCGCCTTCCTTCACGGTGACGCCGCGGACGGCCATCTGCCTGGTCTTGTAGTCGATGCGCAGGTCGCCAGCGCCCGACACGCAGGCACGGCCCATGCCGCGGGCAACCACCGCCGCGTGGCTGGTCATGCCGCCGCGGCTGGTCAGGATGCCGCGGGCGGCGTGCATGCCGTGGATGTCCTCGGGCGAGGTCTCGATGCGGCAGAGGATCACCGACTCGCCCTTGCCGGCCATCTGCTCGGCCTCGTCGGCGGTGAACACCACCTTGCCCGACGCGGCGCCGGGGGAGGCCGGCAGGCCCTTGGCGATGACCTTGCGGTCGGCCTTGGGGTCCAGCGTCGGGTGCAGCAGCTGGTCGAGCGAGGCCGGATCGATGCGGCGGACCGCCTCGTTCTGGTCGATGACGCCCTCGTTCGCCAGATCGACGGCGATCTTCAGCGCCGCCGGGGCGGTGCGCTTGCCATTGCGGGTCTGCAGCATGAACAGCTTGTTCTGCTGGACCGTGAACTCGATGTCCTGCATGTCGCGGTAGTGCTTTTCCAGCGTGAGGCGGACCTCGTTCAGCTGGTTGAACACCTCCGGCATCACCTCTTCCATGGCGGGGAGGTCGGACTTGTTGGCGATCTTGCCGGCGACGGTCAGGTGCTGCGGCGTGCGGATGCCGGCGACGACGTCCTCACCCTGGGCGTTGACCAGATATTCACCGTAGAAGGCGTTCTCGCCGGTCGACGGGTTGCGGGTGAAGGCCACGCCGGTGGCGCAGTCGTTGCCCATGTTGCCGAAGACCATGCACTGCACGTTGACCGCGGTGCCCCAGTCGGCCGGGATGTCGTGCAACTTGCGGTAGGTGATGGCGCGGGCGTTCATCCAGGAGCCGAAGACGGCGCCGATGGCGCCCCACAGCTGCTCCTGCACATCCTGCGGGAAGGGCCGGCCCAGTTCGCGCTCGACGGCCTTCTTGTAGTCCTCGATCACCGCCTGCCAATCCTCGGCCGACAGGTCGGTGTCGAGGTTGTAGGACTTGTCGCGCTTGTGGTTGTCGAGGATGTCCTCGAAATGGTGATGCTCAACGTCGAGCACGACGTTGGAATACATCTGGATGAAGCGGCGGTAGCTGTCGTAGGCGAAGCGGCCGTCGCCCGACCGCTTGGCGAGGCCGGCCGCGGTCGCGTCGTTCAGGCCCAGGTTCAGGACGGTATCCATCATGCCGGGCATCGACGCGCGGGCGCCGGAACGGACCGACACCAGCAGCGGGTTGACTGGGTCGCCGAACTTGGCGTCCATCGCCTGTTCCAGCCGCGCGATGGCGGCGTTCACCTGCGCCGTCAGCTCCGGCGGATAGGAGCGGCCGTTGGCGTAGAAATAGGTGCACAGCTCGGTGGTGATCGTGAAGCCCGGCGGAACGGGCAGGCCAAGATTGGCCATCTCGGCCAGATTGGCGCCCTTGCCGCCCAGCAGGTTCTTCATATCGGCCCGTCCTTCGGTGGCACCGGCCCCGAAGCTGTAGACCCACTTGGATTCACCCTGGCTCGCCATCGCGGATTTCCTCTCGCCCCATGGTCGTCCGGCATGCGGGTGCTCCCCTTGTGCTCCACGGGCGATCCACCGGGCGGGTCCTTTCCGCTCAGCGAAACGCCGTGGTCAGTTTGCTTGACCGCACATGCCGCTGAGTGGACCTTCTATCGCCCCAAACGTTGGGACACAAGACAGTCGCGTGGTCTAGAACGGGATGACCTGCGCTTTGCCGGCAAAGGAGCGTTGCGACTATATCCTATTGCCGGATCCCCATTACTCCGGCGGAACCGCATAAGCACCGATTCGAATGGTGAAATGCGGTCGAAGTACCCCGTAAATCCAAAGAAAAACGGGACCATTTCCACTGCAAATGTTTCAGATGCTGAAGCAGGCGTCGGCCGGACACTCCACCCAGTGCTTGCCTTCCCCCGCCAACCAGTCCGCCAGCGCCGCCGCCGGCATCGGCCGGGCGAAGCGGTAACCCTGGCCGATGGCGCAGCCCTCCGCCTCCAGCATCAGGTGCTGGGCCTCACGCTCAACCCCCTCCGCCACGACGGTCAGGCCCAGCGCCTCGCCGATCTGGATGATGGCGCGCACCAGCG
Source organism: uncultured Azospirillum sp. (assembly GCA_965650625.1). Classification (GTDB taxonomy): domain Bacteria; phylum Pseudomonadota; class Alphaproteobacteria; order Azospirillales; family Azospirillaceae; genus Azospirillum. The sequence goes on along the minus strand of CBFGPE010000156.1, from coordinate 5,696 downwards.
GCCGGTTGGCGGCGTCGATGTCCAGCTCCTTGACGAAGCTGCGGTCGATCTTCAGCTCGCCGACGGGGAAGCGCTTCAGGTAGCTCAAGGACGAATAGCCGGTGCCGAAATCGTCGATTGAGAGGGTGACGCCAAGCGCATGCAGGGCATCCAGCGCGTCGTGGACGCCGACCTCCTCCGTCATCATCAGCCGCTCGGTGATCTCCAGCGTCAGGTCGTTGGCCGGGATGCCGTTGGCGGCCAGCGCGGCACGGACCTGATCCGGCAGGTCGCCGCGGGCAAAACGGACAGCCGAGACATTCACCGCCAGTCCCGGCACCGGCACCCCCGCCGCGCGCCAGCGGCCCAGCTGCGCCACCGAGGTCTGCAGAACCCAGCTGTCCAGCCGGTCGATCAGCCCGCACTCCTCGGCCAGCGGCACGAAATCCACCGGCGACACCGCGCCCCAGCGCGGGTGGGTCCAGCGGATCAGTGCTTCGACCCGGTGCAGGCAATGCGGCTTCAGCCGGACCTGGGGCTGGTAATGCAGCTCGAACGGAGCCTCCTCGTCCGGGCAGCCGGCCTCCTGGCGATCCAGCGCCTCGCGCAACGCCGCCTCCATCTCAAGCCGGCGCACCGCCTGTTCGTTCATGTCGCGGCGGAAGAAATGGCAGCGGTTGCGGCCGGCCTGCTTGGCCCGGTACATCGCCGCGTCGGCCTGGCGCAGCAGCGTGTCGAAATCCATGCCATCGTCGGGATGCACGGCGATGCCGATGCTGGCGGTCGGGGTCAGCGTCAGATCGACGACCGTCAGCGGCACCGACAGGGTGGCCAGCACCCGTTCGGCCAGCAGCGAGGCATGGGCGGCGTCGCAACCCGGCAGCAATGCTACGAACTCGTCCCCACCCAGCCGGGCCAGAGTGTCGCCTTCGATGAACAATCGCTCCAGCCGGGTCGCCACCTCCACCAGCAGCCGGTCGCCGACCGCATGGCCCAGCGAATCGTTGACGGTCTTGAAGCGGTCGATGTCCAGGAACATCAGCGTCACCGGCTGCCGCGTGCGTCCGGCCAGCGCCAGGGCCGCAGTGGCACGGTCAGCCAGGAGCTGGCGGTTGGGCAGCCCGGTCAACGTGTCGAAATAGGCCAGCCGGTTGATCTCCGCCCGCGCCCGGTCATGTTCGATGGCGAGCGCACACAGATGAACGCAGGCCTCCACCAGCCGGCGGTGGAAAGGGGCGGCGGGACGCGGTTCGCGGTAATAAAGCGCGAAGCTGCCCAGCATCCGGGCATCCCGCCCCTTGATCGGGTTGGACCAGCAGGCGGCAAGCCCATGGGCCAGCGGCACCTCGCGGTAGGGTGCCCAGCGCGGGTCTTCGGCGATGTCGACGGACATCACCGCCTCGCCCCGGCTCATCGCGCTGCCGCAGCAGCCGACGTCGGGACCGATGACCAGCCCGTCGATGGCGTTGGCATAGACGGCGGGCAGCGAGGGGGCGGCGGCGACCCGCATGCGGTTCTCGTCGTCGCGCAGCATCACCGAACAGGCAACCTCCGGCGCGCAGGCCTCGACCTGCCGGCAGAGGAAATCCAGAACCTGCTTCAACGACCGGCCGGCGGCCACCAGTTCCAGGACATTCTGCTGCAGGCGTGCCACCGCCTCCGCCCGTTCGCGTTCGTCGAAATCGCGCATCTCGCAGAGAAGCAGGACATCGTCGCCGTCGGTCAGATGCTGCCAATGCAGATCGACCGGGACCGGATCCCGACGGGGAACGCGCAAGGCGCCGGTGCCGGGCGGTGGATGGTCGTTCTCCTGCGCCCCATCCCACACGGCCTGCCAGTCACGACCACCGAAATCGAGCAGGCCGGGCAGCGGGCGGCCAATCAGTGCATCCAGAGGGATGCCAGCCAGCCGGGCGAAACCGGGGTTGGCGCCGACGATGGTGCCGTCGGCCGATGTCCAGACCAATGCCGCGTTCCATTGCGCGGCGGTTGCCCGCAACAGGCGATCGGACGGCAGGCGGTCGTCCAGCGCGGTCCCGGCCGAATCCATGACCCCTGATCCCTCCGGACATGCTTCGGGAACGCCGTGCCGGCGCCCCAGGGAAATCAGCTAACATGAACACACGCGGCGCGGTCAAGGCTCCTCATGATCCGGCCATCCTGTTGCATCCACACGAGAATAATTCCAAACAGCGGGCAGCGATTTTGTTCGTACACAAGCAAAAGGGAGGAAGCGGTTTCCCGCTCCCTCCCCTTCATCCTTCATCATCCGCCGAGGCTCCCGGGGGAGCGCTCTGTGGAAGATCAGCTGCAGCCAGTGGTTGACCCACAGCTGTCGCACTTCAGGCAGGTGCCGTTACGGACCAGGGTCATGTTGCCGCACTCGCCGCAGGGATCGCCTTCGTACCCGCGGGCGCGGGCCTCGCGGATGCGGTCGAAGCGCTGATCGCTGGTGCTGCCGCCATAGGCCGTGCCGGTGGCCGCGGTGGCGGCGACATGGCCCTGGGCGGTGGCGGCAGCGACCGCCGGGCTGGCCGACATGGCAGCCTGGGCGGAAGCCTGGGTACCGGCCGAGGCGGTGACGCTCACGGCCGCCGTGTCGGTGCCGGTGGCGGCGAAGGCCGCTGCGGCGCTGGCCCGCTGGGTCTGCCCGCCATGCAGGACGCGCAGGTTGTTGCGGACATAGCCGGTCGACGCGATGCGGCGGACGATGTCGGACGGCTGCACCTGGGTGTCCGGCAGGTCGCCCTGCTTGTCGCCGCTGCCCACCGTGAAGGGCACCAGATCCTCCGGCGTGGCGTGCGCCAGATCGGTGCGGTTCAGGTAGGAGATGGCGATTTCGCGGAAGATGTAGTCGATGACCGAGGTCGCCATCTTGATGGTGTCGTTGCCGGTCACCATGCCCGACGGCTCGAAGCGGGTGAAGGTGAAGGCCTCCACGAACTCCTCCAGCGGCACGCCGTACTGGAGGCCGATCGACACCGCGATGGCGAAGTTGTTCATCAGCGACCGGAAGGCGGCGCCTTCCTTGTGCATGTCGATGAAGATCTCGCCGAGGCGACCGTCCTCATACTCGCCGGTGCGCAGATACACCTTGTGGCCGCCGACATTGGCCTTCTGGGTGTAGCCCTTGCGGCGGTGCGGCAGACGCTCGCGCGAGCTGCTCTTCCGCTCGACCACCCGCTCGATCACCTTCTCGACGATGCGTTCGGTGACCATCTGGGCGCGGGCGGCGGCCGGCGCCTCGATGACCGCCTCGATCGCCTCGCCATCCTCCTCGTCGTCGAGCAGGGCGGCCTGCAGCGGCTGGCTCAGCTTGGAGCCGTCGCGGTACAGCGCGTTGGCCTTCAGGCCCAGGCGCCAGGACATCAGGTAGGCGTCCTTGCACTCGTCGACCGTCGCCGTGTTCGGCATGTTGATGGTCTTGGAGATGGCGCCGGAGATGAAGGGCTGCGCCGCCGCCATCATCGTGATGTGCGATTCCCAGGACAGGAAGCGCTTGCCGATGCGGCCGCAGGGGTTGGCGCAGTCGAACACCGACAGATGCTCGTCCTTCAGGAAGGGCGCACCCTCCAGCGTCATGGCGCCGCAGCAGAAGGTGTTGGCCGCCTCGATCTGCGCCTTGGTGAAGCCGATGTGGCTCAGCAGGTCGAAGCCCGGGGCGTCCAGCGTCTCGGCCGGGATGCCCAGCGTCTGGGTGCAGAAGTCGGCGCCGATGGTCCAGCGGTTGAAGACGAACTTGATGTCGAAGGCGGTGGCGAGGTTGCCCTCCAGCCGCTCCAGCAGTTCGTCGGTGAAGCCCTTGGCCTTCAGCGACTCGTGGTTCACGCCCGGCGCGCTCTTCAGCGTGCCGTGGCCAACGGCGTAGAGCGCGATCTCTTCGATCTGGTCCGGGGTGTAGCCGAGCGTCTTCAGCGCCTCCGGCACCAGCCGGTTGACGATCTTGAAGTAGCCGCCGCCGGCCAGCTTCTTGAACTTCACCAGGGCGAAGTCGGGCTCGATGCCGGTGGTGTCGCAGTCCATCACCAGACCGATGGTGCCGGTCGGGGCGACCACGGTGGCCTGGGCGTTGCGGTAGCCGTGGGCCTCGCCCAGTTCCAGCGCCTCGTCCCACACGCGGACGGCGGCCAGAGCCAGCTCCTGGTCCGGGCAGAGATCGGCGACGAAGGGCACCGGCTCGACCGCCAAGCCCTCATAGCCGTTCATCTCGCCGTTGGCGGCACGGCGATGGTTGCGGATGACCCGCAGCATGTGGTCGCGATTCGCCTCGAAGCCCGGGAACGGACCCAGCTCCTGCGCCATCTCGGCCGAGGTGGCATAGGCGACGCCGGTCATGACGGCGGAGATGCCGGCGCAGTAAGCGCGGCCCTCGTCACTGTCATAGGACAGGCCCGACGCCATCAGCAGGCCGCCGAGGTTGGCGAAGCCCAGGCCCAGCGTGCGGAACTCGTAGGAGAGCTGGGCGATTTCCTTCGAGGGGAACTGCGCCATCAGCACGGAAATTTCCAGCACGATGGTCCACAGCCGGCAGGCATGCTCGAACGCCTCGACGTCGAAGGAGCCGTCCTTCAGACGGAACGACATCAGGTTCAGCGACGCCAGATTGCAGGCGGTGTCGTCGAGGAACATGTACTCCGAGCACGGGTTCGAAGCGTTGATGCGCCCCGAGGCCGGGCAGGTGTGCCACTCGTTGATGGTGCTGTCGAACTGCACGCCCGGATCGGCGCAGGCCCAGGCGGCGTAGCCGACCTTGTCCCACAGGTCGCGGGCGCGGACGGTCTTCACCACCTTGCCGTTGGTGCGGCCGATCAGGTTCCAGTCGGCATCGTCCAGCACCGCCTGCACGAACTCGTTGGAGATGCGCACGGAGTTGTTGGAGTTCTGGCCGGAGACCGTCAGGTAGGCTTCCGAATCCCAGTCGGTGTTGTAGGTCTTGAACTCGATGGAGGTGAAGCCCTGGCCGGCGAACTGGATCACGCGCTGGATGTAGTTCTCAGACACCTGATCCTTGCGGGCGGCGAGGATCGCCTTCTTGAGCTCTTTGTTCTCCTTCGGGTCCAGGCCCGACTGGGCGGCGGCCATCACCGCCGTCAGGTGCTTCTGGCAGATCTTGGAGCCGGTCACGAGCGCCGCGACCTTCTGCTCCTCGTTCACCTTCCAGTCGATGTAGCCTTCGATGTCCGGATGGTCCATGTCCACCGTGACCATCTTGGCCGCACGGCGGGTGGTGCCGCCCGACTTGATGGCGCCGGCCGCGCGATCGCCGATCTTCAGGAAGCTCATCAGGCCCGACGACTTGCCGCCGCCGGCCAGCTTCTCGCCCTCGCCGCGCAGCTTGGAGAAGTTGGAGCCGGTGCCCGAGCCGTACTTGAACAGACGGGCCTCACGCACCCACAGGTCCATGATGCCGCCCTCGTTCACCAGATCGTCGGCGACGGACTGGATGAAGCAGGCGTGCGGCTGCGGATGCTCGTAGGCCGAGGCGGACGAGGTCAGCAGGCCGGTCTTGAAATCCACGTAGAAGTGGCCCTGGCTCGGGCCGTCGATGCCGTAGGCCCAGTGCAGGCCGGTGTTGAACCACTGCGGGCTGTTCGGGGCCGCCATCTGGGCGGCCAGCATGAAGCGCATCTCGTCGAAGAAGGTGCGGGCATCAGCTTCGGTGTCGAAATAGCCGCCCTTCCAGCCCCAATAGGTCCAGGTGCCGGCCAGGCGGTCGA
>CBFGPE010000155.1:0-15767 GCA_965650625.1 uncultured Azospirillum sp. | reverse complement strand
TACCCGGCGTGACGCCGCCGACCATCTTGGTGCCGTAGGCGATGGCCTGCTCGGAGTGGAAGGTGCCCTGGGCTCCGGTGAAGCCCTGGCAGATCACCTTCGTGTTCTTGTCGACGAGAACAGCCATCTCACGCGGCCTCCTTCTTGACGGCGGCGACGATCTTCTTGGCTGCGTCGTCCAGATTGTCGGCGGACAGGATCGGCAGGCCGGATTCGACCAGGATCTTCTTGCCCAGATTGACGTTGGTGCCTTCCAGGCGCACCACCAGCGGGACATGCAGCTGCACGTCGCGGGCCGCGGCGACCACGCCCTCGGCGATCACGTCGCAGCGCATGATGCCGCCGAAGATGTTGACCAGGATGCCTTCGACGTTGCTGTCGGACAGGATCAGCTTGAAGGCCGCGGTGACGCGCTCCTTCGTGGCGCCGCCGCCGACGTCGAGGAAGTTGGCCGGCTCGCCGCCATACAGCTTGATGATGTCCATGGTGGCCATCGCCAGACCGGCGCCGTTCACCATGCAGCCGATGTTGCCGTCAAGCTTGACGTAATTCAGCTCGTGCTTGGCCGCTTCGATCTCCGCCGGGTCTTCCTCGGCCTCGTCGCGCAGGGAGGCGACGTCCTTGTGACGGAACAGCGCGTTGTCGTCGAAGCTCATCTTGGCGTCGAGCGCCAGGATGTCGCCCGAACCGGTGACGATCAGCGGATTGATCTCGACGATCGCACAGTCCAGCTCGGTAAACGCCTTGTAGGCGGCCTGGATGAACTTGGCGGCGGCGCCGACCTGCTTGCCTTCCAGGCCCAGCGCGAAGGCGACCTTGCGGGTGTGATGGCCCTGGATGCCGGTGGCCGGGTCGACGGCGACCTTGACGATCTTCTCCGGCGTGTTGTGGGCGACCTCTTCGATCTCCATGCCGCCTTCGGTCGAGGCGATGATGGTGACGCGGCCGGTGGCGCGGTCGATCAGCAGGCCGAGATACAGCTCGCGCTTGATGTCGGCGCCTTCCTCGACATAGAGGCGCTTGACCTCTTTGCCGGCGGGGCCGGTCTGCTTGGTGACCAGCACACGGTTCAGCATCTCGGCGGCGTTGGCGGCCACCTCTTCGACCGACTTGACGACGCGGACGCCGCCCTTGCCGTTCGGGTTGTCCTGGAACCGGCCGGCGCCGCGGCCGCCGGCATGGATCTGCGACTTCACCACCCAGACCGGACCGCCGAGTTCACGGGCGACCGATTCAGCCTCTTCCGGGGTGAAGGCCACGCCGCCGCGCGGAACGGCGACGCCGTACCCCCGCAGCAGTTCCTTGGCCTGATATTCGTGAATGTTCATGATTTTCGTCTCAACCCTGTCGGGAATGGTCTTTTGGATGCCGCGGGGAGCCGGGAATTCATCGGCTGACGGGCGGCGGATTTTTAAAAACTGCGGGCTTCGGCTCTCAGGCGACCGGGAAGGGGACGGTCGGGGGAGAGGGAGGCGCGTTTGAATATGCGAAGGCACTATGGGTGTAACGTTTTGCCCCCTCCCCGACCCTCCCCCGCCCTCGGCCGGCCAAAGGCCGGTCCGATCGCGGGAGAGGGGGTTAAGTGCCAGGGCGGCGGCAGTCCCCTCTCCCCTCGGCCGGCCGGAGGCCGGTCCGATAGAGGGGGAGGGTTAGGGAGGGGGCATCGAAGCGTGGACCTTTACTCCGCCGCTAACCGCTCCACGACGCCGATGGCGCCGCTGTCGCGGATTTCGACGATCTCACGCTCGCCGAAACCCAGGACGTCACGCAGGATTTCGTCGGTATGCTCGCCCAGCAGCGGGGAGCGGGTGACCTCCGTCGGGCTGTCGGACAGCTTGATCGGGTTGCCGACCGTCAGGTAGCTGCCGCGGGTCGGATGCTCCACCTCGACCAGCGTGCCGGTCTCGTAGAGCGACTTGTCCTCGGCGATCTCCTTCATCGACAGGATCGGGCCGCAGGGGATGTCGTACTTGTTGAGGATGTCCATGACCTCGAACTTGGTCAGGGTCTTGGTCCACTCCTCCACCGTGCCGAAAATCTGCATCAGCCGCGGCAGGCGGGCCACCGGGGTGGCGTAGTCGGGATCGGTGATCCACTCCTCCTTGCCGATGACCTTGCAGATCGACTTCCAGACCGGAGCCTGGGCGATGAAGTAGATGTAGGCGTTGGGATCGGTCTCCCAGCCCTTGCACTTCAGGATCCAGCCCGGCTGGCCGCCGCCCGACGCGTTGCCGGCGCGCGGCACCGTGTCGCCGAACGCGCCGTTCGGGTATTGCGGGTATTCCTTCAGCGGCCCATGGGCCAGACGCTGCTGGTCGCGCAGCTTGACGCGGCACAGGTTCAGCACGGCGTCCTGCATGGCGGCCAGCACCTTCTGGCCCCGGCCGGTTTCCTTGCGCTGGTACAGCGCGGTGACGATGCCCAGCGCCAGATGCAGACCGGTGCCGCTGTCGCCGATCTGGGCGCCGGTGACCATGGGCGGGCCGTCGTCGAAGCCGGTGGTCGAGGCGGCGCCGCCCGCGCATTGGGCGACGTTCTCGTACACCTTGCAGTTCTCGAACGGCCCCGGACCGAAGCCCTTGACCGACGCGACGATCATCGCGGGGTTCAGTTCCTGGATACGTTCCCAGGTGAACCCCATGCGATCGAGCACGCCGGGGGCGAAGTTTTCGACCATCACGTCGCAGGTCTTGATCAGAGCCTCCAGCACCTCCTTGCCCTTGGGCGTCTTGGTGTCGAGGGTGATGGACCGCTTGTTGTGGTTCAGCATGGTGAAATACAGGCTGTCGGCGTCCGGCAGGTCGCGCAGCTGGCTGCGGGTGATGTCACCCTCGCCCGGCCGTTCCACCTTGATGACGTCGGCGCCGAACCAGGCGAGCAACTGGGTGCAGGTCGGTCCCGACTGCACATGCGTGAAGTCGAGAATCCGCACGCCCTGAAGTGCCTTGCCCATGTATCTCTCCCCCTGCTTTTTTAAAGTCGTGTGGCCGCTTGGCTTCCTGAGGCCGTCCTATCAGGACGGCATTTTGCGGACCGAGCTGGTCGGGTTCAGGCTGCCGATGTTGCCGCTTTCGGTGCCCGCCGCCGGATCGATGACGGCGTTGATCAGGGTCGGACGGCCGCTGTCCATCGCCTCGCTGACCGCGCGGTACAGCTCGTCCGGGTTGGTGACATGGACGCCGACGCCGCCGAAGGCTTCCATCATCTTGTCGTAACGGGAACCGGGGACGAAGACCATCGGCGACGGATCGTCACCGCCGGTCGGGTTGACGTCGGTCCCGCGATAGATGCCGTTGTTGTTGAAGATGACGATGCAGACCGGCAGGTTGTAGCGGCAGATCGTCTCCACCTCCATGCCGGAGAAGCCGAAGGCGCTGTCGCCCTCAACCGCCAGGACCGGCTTGCCGCTCTCCACCGCCGCGGCGACGGCGTAGCCCATGCCGACGCCCATCACGCCCCAGGTGCCGACGTCCAGACGCTTGCGCGGCTCGTACATGTCGATGATGCCGCGGGCGAGGTCGAGGGTGTTGGCGCCCTCGTTGACCAGCATGGCGTCCGGCCGCTCCTTGATGACCCGGCGCAGAGCGCCCAGCGCACCGTGGAAGTTCATCGGCGAAGCGTTGCTCATCAGCTTCGGCGCCATCTTGGCGACGTTCTGCTCACGCTTGGCCGCCACGGTGGCCATCCACTCGGTCGGCGGGGTCAGGCCGCCGTCGATGCCCTTCAGCATCACTTCCATGACCGACGCGATGTCGCCGACCAGCGGAGCATGGATTTCGACGTTGCTGTCCATCTCCCGCGGCTCGATGTCGACCTGGATGAACTTCTTGGAGCCGGGCTTGCCCCAGGTCTTGCCCTTGCCGTGCGACAGCAGCCAGTTCAGGCGGGCGCCGACCAGCATGACCACGTCGGCTTCCTGCAGCACCAGCGAGCGGGCGGCACCGGCCGACTGCGGATGGGTGTCGGGCAGCAGGCCCTTGGCCATGCTCATCTGCAGGAAGGGGATGCCGCTCTTCTCGACGAAGGAGCGGATCGTCTCGTCAGCCTGGGCATAGGCGGCGCCCTTGCCGAAGATGACCAGCGGACGCTTGGCGCCCTTCAGTAGGTCGAGCGCGCGGTTGACCGCCTCGGTCGACGGATACTGCGCCGGGGTCGGATCGACCACCTTGACCAGCGACTTGGCGCCCTCGGCGGCATCGACCACCTGCGAGAACAGCTTGGCCGGCAGGTCAAGATAGACGCCGCCCGGACGGCCCGACACGGCGGCGCGGATGGCACGCGCCACGCCGATGCCGATGTCCTGGGCGTGCAGGATGCGGAAAGCGGCCTTGCAGAGCGGCTTGGCGATGGCGAGCTGGTCCATCTCCTCATAGTCGCCCTGCTGCAGGTCGACGATCTCGCGCTCCGACGAGCCGCTGATGAGGATCATTGGGAAGCAGTTGGTCGTGGCGTTCGCCAGCGCGGTCAGGCCGTTCAGGAAGCCCGGCGCCGAAACCGTCATGCAGACGCCCGGCTTCTTGGTCATGAAACCGGCGATCGCGGCGGCGTTGCCGGCATTCTGTTCATGGCGGAACGAAACGACGCGCATGCCCTCGGCCTGCGCCATGCGCAGCAGGTCGGAGATCGGAATACCGGGGACGACATACAGGTTGTTGATGTCGTTGAGCTTGAGCGCGTCGATGACGAGCTGGAAGCCGTCGGTCAGCGCCGGCGCGTCTTCGACAACAGATGCTTCCGTGGCCTGGTTCTTAGTGATCGTTGCAGCCGCAGTAGACATATGGGTGACTCCTCCCCGAGGCTCCAAAAAGGTTCAAGATCGGTTAGTCGAGGAAGGCGCAATGCCGTTCCACGTACTGTGCGAGACCGAGCGTGTGTTCCCGGACGCGGCGTTCCGCGAGATCGGCATCGCGGGCGGCAAGCGCCTCGATGATGTCCCGATGCTCGTGGATGGACTGGTCGGCACGGTCGCCGAGGCCCATCGTCGCGCGGCGGATCGCACGCATATGGATGAAGAAGCGGTCGGTCAGGTCCGAGATCAGAGTGGAGCCCGAAGCCTGGACGATGCTTTGATGGAAGACGATGTTGGCGTCCGAATACTCGGCGACATGTTCCGCCAACTCGGCTTTCGTGTATTTGTCGAACGCGGCGTGCAGAAGTTCCAGCTTCTCCGTGGTGGCGTTTTCGACGAACAAGCGTGCCGCCATGCCTTCCAGGGCGGCACACACAGTGATCATCTCCACCAGTTCGGCCTTCGTCTTGCGCACCACGAAGATCCCGCGCCGCGGTTGGGAGCGGATGAACCCCTCCTGTTCCAGCAGCGCCATCGCCTCGCGCACCGGGGTGCGGCTCACACCCAACGCCTCGCACAGTCGGCGTTCGTCCAACCTGATCTCGTTGCTCTGGCCGTAGATGTTCATCTGCGTGATGGCCTGTCGCAGCGATTGGTAGGCCTTGGCCTTGAAGCTCATCCCCTGTTCGAGGGGCTCAACACTGAATCTTTCCCGGTTCATCACGTTTCCGACCCTTTGCGCGCCGACGCCATCGGCGCCGCTTGTTGTCGTGAGCGTTCCTGTGCGAGCGTTCGGATGACCGCTCTCCGCTGCGTCGTTGTGAGCGGCGCGTCGTTTTGAATTATCGATACGGTATACCAGATGCCAGACACCCGCAACATCAATTGCGGGCACCTCGAACTATTTCTGCCGCAGACGGAGTTCCGGGCAGTTTTGTTCGATTTTTCTGGCTATTGCGCGGTAATCGCCCTAATTTGGCCGTCCTAGGACCGCTCTTCGGGGAAGGAGCCATCGCATGGCCGACACTCAGCATCTGGCCAAGGCCGCGGACGAGCCCTCGTCCGGCGCGGCGGAGGAAGCGTCCGACCCGAACTTCATGACCTCTCTGGCCCGTGGGCTGTCGGTGATTCGCGCCTTTACGGAGCGGGAGCCGAACCTGACCATCGCCGACATCGCCAAGATCACCGGCCTGCCGCGGGCGGCGGCGCGGCGCTGCCTGTTGACGCTGATGCAGCTGGGCTATGCCGGATCGGACGGCCGGACCTTCCATCTGCGGCCGAAGATCCTGGCGCTGGGCTATTCCTTCCTGTCGTCGGCCCCGCTGGCGACGATCCTCGACCCGCTGATCGAACAGGTCAGCGGCGCGGTGCAGGAATCCTGCTCCGCCGCCGTGCTGGACGAGGATGATGTCGTCTATATCGCCCGCGCGGCGACCAAGCGGATCATGTCGGTCGGGCTGAATGTCGGCAGCCGCCTGCCCGCCTATTGCACATCGATGGGCCGCGTCCTGCTGGCGGCACTGCCGGAGGCGGAGCTGGACGCCTATCTGGCGCGGGTGCCGCTGAAGCCCTACACGGAACGGACCATCACCGCCGCCGACGCGCTGAAGCGCGAACTGGAGCGGGTGCGCGACCGCGGCTTCTCGTTGGTGGACCAGGAGTTGGAACTGGGGCTGCGCTCCATTGCGGTGCCGATCCGCACCGCGTCGGGTGGCGTGGTCGCGGCGATGAACATCAGCGCCCAGGCCGCCCGCGTCACCTGCCCCGAGATGGAGGTGCAGTTCCTGCCCCACCTGACCCGCGCGGCGGAAGAGGCGCGGGTGCTGCTGGTGCGGTCACGGGGGGTGTGAGGTGGAGGTCCGCCCTTCTGCGGACGGCGATCCACTCTCGGACATCCTGACGCTGGCGGGCAGCCGCTGCGCCGTGTCCGGCCGGCTGGCGGCCGGCGGGAACTGGGCGTTGCGCTTCCCACCGCCGGGGATGATCAAGTTCATCGCCATCATGACGGGCGACGTCTGGCTGGCGGTGGACGGAATCGATGAGCCGCGTCACCTCGACACTGGCGACGTGATCATGCTGGCCGCGGAGCGGCCTTTTCGGCTCGGCAGCGACCTTGCGCTGTCGGCGGAGGACGGCGCCGCCGCCTTCGCTGCGGCGGCCGGCGATCCGACGAAGGGGGGCCGGGTGACGGTCGGGAACGGCGCGGAGTTCCTGGCGGTCGGCGGGCATGTCACGCTCGACCCAACCCGTGGCCACCTGCTCCGCGACGTGTTGCCGCCGCTGATCCATGTTCGGTCGGGAGCGCCGGAGGCGCCGGCCATGCGCTGGCTGCTTGAGCAACTCGGGACCGAGTTGGCCGGAGGACGGCCGGGCACCATGCTGGTGTCGGGGCAGTTGGCGCAGATGCTGTTCGTCCAGATCATCCGCGCCCATCTCGCCACATCCGGCCCGCTCGGTCCAGGTTGGGCCGGCGCGTTGCGCGACCCGCGCCTCTCTCCCGCCCTGCGACTGATGCACGGCGATCCTGGCCACGCTTGGCAGCTTGGGGAACTGGCGCGGGCGTCGGGCATGTCGCGGACGGCCTTCGCCGTACGCTTCAAGGCGGCAGCCGGGGTCGGGCCGCTCACCTATCTGCTGAATTGGCGCATGCGGCTGGCCGAGCGGGAGCTGTGCTGCGACACGACGCCGGTGTCGGCCCTGGCGCTCTCGCTCGGCTACATGTCGGAAAGCGCTTTCAGCAACGCCTTCAAGCGGACCTTCGGGATGGCACCGAGCCTCTACCGCAACCGGCATGCGGCAACCGGGCTGTCGGCGCGGCGATCAGGCCTGCGCGGTGGGGCGCACGATGATCTCGTTGATGTCGACATCGGCAGGCTGGTCGATGGCGAAAGCGATGGCACGGGCGACGGCGTCCGGCGGAATCCCAAGCGCGTCGCGTGATGCGGCAAGCCGCGCACGCACCTCCGCATTGTTGATGCCGTCGATAAAGTCCGTGCGAACGAAGCCCGGCGACACGACCGTCACCCGAAGTGTCTCGCCGGCCTCCTGCCGCAGCCCTTCGCAGATCGTGCGGACGGCGACCTTCGTCCCGGCATAGACGGCCATGGTCGGCACCGTGCGGTGCGCGGCGGTCGATGCCGTGGTGACGAAATGGCCGCTTCCCTGGGCGCGGAAGACCGGCAGCGCCGCGGCGATGCCGTAGAGCACGCCCTTGATGTTGACGTCGACCATGTCTTCCCAATCCTCGACCCGCAATTCGTCGAGCGGCGAGATCGGACCGATCCCGGCATTGTTGATCAGGACATCGAGCCGTCCGAACCGCTCGCACGCCAGCCCGACCAGAGCGGACAGGTCGCCGCGCCGACGGACATCGGCCGGCAGGAAGACCGCTTCGCCGCCGGCCTGCGCGATGCGCTGAGCCAGCGTTTCCAGCCGATCCGTCCGGCGGGCGCCGAGGACGAGCTTCGCGCCGGACGCGGCCAGACGCAGGGCCGTCGCCTCGCCGATGCCGCTGCTGGCACCGGTGATCGCCACGACCTTCGGCGTGGGTGCTGAGCTGTTCATGAGTCGTCTCCGTTGTGGTGGACGAAAACGATAGATGCCGGGCGCCGAACGCTGAATGCGCGGGCGTTCGCAAGATCTGCGCGATCGTTCAGGAAATGACGGGACTCACCGGCCTACTGGATCGTATCGGGCGAGATCGCCGTCAGCGCCGCCTTGATCTTCGGCACCATATGGTCGGCGAAGGCCCTCACCTTGGCCGGCACCAGCGCCCGGTGCGGATAGAGCACGGCCAGCGTCACCGGTTCCGGCGGAAAGTCCGGCAGAACCGGGACCAGCGCGCCGCTGGCGAGATGCTCGGCCACCTCCCACAGCGGCTTCATGGCGATGCCGCGACCGTCCAGCGCCCAGCCGGTCAGCACGTCGCCGTCGTCGGCGTCGAAGCGGCCCGACACCGGCAGCTTCACCGGTTCGCCATTCTCCAGCACGCTCCATTGATATTGCTGGGTGCCGGGAAAGCGCAGCAGCAGGCAGTTGTGGCCGGACAGGTCCGCCGGCATTGAAGGTGTCCCACGCTCCGACAGGTAGGAGGGAGCGGCCACCAGAACGCGCCGCACATCGGCGATCTTACGCACGACGAAGCTTGAATCCTTAAGCGCCGCCATCCGTACCGCCACGTCCACCGCCTCGCGCAGCAGATCCAGCAGATGGTCGGACAGCCGCAGCCGCACTTCCACCAGCGGGTGGGCGGCGCAGAAGTCGGGGACCAGCGGCGCCAGGATGCGGCGGCCGAAGCCCAGCGGCGCCGTCACCCGCACACTGCCCGACGGCACTCCGGACCCGGCGGCGATGCTGCTGTGGGCACGCTCCACCGCCTCCAGCACCTCCAGGCAGCTCTGGTAGAAATCCATGCCGGTCTCGGTCGCCTGCAGCTGCCGCGTCGTGCGGTTCAGCAGCCGGACGCCGAGATGGGTTTCCAGCTGCTGGATGCGGTGGCTGACCATGGCCGGCGACATGCGCAGGTTCCGTCCGGCGGCCGACAGGCTGCCCAGTTCGACGACGCGGACGAAGATGCGCATGTTCTCAAGCAACGCCATGCTCGCGCGGACTCCCTGCCGGACATTTGGGCCGGACGATCGGGCCGGACCAATGGGTTACGGGTTGGTGACGGAGGCTAGCACGGCACACCCGCCGCTGGGAAACTGCCACTCCCATTCGGAGCGCTGCAGCGCAAACATTCCCCCATCCGGCGATGCGGGCGGAGATATGTACCGATGCTCAGCCGGGCGTCGGCGGGTCCGCGTCCTATCGTCAACGAGAGGTCGCGCAAACTGCAGCAATTAACAACGGAAACGTTTATTCCGGGAGGGAAGTATGGGCCACAGCGATCTGTCCGATCAAGGCCGGCACGGCCGTGGTCATCCGCATCACTACGGCGACGGCTGGGGGCACGGCCATGATGGCGACGGCGGAGGTGGAGGCAATGGGAGCGATCCCTACGCTGGCCTGTATGTCGTCGATGTCCAGGGCGTGATCGACCTCGCCGTCCCCTTTCTGGATGAGGAGGTGCATACCGGCGCCCCGTTCCGCCTGACCGTTGCCATGACGTTCGACGCCCCGGTGGTCGGCACCGACGGCACCACCTACCGCCGGTATTTCGACGACCAGCCCAACCAGTTCCTGCTGTCGGCCCAGGTCGGCGACACCGAGATTGAGCATGTCGTCCAGGCCAGCGTCCTGCCCGACGACGGGACGACGCTGGTGATCGGCGACGGCACCTTGTACCGCGAGTATGTGAATGACCCGCCGCCGCCACTCGTGCCGCAGGATTTCCTCGCCGTCATCGCCCCCGGCACCTCGACCGATCCGGCGAATGGGCAGCAGGTCTGGCTTCGGGCGCAGATCTATCTGGACGACCCCGCCGGCGCGCTGATCGGCGACCTGAACCTGGAAGACGAGGCGACCTTCATCCCGGTGGAGGGGGGACAGGCGGTGGCCAATTTCGGGCGCTTCCGCGAAGGGCCGGGCAACTTCGATGCCGACATCTACGGCATCCCGACCTCGGTGACGCTGAACAGCATCGACCCGGCGGAGGTGTTTTCGGCGGAGAGCCTGGCGGCGATCGGCTATCCACTCGACACGGGTGTGGGAAGCGGAACCGGCTGTTTCGCCATCGCCTGAGCGGCGGAACGTAAAAAAGCGAAGGGGCGCGCCCCGCCGGGCGCGCCCCTTCCTGTGGAAGAGGTGACGATCAGACCAGGACCGTCTCGCTCTCGTCCACCGGCAGGTCCAGCGTCTCCTCGAACTCGGTGACGTTGTCGATGTCGGTGCCCATGGAGATGTTGGTCACCCGCTCCAGCACCAGCTCGACGACGACCGGCACCTGATACTCGTCCATCCAGGCCTGGGCCTGGGTGAAGGCGTCTTGGATGCGGTCCGGTTCGGTGACGCGGATCGCCTTGCAGCCCAGCCCTTCGGCCACCGCGACATGGTCGACGCCATAGACGCCGATCTCCGGCGCGTTGATGTTCTCGAAGGACAGCTGCACCTGGAAGTCCATCTGGAAGGCGCGCTGCGCCTGCCGGATCAGGCCGAGATAGGCGTTGTTCACCAGCACATGGATGTAGGGCAGCTTGTGCTGGGCGCCGACCGCCAGCTCCTCGATCATGAACTGGAAGTCGTAGTCGCCGGACAGCGCGACGATGCGCCGCTTCGGATCGGCCACCCGGACGCCCAGCGCCGCCGGCAGGGTCCAGCCCAGCGGGCCGGCCTGACCGCAGTTGATCCAGTGGCGCGGCTTGTAGACGTGCAGGAACTGCGCGCCGGCGATCTGCGACAGGCCGATGGTGGTGACGTAGGTGGTGTCCTGGCCGAAGGCGCTGTTCATCTCCTGATAGACGCGCTGCGGCTTCATCGGCACCTGATCGAAGTCGCTGCGGCGGTGCATCGACCGCTTACGGCCCTGACAGTCCTTGGCCCAGGCGCCGAGGTCCTTGAACTTGCCGGCGGCCTTCCACTCCTTCGCCACCGCGATGAACATGTCCAGCGCTGCACCGGCGTCAGAGACGATGCCGAGGTCGGGCATGAAGACGCGGCCGATCTGGGTCGGTTCGATGTCGACATGCACGAACTTGCGGCCCTTGGTATAGACCTCGACCGAGCCGGTGTGGCGGTTGGCCCAGCGGTTGCCGATACCCAGCACGAAGTCGGACTTCAGCATCGTCGCGTTGCCGTAGCGGTGGGCGGTCTGCAGCCCCACCATGCCGGCCATCAGCGGATGGTCGTCCGGGATGGTGCCCCAGCCCATCAAGGTCGGGATCACCGGCACGCCCAGCAGTTCGGCGAACTCCACCAGCTTGTCGGAGGCATCGGCGTTGATGATGCCGCCGCCGGCCACCACCAGCGGCCGCTCCGCCGCCGCGAACATCGCCAGCGCCTTTTCGACCTGTTGGCGGGTGGCCGCCGGCTTGTAGACCGGCAGCGGCTCGTAGGCCTCCTCGTCGAACTCGATCTCCGCCATCTGGACGTCGATCGGCAGGTCGATCAGCACCGGGCCGGGCCGGCCGCTGCGCATCAGATGGAAGGCCTGCTGGAAGACATAGGGCACCTGCGCCGGCTCCAGCACGGTCAGCGCCCACTTGGTCACCGGCTTGGCGATGTCCGGCACGTTGATGGCCTGGAAATCCTCCTTGTGCAGGCGGGCACGCGGCGCCTGACCGGTGATGCACAGGATCGGGATCGAGTCCGCGATCGCCGAATAGAGGCCGGTGATCATATCGGTGCCGGCCGGGCCGGAGGTGCCGATGCACACGCCGATGTTGCCGGCATTGGCCCTGGTATAGCCCTCGGCCATGTGCGAGGCGCCCTCGACATGGCGGGCCAGCACATGGCGCATCGTGCCCCGCCGCTGCATCGCCGCGTAGAAGGGGTTGATCGCGGCGCCGGGGACGCCGAAGCAGACGTCGATGCCCTCCCGCTCCAGCACCCGCACCGCCGCTTCCGCCGCCGTCATTCTCGCCATCGCTCGACTCCTCACCAAACGCGATTGTTCCTGAGGACAGCTAAGCGCGCGGATGGTGGGTACGGCAAATCAACGGGTTGCCTTTTCCACAGGCTGGAAAGCGGCGCGAACGGGGGAGAGGGCGTCAGCTGCCGCGATAGGTGGAATAGGCCCAGGGCGAAACCAGCAGCGGCAGATGGTAATGCTGGGCGGCGTCCTTGATGCCGAAGCGCAGCGGCACCTCGTCGATGAAGTCCGGCCCGACCCCGGAGATGACGCCGATGCGGCGGAAATATTCGCCGGCCATGAACAGCAGTTCATAGCGTCCGGGTTTGAAATCCTCGCCCTGGAGTGCCGGGGCATCGAGCCGGCCGTCGGCGTTCGTAGTGAACTCGCCGAGAACGGTGCCGGTATCCAGCGCCGTCAGGCGGATGCGCATGCCCGGCGCTGGACGGCCCGCGGCGATGTCGAGGACGTGGGTGGTCAGGCGGCCCATGGCTGTGCGGTCTCCCGGACGATGCATCTTTGGATGCCGCAGCTTAAGCCCAACCTCCCTCCCCTGCCCACCCTCCGAAATCCGGAAACTGTCTTCAGCCCCGCGCCCAATCCGCCGATTGAACCCCCTGCCGTCAATGGCTTAGCGTAGTCCCCGCTTCGACCGCAGCAAGCGAGACGACGATGACCGAGACCGCCCAGCCCCAGGGCTACCCCCGCGACATGATCGGCTATGGCGCCACCCCGCCGCAGGCCAACTGGCCGGGCGGTGCCCGGGTGGCGGTGCAGTTCGTCATCAATTATGAGGAGGGCGGCGAGAACTGCGTCCTCCACGGCGACGCCGCGTCGGAGGCCTTCCTGTCGGAGATCGTCGGCGCCCAGCCGATTCCCGGCGCCCGCCACATGAACATGGAGTCGATCTACGAATACGGCTCGCGCGCCGGCTTCTGGCGGCTGCACCGGATGTTCACGGAACGCGGCCTGCCGGTCACCGTCTATGGCGTCGCCATGGCGCTGGAACGCAACCCCGAGGTGGTCGCCGCGATGAAGGCCGCCGGCTGGGAGATCGCCACCCATGGCTGGCGCTGGATCGACTATCAGCATCTGCCGCCCGAGGTGGAGCGCGAGCACATGCTGCGCGCCATCGAGCTCCACACCCGCGTCACCGGCGAACGTCCGCTCGGCTGGTATCTCGGCCGCTGCAGCCCCAACACCTGGCGGCTGGTCGCGGAGGAAGGCGGCTTCGTCTACAACGCCGACTCCTATGCCGACGACCTGCCCTATTGGGACGACAGCCATGGCCGGCCGCAGTTGATCGTGCCCTACACGCTCGACGCCAACGACATGCGCTTCGCCACCAACCAGGGCTTCAACAGCGGCGACCAGTTCTTCGCCTACCTGAAGGACAGCTTCGACACGCTCTATGCGGAGGGGGAGACGGCGCCGAAGATGATGTCGGTCGGCCTGCATTGCCGCTTGGTCGGGCGTCCCGGCCGCGCGGCGGCGCTGGCGCGCTTCCTCGATTATGTGCGCAGCCATGACAAGGCGTGGGTGGCGACCCGGCTCGACATCGCCCGCCACTGGATCGCCGAACACCCCTACACCGCGAAGTGAGAGCGCAGATGCCTTATAGCCTGGACGATCTGAACCGCATGGACCGCCCCGCCTTCGTCGCAGCGCTGGGCGCGGTGTTCGAGGAGAGCCCTTGGGTGGCCGAGGCCGCCTGGGACAAGCGACCCTTCGCCGATGCCCCCGGCCTGCGTGCGGCGATGACCGACATCGTGCGTGCTGCGGGACCGGAGCGGCAGCGCACGCTGATCCTGTCCCACCCGGACCTCGCCGACCGCGCCAGCCGCCCCGCCAACCTGACCGCCTTTTCGCAGACTGAGCAGGCGAGGGCGGGCTTGAACGAGCTGACGGAGGCGGAGGCGCAGGAACAGCGCGACCTGAACCGCGCCTATCGCGAGCGCTTCGGCTTCCCCTTCATCATGGCGGTGCGCTTCAGCAGCAAGCAGGAGATCCTGGCGGCGATGCGCGAGCGCGTGGCGAACGACCCGGATGTGGAGTTCGGCCGGGCGCTGGAGGAGATCTACAAGATCGCGGGGTTCCGGCTGGACGATTTGGTGGTGGGATAGCGTCGGCTGACGAATGCCCCCTCTCCAACCCTTCCCCTCTTCGAGGGAGAGGGTGCCTTATGCGAAGCGGCGGCAGTCCCCTCCACCGCCAAAGGCGGGGAAGGGTTAGGGAGGGGGCAATCAAAGCCGACACCTCTCCAATAAAAAAGCGCGCCGCCCCAACCGGAGCGGCGCGCTTTCCTGTCGAACAACCCCCGTTACGCTTCCATCGCCTTCACGACCTCTTCGGTGACCTTCTTGGCGTCGCCGAACAGCATCATGGTGTTGGGGCGGAAGAACAGTTCGTTCTCGACACCGGCATAGCCTGCCGCCATGCCGCGCTTGATGAAGAACACCGTCTTGGCCTTCTCCACGTCCAGGATCGGCATGCCGTAGATGGCGCTCGACGGGTCGGTCTTGGCAGCCGGGTTGGTCACGTCGTTGGCGCCGATGACGAAGGCCACATCCGCCGTACCGAAGTCGCGGTTGATGTCCTCCAGCTCGAACACCTCGTCGTAGGGCACATTGGCTTCCGCCAGCAGCACGTTCATGTGACCGGGCATGCGGCCCGCCACCGGGTGGATGGCGTACTTCACGTCGACGCCCTCATGCTTCAGCGCATCGGACATCTCGCGCAGCGCATGCTGGGCCTGGGCCACCGCCATGCCATAGCCCGGCACCACGATCACCGACTGGGCGTTCTTCATGATGTAGGCGGCATCCTCGGCCGAACCGGCCTTGACGCTGCCCTGCGGACCCTTGGCCTCACCGCCGGCCACGGCAGCCTCGCCGCCGAAGCCGCCGAGGATGACGTTGAAGATCGAGCGGTTCATGCCCTTGCACATGATGTAGGACAGGATCGCGCCCGAGGAGCCGACCAGCGCACCGGTGATGATCAGCAGATTGTTCTGCAAGGTGAAGCCGATGCCGCAGGCCGCCCAGCCCGAGTAGCTGTTCAGCATCGAGATGACCACCGGCATGTCGGCGCCGCCGATCGGCAGGATCAGCAGGAAGCCAAGGGCAAGGGCGACCGCCACGATCAGCCACATCGCCGCATCGGCGTTCGACTGCACCAGCCAGCCGATCAGGATGATGGTCAGCACGCCCAGCGCCGCGTTCAGCGGGTGCTGCATCGGAAAGACCAGCGGCTTGCCGGTGACCAGACCCTGCAGCTTGGCGAAGGCGACGATGGAGCCGGTAAAGGTGATCGCACCGACCGCAGTGCCCAGCGCCATCTCGATCAGCGAACCCTTGGCGATGGCGCCGCGGACGCCGATGCCGTAGGCCTCGGGCGAATAGAAGGCGGCAAGCGCGACGAAGACGGCGGCCAGACCGACCAGCGAGTGGAAGGCGGCGACCAGCTGCGGCA
>CBFGPE010000154.1:0-15859 GCA_965650625.1 uncultured Azospirillum sp. | reverse complement strand
GACCCAGCCCCACGGAGTGAAACAAGCCCCAACCCGTCCACCGAGCCGGGGCAACTCCACATGGCCCTCAACCGCATGCTTGAACTTGGACGCCCGAACTCCGTCCGTCTCGCCTGATCAGCAACGGGGCTGGGGCGATCTCTTACCCCGCTCACCTCCCTGCAACACGCCGCCGCCAGACATTCCGCCCCCCGTAGACCTGGACGTTCGCATCCCAGACCCGTCGGATAGTAACACTCAATTCTGCGTTGCTTCGCGAGCGGGCAGGCGCCTTGGACGGACCGCTTGCCCTGGTCGCGTGCAGCCTGCCGGACCCAGCCGCGCAACGTCTCGAAATTGCAAGCGACCTTCGCAGCAATTGAGCTGATCGCCGCTCTTGATTGGCCGCGCGTACGAGGGCGGCAATTCGGTGCCGGAGGATCCGAGCGTGGCCGGTGGCATCCTGGCTGCGGGTGCGGCGCCCGGTAACTACGCCCCGCGCGAACTGTTCAACACCATTGCCGTGCTGCTGTCGTGCTTCGGCGATTCAGCCACACGGCCAACCGCGGCGAAGTCGCGGCCGAAGAAGTCCACCGCGTTCAGCCCCAGGATTCGGCTCTTTTCGGCGGCGGACAGGCTGGCGGCCCCGCGCACCAGCGAGCCCATCCGCTGCTCGCCCAATGGGAAGGGGTAGTCGGTGCCGAACATCACCCGGTCGTCGCCCATCATGTTCACCAGATAGCGCAGAGCGTTCTCGTCGAACACGGCGGAATCCACCCAGAAGCGCTTCAAGTAGCTGGACGGCAGGCTGGGACACTTCTCGCGCACGATGTCGCGGTATTTCCAGGCATTGTCCACCCGGCCCAGCGTGAAGGCGAAGTTGCCGCCGCCATGGGCGAAGCAGATGCGCAGGCTCTGCGGCAGCCGTTCCAGCGCCCCGGATAGGATCAGGTACAGCATCGACAGGTGGGTTTCCGCCGGCATGGCGACCAGCCATTGCATCATGTAGCGGTTCATCCGCTCCCGCCCCATCATGTCCCACGGGTGCTCCAGGATAGGGCAGCCGATATCGGCGCAGTGATGCAGAAAGGTCAGGATCCCCTCGTCGTCGAAATCCTTCTCGCCGACATGGTTGCCGATCTGCACACCAATGTGGCCGTTGGCCATGGCCCGCTCGATCTCGCGGCAGGAGGCGTCGATGTCTTGCAACGGCACCTGGGCCATCGCATGGATCCGCTCGCCGGAGCGCGCGCACATCTCAAGCGCCATGTCGTTGAACAGGCGGGCGCAGTCCAGCGCATGGCTTGGCTGGCGCATGTAGGCGAAGAGGACGGGAGTGGCGCACATCACCTGATGGTCGATGCCGTCGCGGTCCATCTCCTCCAGCCGCTCGGCGACGTCCCAGCAGGCGGAATAGACCGGACGGAACGGCTTGTCGCCGACCATCACCGTGGCACGCCCGCCGCCATGGTGCTTCATCCACGGCCAGTCCGGCTCGCCGAACCGCTCGGCAAGGTCCGGCCAGGATTCGGGCAGGAAGTGGCTGTGCATGTCGATCACGAGGGACATGTCGGGTCCTTACATCGGGTGGATTGGTAACCCTCTCCCGCCCCGGGAGAGGATGGCGCCTGAGGCGCCGGGTGAGGGTTGGGCGCGGAGAAGACGCTGATTTTCGAACTACCCTCCCCCTCCCCACTTCGTGGGTCCCAACCCCCTCCCGAGACGGGAAAGGGTACAAAACTACAGCGTCACCCAGCCGGCCGGTGGTTCCTTGCCGGGGTGGACGGTGCCGCAGTGCGGGCAGACGCGCTTGTCGGGACTCTCGTAGAACGCCTTGTAGAGCGGCGGCAGGTCGCGAACGATCGAGACCAGGCTGACCTCCACCCGGTGGACGAGGTGGCGGCACTCGAAGCAGTACCATTCGAAGGCGTCGAGCGCGCCGGGCGGGCGCTTGGGCTCCACCACCAGACCGATGGACCCTTCCATCGGCCGCTGCGGCGAGTGGCGGACGTGCGGCGGCAGCAGGAAGATGTCCCCCTCACGCAGCGGCACCTCGTAGAACTCGCCGTTGTCCACCACCTTCAGCACCATGTCGCCCTTCATCTGATAGAAGAACTCCTCTACCGGATCGTCGTGGTAGTCAGTGCGCCGATTGGGACCGCCGACCACCGTCACCATCAGGTCGGCGTTCTCCCAGATCTGCTGGTTGCCGACCGGCGGCTTCAGCAGGTGCTGGTGCTCGTCGATCCATCTCTGGAAATTGAAGCCTTGAAGACGCGCCATCGTCTGGTTCCCCCGGTTACGGCCGCGGCAGCGGTTTGTAGGCCACGGCCTTGATCTCGATCAGCAGGTGCGGGTGCGGCAGTTGGTGGACCGCGACCGTGGTGCGGGTCGGGCCGGTCTCGTCGAAATACTCGGCGTAGACCTCATTGTAGCCCTTGAAGTCGTTCATGTTGACCAGGAACGCGGTGACTTCCACCAGATCGCCGAGAGTGGCGCCCTCGGCCCGCAAAATGTCGGCGATGTTGTCGATCACTGCCCGGGTCTGGGCGCGGATGTCGAGGTCGGTGGCACCCATCGCGTCCACCGCCACCCCGGTGAAGCTGTTGTCCGGCCGGCGCGACGAGGTGCCGGAGACGTAGAGGAAATCGCCCGCCCGCTTGATGTGGGGAAAGCGGCCGCGCGGCGTCGCCTTGCCCGCGACCAGGGTCGCCTTGACCGTCATGGCACTTCTCCCCGCACGATGAAGGAGACGGAGCCCAGTCCCTGGATGTCGGTGCGGACATGCTGGCCGGGGCGCAGGGCCACCGCCTCGGTCGCCGCACCGGCCAGCACGATGTCGCCGGGCGACAGAGTCTCCTCCGCCACCGCCACCAGTCGTGCGGCGGCGACCAGCGAGCGCAAGGGATGGCCGAGGATGGCGGAGGAGGAGCCGACCTGCACCGGCTGCCCGGCGAAGCGCATCACCATGCCGAGGTTGGCGATGTCGGTCCCGGCCGGACGAGGCGCCCCCAGGATCAGGCCGGAGGAGGAGGCGTTGTCCGCCACCACATCCGCGAAGTTGAACTTGAAGTCGCGGTAGCGGCTGTCGATGATCTCCATCGCCGGGGCCACCGCCTCCACCGCCGCCAACGCTTCTGCCGGACTGACCCGGCCGCAAAGCGGCTTCTTCAGCAGGAAGGCGATTTCCGGCTCGACCCGCGGATGGACGCGGCCGACCAGCGCGATCTCCCCGCCCTCCTCGATGCGCATGGCGTCGGTCAGGCGACCCCAGATCACCTCGGCAACGCCGACCTGCCGCATCTTGGCGCGTGAGGTCAGCCCCATCTTGATGCCGATCCGCCGTTCGCCCCGGTTCAGCCGGCGCTGGATCGACAGGCGCTGCACCGCATAGCCGGCAGCGGCGTCGAGATCGGGATGGACGTCGGTGAGCTGCGCTATGGCGGTGCCGGTGCGCGCCGCCTCGTCCACCGTTTCGGCCAGTTGCTCCAAAGAGATGGTCATTCCGCGGCCTCCTTGCGGGCGAGCAGGTCGAGCGCCACGTCGACGATCATGTCCTCCTGCCCGCCGACCATGCCGCGGCGGCCGAGTTCGACCAGGATTTCGCGCGTCTCCACCCCGTAGGTTTGCGAGGCGCGCTCGGCATGGCGCAGGAAGCTGGAATAGACGCCGGCATAGCCCAGCGTCAGCGTCTCGCGGTCCACCCGCACCGGGCGGTCCTGGAGCGGGCGGACCAACTCCTCTGCGGCGTCCTGCAACTTGAACAGGTCGCAGCCGTGGCTCCAGCCGTAGCGGTCGGCAACGGCGATGAACACCTCAAGCGGCGCGTTGCCGGCCCCGGCTCCCATACCGGCCAGCGAGGCGTCCACCCGGTGCGCGCCCCCTTCCACCGCGGCCACCGAGTTGGCGACGCCGAGCGACAGGTTGTGGTGGGCGTGGATGCCGCGTTCTGTGGCGGGCTTCAGCGCCTCGTCATAGGCGGCGAAGCGGTCGGCCACCGTCTGCATGGTGAGCGCACCGCCGCTGTCGGTGACGTAGACACAGTGGGCGCCGTAGCTCTCCATCTTCTTGGCCTGGGCAGCCAGCGCCGCAGGCGTCGTCATGTGGCTCATCATCAGGAAGCCGGAGATGTCCATGCCGAGATCGCGGGCAGCGGCGATGTGCTGGGCCGAGACGTCGGCCTCGGTGCAATGGGTCGCCACCCGCACCGAGACGACGCCGAGGTCGCGCGCCCGCTTCAGATCCTCGATGGTGCCGATGCCCGGCAGCAGCAGCGTGGTCAGCTTGGCCCGGCGGCAGACCTTGCCCGCCGCTTCGATCCAGGCCCAGTCCGTGCAGGCACCGAAGCCGTAATTGAAGGAGGAACCGGCCAGCCCGTCGCCGTGCGCCACCTCGATGGCATCGACGCCGGCATCGTCCAGCGCCTCGGCGATGGCTCGGACATGGCCCAGATCGTAGCGGTGACGGATGGCGTGCATGCCGTCGCGCAGCGTGACGTCCTGGATGTAGAGTCGGTCGGGAATCGTGGACATCTCAGTTGGCCTTTCCGCCCCAGTCGCGCCGGTCGGCCAGACGTTCCGCTGTCTTCAGCGCCGCCGAGGTCATGATGTCGAGGTTGCCGGCATAGGCCGGCAGGTAGTGGGCCGCACCCTCCACCTCCAAAAAGACGGTGACCTTCAGCCCGGTGAAGGCACGGTCGAGCTCGGCGATGTGCAGCGGATCGTTGTTGCCGATGTGTTCGAACTGCACCGCTTGCTTCAGCCGGTAGCCGGGAACGTAGCCACGCACCGTCTCTACCATCTCCTCGACCGAGGCGCGGATGGCGTCTGTGTCGGCGTCATCGCACAGGCAATAGACGGTGTCGCGCATGATCAGCGGCGGCTCGGCTGGATTCAGGATGATGACGGCCTTGCCTCGGGCGGCCCCGCCCACCGTCTCGATGGCTCGGGCCGTGGTCTCGGTAAACTCGTCGATGTTGGCGCGGGTGCCGGGTCCGGCCGATTTGGAGGCGATGGAGGCGACGATCTCGCCCCAATGCACCTTGGACACTCGGTTGACCGCATGGACGATGGGGATGGTCGCCTGCCCGCCGCAGGTCACCATGTTAAGGTTGCCGGCGGCCAGATGCTGGTTAAGATTGACCGGCGGCACGACGTAGGGGCCGACGGCCGCCGGGGTCAGGTCGATCACCTGTTTGCCGTCTGCGCGCAGGACCTCGTCATGGCGAGCATGCGCCTTGGCCGAGGTGGCGTCGAAGACAATGCGGATTTCCGGGTAGACCGCCATCGCCCTCAACCCGTCCAGCCCGTCCGCCGTGGTCGCCACCCCCATGCGGGCGGCGCGGGCGAGGCCGTCGGATTCCGGATCGACTCCGACCAGGGCGGCCAGCTCCAGCGTCTGCGACAGGCGCAGGATCTTGATCATCAGGTCGGTGCCGATGTTGCCCGACCCGATGATGGCGCATTTCACCTTGCTCATCGGGCTTCCTCTTTGCCGAAGCCGACCCGGACGGTGCCGAGCCCTTCGATCCGCGCCTCGAACGCCGCTCCCGGCGTCGCCGGGACCATCGGCCCCAGCGCCCCCGACAACACCACGTCACCTGCCTTCAGCGGTCGGCCGGCGCGCGCCATCACCCTTGCCAGCCACAGGGCGGCGTTGACCGGCGATCCCAGACAGGCGGCCCCGGCGCCGGAGGAGACCAGTTCCCCGTCACGCTCCAGCGCCATGCCGCAGCCGATCAGGTCCAGGGCATCGAGCCGCCGCATCTCGTGACCCAGCACGAACAGGCCGGACGAGGCGTTGTCGGCTACGGTGTCGGCGATCCGGATATTCCAGCCCTCCACCCGGCTGTCCACGATCTCCAGCGCCGGCACCGCCCAGGCGATGGAAGACAGCAGGTCGGCGGTGGTCAGCCGGTCGTCGTCGAGATCGTGGCCGATGATGAAGGCGATCTCCGCCTCCACCTTCGGCTGAATCAGTCGGCTCCAGGGAACTTCGCCGCCGTTGGCGACGTCCATGTCGTGGAACAGCATGCCGTAGTCGGGCTGATCGACGCCGAGCTGCGCCTGCACCGACTTGGCGGTCAGGCCGATCTTGCGCCCGACCAGCCGAGCCCCTTCGGCCAGACGCCGTTCGGTGTTGTGTTCCTGGACAGCGTAAGCGGATTCGACGTCGCTCTCGCTCAGCAAGGCGCGGACCGGGGCACAGGCCCGGCCGGTCCGGCCAGCTTCCCAGAGGGAATCGGCGGCTTTGGTGACGGGGTCGCTCATGTGACTCCTCACAGCTTGATGCAGATGTTGGAGGGTTCGGAATAGAAGTTCAGGGAGTGAATGCCGCCCTCGCGCCCGATGCCCGACAGCTTGACGCCGCCGAAGGGGGTGCGCAGGTCGCGCAGGAACCAGCTGTTGACCCAGACCAGCCCTGCGGTGATCTGCTTGGCGACGCGGTGGCCGCGCGACAGGTTTTGCGTCCACACCGAGGCGCACAGGCCGAAGTCGGTGTCGTTGGCCCGGCGGATCACCTCCTCCTCGGTATCGAAGGGGGCGACATGGCAGACCGGACCGAAGATCTCCTCGCGGCAGACGCGGGCCTCGTCGGACAGGCCGGTCCAAACCGTGGGCTGGATGAAGAAGCCTTGGTCGCGCTCGTCGCCGAAGCGGGGAACCCCGCCGCCGGAGACGACCGTGGCTCCCTCTTCCACCGCCAGCCGGTAATAGGACAGCACCTTGTCGCGGTGCCCGGCGGAGATTAACGGGCCGGTATCGACGCCGGTATCGCCGGGGCGGCCGAGGGTCAGCGCCTCCGCCTTTTCCTTAAGGCCGCGGACGAAGCGGTCGAAGATCGGGCGCTCGACATAGACCCGTTCGGTGCACATGCAGACCTGGCCGCAGTTGGTGAAGACCGCCCGCGCCACGCCGGCAATCGCGGCATCCAGGTCGCAGTCGGCGAACACCACCGCCGGATTCTTGCCGCCGAGTTCGAACGAGATCGGCTTCACCCGCTCCGCCGCAGCCTTCATGATCGCGGTTCCGGTGCGGCTTTCGCCGGTGAAGGTGATCGCGTCCACGTCCGGGTGGCGGGTCAAGAACTCGCCCGCCGAGTCCGGGCCGAAACCGTGGACGAGGTTGAAGGCGCCGGCCGGTACGCCGACCTCGTCCATAACCTCGGCCAGCAGGGTGGCGGTGGATGGGGTCTCTTCGGACGGCTTGGCGATCACCGCGTTGCCGGCGGCCATCGCCGGGGCGACCTTCCAGGTCAGCAGCAGCAGCGGCAGGTTCCACGGCGCGATCACCGCCACCACCCCCAGCGGCCGGCGGATCGAGTAGTTCAGCGCGCCGGCCCCGTCGGGGGTCGCCATCTCGTAGGATTCGTTGGGGTAGGCCTTGATCAGATCCGCAAAGATGCGGAAGTTGGCTGCCCCGCGCGGGATGTCGATGGTGCGCGCCTGCGGATGGGATTTGCCTGTGTCGGCGATCTCCGCCTCCAGGAAATCGTCGAAGCGCATCTCGATCCGGTCCGCGACGCGGCGTAGCAGGGCGGCGCGCTCCTCGTCGCTCATCCGCCCCCAATCGCCCTCGCGCGCCCGGCGGGCGGCTTCGACGGCGCGTGCGACAGTGACGGCATCGGCCTCCGACACGTCGCAGACCCTGGAGCCGTTGACTGGGTTGATGTTGGCGAAGGTCCGGCCGGTCTCGACCCAGGTGCCGCCGACATAGTTGCGAAGCAAAGCCCTCATGGCCTGTCCATTTCTTCCGGGAATACAGGTGGTCTTGCGGGGCCGCGGTGGGGCGGCTCCGTCCAAGCGGCGGATGCTGTCGGGGTGGGGCGGCCGTGGCTGCGGCGGCCCGATGACAGGCAGGATGGCCGGCCCTGGCATTCCGATCAAATGAGATTTATCGAATTGGCTATTCACAATCGGAATAGCGGTGGCATAGCATGGCGCCATGTCGCTCGTCCGCCGCCTCTCCCTGCGCCAGCTCAACGTCGTCGTCGCGGTCGATCAGTACCGCAGCATCGTTCGTGCCGCGCAGCACCTGAACCTGACCCAGCCGACCGTCACCAAGACCTTGCAGGATGCGGAGGCGGCGGTGGGATCGCCGCTGTTCGACCGCACCAACCGCGGGGTGGAGCCGACCGCCGCCGGCACCGCACTCGCCCGCCACGCCCGGCTGGTGCTGGCCCAGCTCACCCATGCCGAAGAGGAGCTGTCGGATCTGCGCGACGGCGCGGGCGGGCGGGTGGCGGTCGGCTCGCTGATTGCCGCCTCGGTCCGGCTGCTGCCGGAAGCGATCATCCGGCTGAAGAAGGCGCGCCCGCGCGTCTTGGTCGCGGTGCGCGAAGGGGCTAACGACATCCTGGTGCCGGCGCTGCGCAGGGGCGAACTGGACGTGGTGGTCGGCCGTCTGCCAGAATACCGTGAGCGCGAGGGGATCGAGCAGGAGCCGCTCTATCGGGAGATCGCCTGTCTGGTGGTGCGGGCGGAGCACCCGCTGGCCGAGCGGGACAAACCCTCGCTTGCCGATCTGGCGGCCTGGGAATGGATCCTGCCGCTGCCGGAAACCACCCTGCGCCGACAGGTGGAGAAGGTGTTCTACGACGTCGACCTCGCCACCCCGTCGCAGGTGATCGAAAGCGTGTCGCTGGTCAACAACCTGCGCCTGCTGCTCGAGGCCAACTTCATCGGCGTCATGCCGTTCCAGGCCATCCGCACCCTGGCCAAGAGCGGGCAAGTGCGCATCCTGCCCGTTCCGCTGACCGAGACGCTGGGACCGGTCGGTATCTCCCGCCGTGCCGGCAGCGAGCTGTCGCCGGTCTGCGAGGCCTTGCTGGCCGAGATGCGCATCGTCGCCGAGACGCTGCGCCGGGAAGAGGCGGAGTGGCGCTCGCTATTCAATCTTTGAATAGCCAATTCGAGAAAACTCATTTGATCGGAATGTGAGGCGGGGGGAAGCTGTCCCCGCACTCCAGTTTCCAAATCCGGCCGGGTTCCCGCCCGCCGCCCCGGCTGTGGGCGCGGCGCGGACGGCCGCGCAAAAAATCCAACCAGACCGTGACAAGAGGGAGAAGGGACATGACGGCAGGCAAAATGCTCGCTGCAAGCCTGATGGCGCTGTCGCTGACGGCGTCCGCAGCCGGACCGGCGCTGGCGGCGGACGCGGTGAAGATCGGCTTCATCACCACGCTGTCCACCACCGCCGGCTATCTGGGCGAGGACGTGCGCGACGGCTTCCTGCTGGCGGTCAAGGAGGGCGGCGGCAAGCTGGGCAATGTCCCGGTGGAAGTGTTGGTGGAGGACGACAACCTCAAGCCGGCCACCACCCGTCAGATCGCCGAGAAGATGATGCAGCGCGACGGCGTCAGGCTGTTCACCGGCATGATCTTCTCCAACGCGGTCCTCGCCGCGGTGCCGGCGATCCTGGAGAAGAACGCGCTGTTCGTCGGGCTGAACGGCGCGCCGTCGCAATATGCCGGGGCGGGTTGCCACAAGAACTACTTCCAGACCGCGTGGCAGAACGATTCCCTGCACGAGGCGACCGGGCAGCTTGCCACCAACCTGGGCTACAAGCGCGCCGTTGTGCTCGCCGCCAACTACCCCGCCGGCAAGGATGCCATCGCCGGCTTCAAGCGCTTCTTCAAGGGCGAGGTGATGGAGGAGATCTACACCCGCCTCGACCAGACCGACTTTTCAGCGGAGATCGCCAAGGTCCGCTCGCTGAAGCCCGATGTGGTGTTCCAGGCTCATTCCGGCGGTCAGGGCATCGCCTTCCTCAAGCAGTACGCCCAGGCCGGCCTGAAGGACGAGATCCCGATGGTGCTGTCGGAACCGTCGCTGGAGCAGCGCACCGTCGCCGCCACCGGCCCGGCCGCCGCCGGGCTGCTCGGGTCCACCCACTGGAACACCGACTTCGACAATCCGATCAACCAGAAGTTCGTCAAGACCTTCACCAAGATCTACGGTCGCGGCCCCAGCGTCTATGCCAGCCAAGGCTACGATGCCGCCCTGCTGATCGGTGCCGCCCTGCGCAAGACGGAGGGCAAGCTGGAGCCGGACGCTTTCCGCAGTGCCATGCTGTCGTCGGTGGTCAAGCTGACCCGCGGCAGTTTCCGCTTCGGCCCCAACCAGCATCCGGTCCAGGCCTGGTATCAGGTCAAGGCGGTGGCCGGCGCCGATGGACAGGTGGCGCTGCAGACCGGCGACCTGATTTTCGAGGTCCGTGGCGACTCGCACGCCGAGGCGTGCAAGCTGTAAGCAACAACCCTCACCCTCCCCACTTCGTGGGTCCCCTCCCTCTTCCGAAGCTCTCAGCGGATCTTCGATCCGCCTGACGCCGTCAGCGGAAGTTTCGCTTCCGCGAGAGGCGGGAGAGGACCTCCAGACGCCACTCACCGGGAGGCCGTTCCCGTGCAACTTCTCTTCGAACAGTCGCTGAACGCTGTTCAGCTCGGCTTCACCCTCTTCCTGCTGGCGACCGGGATGACGCTGATCTTCGGCATCATGGGGCTGATCAATCTTGCCCACGGGTCGCTCTACATGATCGGAGCCTTCGTCGGCACCACTGTCGGCGCCCGCACCGGGTCGCTGCCGCTGGGCATCCTCGGCGGCATGGCCGGGGCCGCCGCAGTCGGGCTGGCGGTGGAGATGGCGATCTTCCGCCGGCTCTACCACCGCGACCATCTCTACCAAGTGCTGGCGACCTTCGGCCTGATCCTGACCGCCAACGAACTCGCCACCATCCTGTGGGGCCGCGCCCCGCTGCTGGTCTCGGTACCGGACTGGCTCAACGGCTCGGTTCAACTGATGCCGGGGCTGTCCTATCCGGTCTACCGGCTGGTGGTGATGGGGGTGGGAGCCGCGGTGGCGGTCGCACTGCACCTGCTGGTGGAGCGCACGCGGCTGGGCATGCTGGTACGGGCCGGGGCCAGCGACCGGGACATGGTGGCGGTGCTGGGGGTTAACATCGCCTGGCTCTACACCACCGTCTTCGCGCTGGGTGCTGCGCTGGCCGGGCTGGCCGGCATCCTCGCCGCCCCGATCCAGTCCACCCAGATCGGCATGGGCGAACAGATCCTGATCCTGACCTTCGTCGTCGTCGTGGTCGGCGGGGTCGGGTCGGTCAAGGGGGCCTTCGCCGGATCGATGCTGATTGCGATGGTCGATACGCTGGGCCGCGCCTTTGTGCCCGGCCTGTTCAAGCTGCTGTTCAGCAGCTCGGTCGCTGACGCGCTCGGCATGTCGGTGGCCTCGGTCGCGATCTATCTGGTCATGGCGGTGGTGCTGATCCTGCACCCGCAGGGCCTGTTTCCGGAGCAACGCTGATGGCACTCGTCGCAAACACCGCCGCGCCGGCCGGCATCCGCCGTCCGTCACAGCGGCCGTTGATGGAGGCGGCGGCCCTGTTCGCCGTCCTCGCCCTGGTCCCACCGCTGTCGCAGTTGCTGAACGACAGCTATCTGGTTACCCTCACAACCCGCATCGTCATCATGGCGATGCTGGCACTCAGCCTCGACCTCGTGCTCGGCTATGGCGGGCTGGTCAGCTTCGGTCACGCCGCCTTCTTCGGGCTGGGCGGCTACACCGTGGCGGTCCTGGGCTTCCACCTGGACGAGGGCGTGCCGATCCTGGGTTTCGCCGGCAGCCGGTCGGGACTGGTCACGCTGCCGCTGGCGATGGTGGTGTCGGGGCTGGCCGCCCTGGCGATCGGCTTCCTCAGCCTGCGGACCCGCGGCGTCCATTTCATCATGATCACGCTCGCCTTCGCCCAGATGATCTTCTACGTCGTGGTCGGGCTGAAGTACTACGGTGGCGACGACGGCCTCATCATGTCCGCCCGCAACAATGTGCCGGGGCTAGCGCTGTCCGATCCGGCGGTCTTCTACTACGCCTGCCTCGCAATGCTGCTGCTGGTCTTCTTCGGATTGAAGCGGCTGACCAACGCCCGCTTCGGCATGGTGCTGCGGGGAGCCCGCATGTCGGAGCGGCGGATGCGGGCGCTGGGCTACGACGTCACCCGCTACCGGCTGGCCGCCTTCTTGCTGTCCGGCGCCATCGCCGGTCTGGCCGGCGCGCTCGCCGCCAACGAGTCCCGCTTCGTCAGCCCGGAGATGCTGAGCTGGATCCGCTCCGGCGAGGTGATGGTGATGGTGGTGCTGGGCGGGGTCGGAACCCTGATCGGCCCTGTGATCGGCGCCGCCGCCTTTATCTTGCTGGAGGTCTGGCTGGCCGATCTGACCGAGCATTGGATGCTGATCCTGGGGCCGATCCTGGTGCTGGTCGTGCTGCTTCTCGAAGGGGGGCTGCTGAGCATGTTCGGAAAGGTGCGGCGATGAGCCCGGCCCTGTCCTTGCGCGACCTGCGCAAGAGCTTCGGCAGCCTGATCGCCACCGACGGGCTGTCGCTCGATCTCGCGGCGGGCGAACTGCATGCAGTCATCGGCCCGAACGGGGCCGGCAAATCGACCCTGATCGGGCAGATCACTGGAGAGCTACGCCCCGACACCGGCATGGTCCTGCTGGACGGGCGCGACGTCACCAGTTGGCCGGTGGAACGCCGCGCTCTGGCCGGTCTCGGCCGCTCCTTCCAGATCACGCAGCTGGTTCACGGCTCCACGGTGGAGGACAATGTGGCGCTGGCGGTGCAGGCGCGCGCCGGCCATTCCTTCCGCTTCTGGACCGACGCCCGCAGCGACGCCCGGCTGCGCGACCCGGCGCGCCACGCCCTTGCCACCACCGGCCTGACCGCGCGGGCCGATACGCTGGTCGAGGATCTGTCGCACGGCGAGATGCGCCAGCTCGAACTGGCTGTGGCGCTGGCGCTCCAGCCGCAGGTGCTGATCCTCGACGAGCCGATGGCCGGCATGGGCGCTTCGGACTCACGGCAGGTGGTCTCCATCCTGCGCCAGTTGAAGGGGCGGGTGACCATCCTGCTGGTGGAACACGACATGGACGCGGTGTTCGCGTTGGCGGACCGCATCTCGGTCCTGGTCGCCGGGCGGATCGTCGCGTCGGGCACCGCGGGGGAGATCCGCAACGACCCCCGTGTGCGCGCTGCCTATTTGGGGGAGGAGAAGATCCATGCTTGAGGTCACCGGTCTGGAGAGCGGCTATGGCCGCAGCAAGGTGCTGTTCGGCGTCGATCTGGCGGTGGCACCGGGGGAGATGGTGACGCTGATGGGCCGCAACGGTATGGGCAAGACCACGTTGGTCAAGTCGGTAACCGGTCTGGTCCGTCCGTCCAGCGGCTGGGTATCCTTGCGCGGGAAGGCGATCCAGGGGCTGGCGGCGCACCGCATCGGCGCGCTCGGCCTTGGGCTGGTGCCGGAGGGGCGGCACGTCTTTCCCACCCTGACGGTGGAGGAGAATCTGGTCGCCACCGCTGCCAACCGCGCCGGTCACGCAACCCCCTGGACTCTGCAGCGGGTGTTCGCGCTGTTCCCCCGCCTGCATGAGCGGCGGCGGCAGAAGGCGCGCACCCTGTCGGGCGGCGAGCAGCAGATGGTCGCTATCGGCCGCGCCCTGATGACCAACCCGCACCTGCTGATCCTGGACGAAGCAACGGAAGGGCTAGCCCCGCTGATCCGCCTGGAGATCTGGAATTGCCTGGAGCGATTGAAGGCCGAAGGGCAGGCGATCTTGGTGATCGACAAGAACATCGACCATCTGATGCGCATCGCCGACCGCCATTACGTGATGGAGAAGGGCCGCATCGTCTGGTCCGGCCGCTCCGACGACCTGTCGCGCGACAAAGAGCGGGTGGAAGCCTATGTCGGCGTCTGATGCGGAGGCGTGGCGCGACTTCGACCGGGCGCGGCTGGACCGGGAATACGACGCCCGCGGCACGGTGGACGACATCTGGCCGATCCTGGCCCGCTACCGCCGCCTCACCGAGGAAGCCCAGGCGGCTCTGCCCTGCGAGACTGGAGTGCCCTACGGCCCGAGCGAGCCGGAGCGGTTGGACATCTACCGCGTTCCGGGAGCCGATCGGCCGGTGCCGGTCTTCGTCTTCGTCCATGGCGGCTACTGGCGTCTGCTCGACGCCGCCGACAGTGGCTTCATGGCGCCGCTGTTCACGGCGGAGGGCGTGATGGTGGTGACGGTGAATTACGCGCTGCTGCCCAGCGTCGAACTGGCGGAGACGGTGCGCCAGTGCCGCGCCGCGCTGGCTTGGGTCCATGCCAACATCGCCCGTTACGGTGGTGACTCGGCGCAGATCCATGTCGGCGGCAATTCGGCCGGCGGGCATCTCGGCGCCATGCTGGCCGCGGACGACTGGCAGCATGGCTTCGGCCTGCCGCGTGGCGCGGTGAGGAGTGCCACTCTGATCAGCGGCCTCTACGACCTGGAGCCGCTGCGCCATTGCCATGTCAACGGGTGGGCACGTCTGACGGCGGAGAGCGCCGCTGCCAACAGCCCGCTCCGCCGGCTGCCGCCCCCCGACCTGCCGGTGCTGCTGAGCTACGCTCCGAGCGACACCGGCGAGTTCAAATGGCAGACGGCACGCTACCAGGCGGCGCTCGAGCGTCAGGGGAACCCGACCGGCTTCGTCGAAGTCTCCGGACGTAACCATTTCGACATCATCCTGGGCATGACCTGCCGGGACGATCCGCTGACCCGAGGCATCTTACGGTTGATCTTTCCCCGTTTCGGTGGACATCTCAGCTAAGCTCCGAGTGGAGCGGGAAGGTGTCTGATGACGACGAAGACAAGGCGATCCTTCACGGACGAGTTCAAGCGTGAGGCCGTTGCCCTGCTGGAAGGGAGCGGCCGGCCACTGGAACATGTGGCGCGGGAGCTGGGCCTCCAAGCCTCGGTGTTGCGGAACTGGCGACGGGTAGCTCAAGGCCACCCGCCGCGCTCACGGCCCGGCGCTGCCGCCACATTCGGCGCCGCCATGCCGGCCAAGCCGGACGAGCAGACGGCGGAGATCGCGCGGCTGCGACGCGAGCTGGAGCGCGCCCGGCAGGAACGCGACATTTCAAAAAAGGCCATCAGCATCTTCTCGGAAGCACCGAGATGAGGTTCCGCTTCATTGAGGACCACCGGGACGAGTTCCCGACCCGGCTTATGTGCTCGGTGCTCGGGGTGTCCGCCAGCGGTTACTACGCGTGGCGTGGGCGGCCGGAAAGCCAGCGGGCCGCTGCCAACCGACAGCTTCTGGCTGAGGTCTGACGCGTTCATGGTCGCCACCATGGCCGCTATGGCAGCCCGCGCGTGCATGCAGCTCTCCGCGCGGAGGGCGTCGCCGCCAGCCGGGGCCGGGTGGCGCGTCTGATGCGCCGCCACGGCATCCGGGGTGCCGCCGCACACCGGTTCCGGCCCGTCACGACCGACAGCCGCCATGGCCTGCCGGTCGTTCCCGATCTGCTGGGCCAAGCCTTCCAGGTGGCCGAGCCCAACCGGGTCTGGCTTGCCGACATCACCTACCTACCCACCGCTGACGGCTGGCTGTATCTGGCGGCTGTCCTCGACTTGGCGACCCGGAAGATCGTTGGCTGGGCGATGCGCGACCATATGCGCGCCGAACTCGCCACTTCGGCCCTGGTCATGGCCATCCAGCGCCAACGGCCAGCTGTGGGTCTCATCCAGCATTCCGATCGCGGAAGTCAGTATGCCTCCCGGGACTACCGCGACCTGTTGCAGACGGCCGGGATGCGGCAGTCCATGTCGCGCAAGGGCTGCTGCTACGACAATGCTCCCATGGAGAGCTTCTTCCACACCCTCAAGGTCGAGTTGGTCCACCGCACTCGGTTCGAAACCCGCGACCAGGCGCGCCGCGAGGTGTTCGCCTACATCGAAACCTACTACAATCGCCAACGTGCCCACTCGGCCATCGGATACATCACCCCCGAACAAGCCGAGCTAAGATCTGCGTGAACCCGTGTCC
>CBFGPE010000153.1:0-15871 GCA_965650625.1 uncultured Azospirillum sp. | reverse complement strand
GAACTCTCGACCTCTCCCTTACCAAGGGAGTGCTCTACCACTGAGCTACGGCAGCCCCGATAACCGATCATCGCCGGGGCGATGCGTCCGGGTGAGGCGTCCAGGCTTGGCCGCCCCCCGAAGTGGCGCGGGTTATGCCACAGGCCTTTGGGGGATGCAAGCGCTTAAAATCACCCCGCGACCCACTTTTTTTCGCGCCCCGAATAAGTGCCCGAATCACGCCTGCGTCGCAGCGGACGGAAGCACCGCCTCGGCGCGGAAATCGGGCACCACGGTGCCCAGGATCGACAGAACCCGCTCGCCGTCGCCGGCCCGTGCCGCCGCCTCCAGCTCGCCCACCGCGCGGTTGATCAGCGCGTAGTCGATCAGCCGGGGGGAGGCGAGGAAGACGCCGTCGGCCTCGGTGCGGCTCGGCGCCTCGGCCGCGGTCAGGATTTCCTCGAACAGCTTCTCGCCGGGGCGCAGGCCGGTATAGGCGATCTCGATGTCGACGCCCGGCCGGTAGCCGGCCAGCCGGATCATCTGGCGGGCGAGGTCGGCGATCTTCACCGGTTCGCCCATGTCCAGCACCAGGATCTTGCCGCGATCCTCCGCACGAGTAGCGCCGTGGGCAGAGGCCTGCAGCACCAGTTCCACCGCCTCGCGCACCGTCATGAAATAGCGGCGCATGTCGGGGTGGGTGACGGTCAGCGGGCCGCCATTTGCCAGCTGGCGGGTGAACAGCGGCACCACCGAGCCGGAGGAGCCCAGCACATTGCCGAAGCGCACGGTCATGTAGCGGGTGGCATGCTCCGTCCCGTCGCGCGGCGGCAGGACGTCCAGCGCCTGGCAGTAGGTCTCGGCGAAGCGCTTGGCGGCCCCCATGACGCTGGTCGGGCGGATCGCCTTGTCGGTGGAGATCAACACCATGGCGAGGCAGCCGGCGGCGCGCGCGGCGTCCGCCACGTTGCGGGTGCCGATGACGTTGGTCAGCACGCCCTCGCACGGATTGGCCTCCACCAGCGGCACATGCTTGAGCGCCGCGGCATGGAAGACCAGAGTCGGATGTTCATCCTGGAACAGGCGCATGACGCGGTCGCGGTCGCGCACGTCGGCGATCACCGCGCGGGTGTCGAGGTCGGGGAACCTCTCCCGCACTTCCATCTCGATGGTGTAGAGGTTGAACTCCCCGGCATCGAGCAGGATCAGCCGCTCCGGCCCCAGCGTGGCGATCTGGCGGACCAGTTCGCTGCCGATGGTGCCGCCGGCGCCGGTGACGATCACCCGCCGCCCGCCGATCAACCCGGAGATGGCGCCGCGGTCCAGCACCGCCTGCGGCCGGCCCAGCAGATCCTCCAGCGCGATGGGCCGCACCTCCACGCCCTTGCCTTCGCCGAGAGCCGACTTGAACTCGGTCAGGCTGGGCAGGCGGGACATGACCAGCCCCTGCGCCTCCGCCCGGTCGAGCAGGCTGCGCAGCATCGCGCCCTTCAGCTCGGCGTTGCCCTTGGTGATGATCAGCCGTTGCGGCCGTTCACCCTTGCGTTCCAGCGTGCGGACCACCTGCTCCAGATCGTCGGGGCCACCCAGGACCGGCACGCCGCGCACGGCATGGCCGATGCGACGGCCCTTGTCGTCCAGGATGCCGACGACGCGGTAGGCCGACTGCCCGGGCTGGTCGAGCGAGCGGATGAACAGCTCCGCCGCATCGCCGACACCCAGCAGCAGGACGGGGATGCGTGGCACGCCCTCCACCGCCTCGGCCCAGCTGAAACGGCGGTCCTTCATGAAGCGGTAGGCGAAGCGCGGCCCGCCGAGGAGGAGCATCTGCACCAGCCACAGGATCGGCGGCAGGGAGCGTGGCAGCAGCTCCGCGCGCGTCAGCAGGAACATCGCCAGGACGAAGCACAGCACCGCCACCGTGACGGCGCGCACCACCTGCATCAGGTCGGGAATGGAGGCGTAGCGCCAGATGCCGCGGTACAGCCCGAACAGCACGAAGACCGCCGCCGAAATGCCGACCAGCGTCGGCAGCGCAATGACCAGCGCATCGAAATACAAACCGAAGGCGGAGCCGCCCACCCGCAGGTACAGGGCGACGACCAGGGCCACCCCGGTCATCACCAGATCATGCAGGAAAACTAGGAATGCCCGTGCGGACGGGATACGCATGCCGCTCAACCTTGTTCATTCGTTCGGCCATGAGAACCGGGGGCCGAAGCCGGCCATCGCCGATCCGGCCGGTTAATCAGCCGTGGGAAGCTTTGAACCATTCCGCGGTGGCGCGCAACCCGGACGCAAGGTCATGGGGCGGGCGCCAGCCGAGCCTTTTGCGGATGGGGCCGTCATCCACCGTCAGCGTTCCGGCCAGCCGGTCGAACACCGCGCGCGTGCCGGTCAGGGCGGCCCCCAGCGCCATCAGGCCACGCGGCACAGGGACCAGCCGTGCCGGTCGGCCCAGCGCGGCGGCGATGGCGCGCACCAGATCGGCGGTCGATACCGGCTCGCCATCCTGGACCAGGAAGGTCTGCCCGCCGGCGTCGGGGTGCTCCAGCACCGTCACCACCGCGTCGGCGAGGTTGCCGACATAGATCAGGCTGCGCCGGTTGTGGATCCCGCCGAGCGGCAGCGGCAGTCCGGTCGCCACCAGCTTCACCAGCGCCCGCATGTTGCCGGCGGCACCGGGGCCGTAGACCAGCGGCGGGCGGATCACCGCAACCTCCATGCCGGTGCGCGCGGAAATCGCGGCCAGCGCCCGCTCGGCCTCCAGCTTTGAGATGCCATAGGGGCTGTGCGGGTCGGGCGGCGTCGCATCGTCCAGCGGGGTGGGGCGGCTTTCGTCGACCATCGCCTTGATGCTGCTGAGGAAGACGAAGCGCTTCACCCCGGCGGCGGCCGCCTGCTCCGCCAGCCGGACGGTGCCGGCGGTGTTGACGCGGCGGAACTCCGCCAGCGGGTCGGCAGCCTTGTCGCGCATCACATGGACGCGGGCCGCCATGTGGATCACCGCATCGACACCGTCCAGCGCGGCACTCCAGTCGGTGTCGGGGCCGATGTCGCCGACCACCGCCGGCTCCCACGGGCCTTCCTTGGCGCTGCGCAGGGCGGCGCGCACCCGGTGTCCGCGGGCAGCCAGCAGCGGGACGGTGTGGCGGCCGACGAAGCCGGTGGCGCCGGTCAGAAGAACGCGCATGGGCTGGAATGTCCGTGCTGGTATTGTGTCATGGACTGAACCATGCCTTAGTATCCGGTTTGGCCGGGTGGCGCCACGGCGCAAAGTCCCAGAACCCTTTTCCGGCTTTCGGTTGGTGGTGGGAATGGCTATAAGCTGAATAGGGACGCGTGAATAAGGACGCTACCAAGACATGTCACACATTGTGGACGGTGCAAATGATCGGCACAGCCGGATCATCATCGTCAGCTTTAACTGCGCCGAGTTCGTCAACCGCGTCATTGGCTGTCTGCTCGACCAGACCGATCCTGCCTTCGAGGTGGTGATCGTCGACAATGCCTCGAAGGACGTCGACGGCATCGTCCTGCCCGCCGATCCGCGTTTCCGCATGGTCCGGATGGACAGCAACGTCGGCTTCGCCAAGGCCAACAACATCGGCGCCGCCGGTGCTACCGTCCCCTGGATCGTCACGCTGAATCCCGACGCCTTTCCGCGCCGCGACTGGATGGAGCGGCTGCAGGCCGCCGCCCATGCGCAGCCCGACGTGGCGATGTTCGGCTCGACCCAGCTGTTCTCGCACGACCCCCGCATGATCGATGGCGAGGGGGACCAGTATTCCATTTTCGGCTTCGCTTGGCGGGTCAATTACCGCCGCGTGCTGAAGC
Source organism: uncultured Azospirillum sp. (assembly GCA_965650625.1). Classification (GTDB taxonomy): domain Bacteria; phylum Pseudomonadota; class Alphaproteobacteria; order Azospirillales; family Azospirillaceae; genus Azospirillum. The sequence goes on along the minus strand of CBFGPE010000153.1, from coordinate 12,055 downwards.
CGCCCTATTACAGCGGCGAAGTCTTCTCACCCTGCGCCGCGGCCGCCATGTACCGGCGCGACTATTTCGAAGCCGTCGGCGGCTTCGACGAGGACTTCTTCTGCTATTGCGAGGATGTCGACCTCGGCTTCCGCATCCGGCTCAACGGCGGCCCGGCGGTTCAGGTCGGCGACGCGGTCGTGGAGCATGTCAGCAGCGGCGTGTCCAAGCAGTACGGCACCTTCGCCCAGTATCACGGCGTCCGCAATCTGGTGTGGACGATGGTGAAGAACATGCCGCTGCCGCTGCTGCCTCTGGCCTTCGCCGGCCATGCGCTGCTGGTGGTCTATCTGGTGTTCCGCAGCCTGGGCAGCGGGCGCACCGGCGCCATCGGCCGCGGCATCCGCGATGCGCTGCGCGGGCTGCCGGGCATGATGGCCAAGCGCCGCATCATCCAACGCGACCGCAAGGCGACGCTGGGGCAGGTCGCCCGGATGATCGCCTGGAACCCGCTGCTGCTGAAGACCCGCGGCCGGCCGGGGCTGCGGAAGTCGCACAGCTCAGACCAGCCGCCATCCGTGGGTGTTGAAAAAGCGTAGGGCGGAGCGGGCGAACATGCGGATATGCGCGCTGCCCTTGCGCGCCGCCTTGCCGCCGAAATGCACCATGCGCACGTCCGGCACATAGGCGATCTCGCCGAGCGCCATCGCCCGGCGCGACAGGTCGAAATCCTCGAAATACAGAAAATAGCCGTCGTCGAACCCGCCCAGCCGGGTCAGCGCGTCGCGCCGGAACAGCATGAAGGCGCCGCTGACCTGCTCCAGCCCGGTGACGACGCTGTCGCCGGTGACGTCGCGCATTTCGTAGCGGTTCAGCCGCTTGGCGAACATCCGCTTGACCGAGGCCGGAGCGAAGGCGCGCAGGCCCAGATCCAGCACGGTCGGCCGCCGCTTGCACAGGAATTCCTGCTCCCCCGACGGGCCGAACACCTTGGGCGTCAGCAGCACCGTGCGCGGGTGCGCCTCCATATAGCGCCAGCCGGCCAGCAGCGCGTCGGGCTCCAGCAGGATGTCGTAGTTCAGGATCAGATGGTAAGGCGCGTCGCCCTGCCGGATCGCCAGATTGTGCCCGGCGCCGTAGCCGACGTTGCCATGTCCGGCGATCAGCGTCACCGGCGGCCGGCCGGCCTCGGCATAGCGGTCCAACAGCGGCCGGAACGGGTTCGACGCCGGATCGCTGCCCTCCGGTGCGCCATTGTCGATGATCCACAGCCGGGTCTGCACCCCGGTTCCCTCGGCCAGCCGGTCGGCCGCGGCACCGATGGTGTCGAGGGAGCGGGCCAGCAGGTCCGGATCGGGGTGGTAGAGGACGACGGAGAGGTCGAGGAAGGCGGTGGTCATGGAATCAGGCTTTCGACATGCGCGTCAGTGTCGCCAGCAGCAGCGCGACGGTGACCGCGCCCGGCGCCAGCGTCCAGGCGCCGAAGGTCCCGGCGGCCAGCGCGGCGGCGACGAGGACGAGGCTGTAACCGATGATGGTCAGCACCACCCGATCATGCCGGCCCGCACCCTTGGCGGCCTTCTGATAGAAGTGCTCGCGGTGGGCCTGCCAGATCTTCTCGCCGCGCAACAGCCGGCGCAGCAGGGTGATGGTGGCGTCGGTCAGGTAATAGGCGGGCAGGATCAGCGCCGCCGCCCAATCGCCGCGCGCCGCCAGCGAGGCCAGCAGGAAGGCCAGGATATGGCCGAGCGGGATGCTGCCGACATCGCCCATGAACATGCGGGCCGGCCGCCAATTGTGGGTCAGGAACCCCGCCGCCGCCCCGGCCAGCGCCGACCCGGCGACTCCGGTCAGCCCGAAATCGCCCATCACCAGCGACACCAGCGCCACGCCGCCGCCGATCAGGATGGTTTCGCTGCCGGCCAGCCCGTCGATCCCGTCCATGAAATTGTAGAGGTTGACGAACCACAGCCACAGGAAGGCCGTCGCCGCCCGGTCCAGCCCCCAGGGCAGCCAGCCCTGCCACACCAGCTGGTCGGACGGCAGCGCCAGCAGCCCGAACGCCACCGCCAGCGCCTGCACCGCCAGCCGCAGCAGCGGCGACAGGGTGCGGCGGTCGTCCATCCACGACACCCCCATCAGCGCCAGCGTGCCCAGCAGAACCGCCCCGGTCTCCAGCGGCCGGCCGAAGGCGATCCCGGCGATGGCGAAGACCGGCACCACTGTCAGCATCACCGCCCAGCCGCCGCCGCGCGGGGTGGGTGCCTGATGGCTCGACCGCTCGTTCGGGATGTCCATGATGCTGCTGGCGAGCAGATAGCGCAGCACCCGCGTCGACAGGTACCAGCCGACAGCCAGGCACAGCAGGAAGACGCCGATCAGCGCGGACGAATAGGCGGTGGAGGTCATGATGGCTCGGACGGTGGGGGAGAGGGGAAGGCTCAGAGCTTGTGATAGCCCTTGTACCACTCCACGAAGCGGGGCAGGCCGATCTCGATCGGGGTCTTCGGTTCGAAGCCCAGCACCTGACGGCTCAATTCGATGTCGGCGGCGGTCTCCTGCACGTCGCCGGCCTGCATCGGCTCCATCACCTTGACGGCCTCGCGGCCGAAAGCCTGCTCCAGCACGGTTATGAAGCGCATCAGCTCCTCGCACCGGTTGTTGCCGAGGTTGAAGACGCGGTGCGGGGCGCCGGTCTCCGCATCGACCGGGGCCGGGCGGTCGAGGGCGGCCAGCACGCCGGCGACGATGTCGTCGATATAGGTGAAGTCGCGCTTCATCTTGCCGCCGTTGAAGACGCGGATCGGCCGGCCGGCGGTGATGGCGTCGGCGAACAGCCAGGTCGCCATGTCCGGGCGGCTCCACGGGCCGTAAACGGTGAAGAAGCGCAGGCCGGTCATCGGCATCTGGTAGAGATGGCTGTAGGTGAAGGCCAGCATCTCCGCCGCCTTCTTGGTGGCAGCATAGACCGAAACCGGGCTGTCCACCCGGTCCTCCACCGAAAATGGCATCTTGCGGTTGGCGCCATAGACCGAGGAGGTCGAAGCGTAGACGAAATGCTTCAGCCCCGGCATGCGCCGCGCCGCCTCCAGCAGCGTCACCTGACCGGTGACGTTGGCGTCGACATAGGCATAGGGGTTCTCGATCGAATAGCGCACGCCGGGCTGTGCCGCCAGATGGACCACGCCCGTCACATCGCCGAACTGCGGCCACAGCCCCTCCACCGTCGCGCGGTCGGAGATGTCGGCCCTGATGAAGCGGAAGCCGGGCCGGCCGGTCAGACGCGCCAGCCGCGCCTCCTTCAGTGCCACCGCATAATAGTCGTTCAGGTTGTCGAGGCCGAGCACGCTCTCCCCGCGGTCCAGCAGAGCCGCCGCGACATGCGATCCGATGAAGCCGGCTGCCCCGGTAACGAGGATGGTCATGGTCCGACACCCTTATGACTATGGTCCGACGGTCTTATGCCCCAGCGGTGGTTGGCGCGCCAGCCTCCATCCACGGGTATCTTGTGACCGGTTCGCACGCTTGACAGCCGATCCGCCCTGCCGGTCTACTGCGCGACCGCGACACACCAGGACCGATGAGACCATCGATGCCCCCGAAGAAGAATCCGCTGAACCTGAACCCGCTGCAGCTGCGCACCCTGACTCTTCTGCAGGAGATCGCCCGTCTGGAGAACGCGCCGGCCGAAGGCGATGAGGGTGGTTTCCAGATCACCTCGCTGCCGCATGCCCATGGCAACCACTTCCACCTCGGCCATGCCGTGGTCGCCGCCAAGGATGCCACCGGACTGCAGAACGACGCGGTCTGGACCATCCTGGAGCGCAAGGGCATCGTGAAGCGCACCCCCGGCGCCGCGATCCTGACCGCCACCGGCGTCAGCTATGACACCGGCCTGCGTGATGAGATCCTGCACCATTCCGACCACTGACACCCGCCTGTGAGGCTGGTTGCGGAGCCGCGCCGATGGACGACACCGCCGAGACGCTGAACACACCGCCGGCTCCGGTGAAGCCGAAGCCGGTGGCGAAAGAGCGTGATGAGCGCCTCGCCGCCCGCTTGCGCGAGAACCTGCGCAAGCGCAAGGAACAGGCGCGGCAGCGGGGGGAATAGTCCCTCTCCCGACCCGGGAGAGGGCACTCTCGCTCAGGCCAGTTCCTTCTTGAACCAGATCTGCTTGTGTTCCGGTGGATAGCCCTCCATCTCCGCCCACACCTGATAGCCCTGCTTCGGGTAGAAGCCCGGCGCCTGGAAGTCGTAAGTGTAGAGCCGCGACCAGCGGCAGCCGCGGGTTTTGGCCTCTGCCTCCGCCGCTGCCAGCAACCGGCCGCCGAGACCGCTGCCGCGCGTGGAGTCGTCCACCCACAACAGGTCGACATACAGCCAGTCCCAATTGGTGTAGCCGACCAGCCCGCCCTTCAGCGCGCCGTCGGCATCGCGGGCGACGACCACAAGATCGCGGCGGTCATAGGCGCGGCCGAGCGATGCCTCGTTGTAGGCGCGCAGGCCGTCGAAGACGCCGGCCAGGTCGGCCGGGGCGGGGGTGTCCGTCACGGACAGGATGAAGCTCTGTGTCATGGGGCGAAGCTTAGCCGCGAGCGCGCGGAAGACCAGCGCCGTGATAAAGAACCGTCCATGCACCACAAGCGGCCCGGCTTTTCTTGAGCCTCGCCGCGCGCTCGGCTACAAACCAGCCTCACCACCCCTCCACCCAATCGATACGCCAAGGAGTACCCCCGCGATGGGCATCATGCCGGACAGCTGGATCCGCGAGATGGCCGAGACCAAGGGCATGATCGAGCCCTTCGTCGAGACCCAGAAGCGCGAAGGCGTGATTTCCTACGGCGTGTCGTCCTACGGCTACGACGCCCGGGTCGCCGACGAGTTCAAGATCTTCACCAACGTCGACAACGCCATCGTCGATCCCAAACGTTTCGACGATTCGAGCTTCGTCGACCGCAAGACCGACGTCTGCATCATTCCGCCGAACAGCTTCGCGCTGGCCCGCACGGTGGAATATTTCCGCATCCCGCGCGACGTTCTGGTCATCTGCCTGGGCAAGAGCACCTATGCCCGCTGCGGCCTGATCGTGAACGTCACCCCGCTGGAGCCGGAGTGGGAAGGCCACGTCACGCTGGAGATCTCCAACACCACGCCGTTGCCCGCCAAGGTCTATGCGAACGAGGGGCTGTGCCAGTTCCTGTTCCTGAAGGGCGACAGCGTGTGCGAGGTGTCCTACGCCGACAAGTCCGGCAAATACATGGGGCAGAAGGGCGTCACGCTGCCCCGGCTCTGAGCACTCCTAACTCCGATCGCTCGTCAGAGCGTATCTGCGAAAGAAACAGGTCCATGGACAAGATCCGCATCCGCGGCGGCCGCCCGCTGAACGGCTCCATCACCGTTGGTGGCGCCAAGAACGCCGCCCTGCCGCTGATGACGGCGTCGCTTCTCACCGACGAGACGCTGACGCTGACCAACCTGCCGATCCTGGCCGACATCAACACGCTCTGCAATCTTCTGTTGCAGCATGGCGTGGCGATCCACATGGCCGGGGCCGGCGGCGATTGCGCCGGACGCGCCGTGGACTTCACCGCGCGCGACATCACCAACACCACCGCCCCCTACGATCTGGTCCGCAAGATGCGCGCCAGTGTGCTGGTGCTGGGTCCGCTGCTGGCCCGCTGCGGCGAGGCCAAGGTGTCGCTGCCCGGCGGCTGCGCCATCGGCGCGCGTCCGGTGGACCTGCACATCAAGGGTCTGGAGGCGATGGGCGCCGACATCCGGATCGAGGCGGGCTACATCGTCGCCAAGGCTCCGGCCGGCGGCCTGCGCGGTGCGGAATATGTCTTCCCCAAGGTGTCGGTCGGCGCGACCGAGAACCTGCTGATGGCCGCCACCCTGGCCAAGGGCACCACCATTCTGGTCAACGCCGCGCGCGAGCCGGAAGTGACCGACCTCGCCGAATGCCTGGTCAAGATGGGGGCGAAGATCACCGGCATCGGCACCGACCGGCTGGTGGTCGAGGGCGTCGACCGGCTGCACGGCGCCCGCCACATGGTGGTTGCCGACCGCATCGAGACCGGCACCTACGCGATGGCCGCGGCGATCACCGGCGGCCGTCTTGACATCATGAACACCCGTCTCGATTTGATCAAAGCGGCGGTCAAGGCGCTGGCTCCGGCCGGCGTCGCCTTCGAGGAGATCGAGAACGGGATCCGCGTGTCGCGCGCGAACGGCGAACTGCACGGCGTCGATGTGATGACCGAGCCGTTCCCGGGCTTCCCCACCGACCTTCAGGCCCAGATGATGGCCCTGATGTGCACGGCGAAGGGCGCGGCGATGATCACGGAAACGATCTTCGAGAACCGCTTCATGCACGCGCCGGAGCTGACCCGCATGGGTGCGCGGATCACGGTCCACGGCTCGTCGGCCCTGGTGCGCGGTGTGGAGCGGCTGACCGGTGCGCCCGTGATGGCGACGGACCTGCGCGCTTCGGTGTCGCTGGTGCTCGCCGGGCTGGCGGCGGAGGGGGAGACGATGGTCAACCGCGTCTACCACCTCGACCGCGGCTATGAGCGGGTGGAGGAGAAGCTGGCAGCCTGCGGTGCGGAGATCGAACGCATCCACGGCGGCGACGAGTAAGCGGCGGGGGCGCCCCTCCCGCCATCCCGATAAGGTTGGCCATTCCCCGAGAGGTGCCCACGACCATGACGGCCTCAGCCATGACCCCGATCCGCCTGCGTGCCGAAGACGAGGAGGACCTGAAGGTCGTCTCCGCCTGCCTGCAGGACGCCATCCTTCCGGTCGGCGACATGTGCTTCCAGCCTGACGACAAGCGGTTCGTCATGGTCGTCAACCGCTTCCGCTGGGAGGCCGCCGACCGCCCGCGCCCCGGCCCCGCCGCCGACGACGACGATCTGGCACCCTACGAGCGGGTCCATTGCGGCGTGCGGGTGGACGGGGTGACCGGTGCCAAGCTGCGCGGCTTCGACCTGAAGGACCGCGGCCGGATCCTGGAATTGCTGTCGATGGAGACGATGGAGGGCGGGATCGCCCTGCATTTCGCCGGCGGCGGCTGCGTCCGCCTGGACGGGGAGTCCTGGCGTATGGTGGTGGAGGATCTGGGCGAGCCCTGGCCCACCGGCTGCAAACCCTGCCACCCCGACGAACCGGCCTGAGCGGCCTGGCGGTACGCGGGGCGCCGGTTCAGCGCTCCGCGACCTGAGTGTCGTTGTGGATGCGGCGGATCACGTCCTTCGCGGTCTTCTTATAGGTGACGGTGTCCACGTCCTCGCCCGGCGCCAGTTGCGAGCGGCGGACGGTGAAGAAGCGGTGGCCGACATCCAGCATGCCGCTGGCCTCGACCAGGATGCTGGTGTCCTTGCCGTCGGCGCTTGGCGAAACGGAAACGATCTGGCCCAGTTCTTCGCCGAGCAGACCGGTCACTTCGAGCCCGACAAGATCGTCGCCGGCGCGCGGATCGGCGGCCTGGACCGACTCGATGTGGGCGAATGGCAGGGTCGCTGCCAGCGCAAGGCCGGCCAACAGGGTCTGGAACCTCATGATTCGGGCTCCCTTCGCTGATGTGTGTCTCGTATGTCACAATCAACATGGGAATTGCGGGACGGTTCCCAGGGAACGATGCAGGGGTAATCCGGTTGCTGCGGCATGACCAACAGCGAAGGAGGCCCCTCCATGGCTCGGAACCTCAATGGAAAGACCGTGGCCGTTCTCGCCACCGACGGCTTCGAACAGGTGGAACTGACCGAACCGGTGAAGGCCCTGCGCAATGCCGGTGCCACCGTGCATGTGGTCGCCCCGAAAAGCGGGCAAATCCAGGGCTGGAACCATCATGACCGCGGCGACAAGGTCGATGTCGACGTGACGCTCGACCAGGCCGATGCCGGCCGCTACGACGCGCTGATGCTGCCGGGCGGCGTGATGAACCCGGACAGCCTGCGGCTGGAGCCGAAGGCGATCGAGTTCGTGAAGAGCTTCGTGACTTCGGATCGTCCCATCGCCGCTATTTGTCACGGTCCCTGGACGCTGATCGACGCCGGCGGCGTGCGCGGCAAGCGGATGACCTCCTGGCCGTCACTGCAGACCGACCTGCGCAACGCGGGCGCGACCTGGGTCGACGAGCAGGTGGTGACCGACCATGGTCTGGTCACCTCGCGCAAGCCCGACGACATTCCGGCCTTCTGCCGCAAGATGATCGAGGAATTCTGCGAAGGCCGCCACGCCGGCCATCGCCACGCGGCGGAGTAGGGGGGCGCTTATGCCCCCTCCCTAACCCTCCCCCGCTTTCAGCGGGGGAGGGAAGGGGCCCATGCGAAAGCATGGGAAGGGAGGGGGCATCGCCGCTGCGACCATACCCCTACGCCGACACCAGCGGCGAAAGCCCGTTCTGGATCGCCCACACCGCCGCCTGGGTGCGGTTCTGCGCGTTGATCTTCCGCATCACGTTCTTGAAGTGCATCTTCACGGTCGATTCCGTGATGTGCAGGTTGCGCGCGATGGCCTTGTTCGACTGGCCGGCCAGCAGGCAGCGCAGGATCTGCACTTCGCGCTTCGACAGGTCGCCGCTGGGCGGCATGGCGATCGGGGTCGGGCTGTGCTGCGGGCGTTCGTTGGCGGCGGCCATCAGCAGGCCGGCGACGTGGGTCGGGTAGACCACCTCGCCCAGCATCACCAGCCGCAGCGAGCGCAGCAGGCTCTCGCTCGACATGCTCTTGTTCAGATAGGCGTCGGCGCCGGCCTTCAGCGACTGGGACAGGCTGCGGTCGGCGATGGTGTCGGCCAGCACCGCGATCCGGGCAGACGTGCCGTCGCGCAGGCGCCGGATGCCGGCGATTTCCTCAGGCATGCCGTCCTGGAGCGCCAGCACGATCAGGTCGGGCTCCTCGCCGTCGGCAATCAGGTCGAGCGCGTCGTCGGCGCTGGCCGCGTGGGCGCTGACCCGGAAGGGGCCGCCGCCGATCAACGTTGCCAAGGCCGCTGAAAACAGCCGGTCGTGGTCGACCAGCATCACATTCCATGTCGTCATCGATCATCCTCCGCTGAGCCACCCTTATTGCCGGGCGGCGGCGATCCCCCCTTTTTGTCCGCGCCTGAAGGATCAGGCCAAGGACCGGACCGGTTGATCCGGCCCACGCAGACTCCGAACATAGAAAATTAGAACAATATTGTTCGGAACAGCGGGCTTTACGCTTCATGCCGGGATGATTTATACGGTTCATTAACCAACGGCGCAAGGTGAGAACAGGAAAGTCACAGGCAATAGATCAGATTTGGCGGGAAACTGAACGCAGATCCGTTCATTCGATATTTAGGGGTAGCTGCGCCAAAGAGCGGCGCGAATGAACCGCTTTTCCGTTGGGGCTTTTTGGTGTCTTTGGCCCTACTGAGGAGTGGTCCGCTGAGAATAAGGGGACACGATGGAGTTCGAGCTTCAAGCGCGCGGTGGTTCGCGTAGCGCGGGCAATCCCACGCGGATTTTTCTGGTGGTCGACGAGCAGCCGATGGTGCGCCATGGCTTCGCTCTGTCCATCGGCGAAATCTGCCCTGGGACGCGCGTGCTGGAGGCCGGGTCGTTGGATGAAGCGCTGAACATCGGCCGCCAGACCCCCGAGCTGGCCCTGGTCCTGTACGACCCCGGTCCGCCGCGCGGGGATGATGAGGATGCCGGCGGCGGCGCCATTGCCGGGCTGCGCCGGCTGAAGGAGACGCTGGGCGAGGTGCCGGTCCTGATCCTCACCAACTCCGACGAGGTTGCCGACATCGTCGACAGCGTGCGCATGGGCGCACGCGGCTATGTGCTGAAGACAAGCCCGCCGGAGGTGCTGGAGCATGCCATTTCACTGGCGCTCAGCGGCGACATCTTCCTGCCGCTGCCGCGCGCGGTGCTGAACGGCGCGCTGGCCGAAGGGCCGCGCGGCAACGACGACATTCTCGATCGCCTGACCGACCGCCAGCGCGACGTCTTCGAACTGCTGCTGGCCGGCCATTCCAACAAGGAAATCGCCCGCGGCCTGGGCGTTCTGGAGGGCACGGTGAAGGTGCATGTCCGCGCCATCATGCAGAAGCTGGGCGTGCGCAACCGCACCCAGGTCGCGGTGGTCGCCGCCCGCAACGGCTGCTTCAACGGCGAGGGCTGAGCGGGGCGGTTTCGCCCGCATTGCCTGAACGGCCCCGCTTCCGGCAGACTGGCGTCCGCAGATTCCAGTTGGCAGTTGGGGAGCGGGCGCTTGGTTCAGGTGGCGGTGGCCGACAGGCCGGAAAATTCGGCGCGCGAGTCAGGGGGCGAGGAAAAGAAGGTCGCCGTCCATGGCGCCGCGACCGTTCGGTTCGAGCATCGCCACGGCGAGACCCGGCTGGCGACGCTCTACCACCATGACCCGCTGCGGGTGCTGATGCCGACCCCGCGCCGCGACGACCTTCCCATCGCGGTGCTCGCCACCACGTCCGGCGGGATGGTCGGTGGAGATCGCATGGACATTGCGCTGTCGGTCGGGGCGGGCGCCAGGGCGCTGGTCACCACCCAGGCGGCCGAGAAGGTCTATCGCTCCACCGGCGCCGACTGCCGCATCGACACCGCTTTGTCGGTCGAGGATGGCGCGTGGCTGGAGTGGATGCCGCAGGAGGCGATCGTCTTCGAAGGCTCCCGCCTGCGCCGCCTGACCCGCATCGACCTGTCGGGCGACGGCCGCGTCGTCGCCGGCGAGATGCTGGTCTTTGGCCGTGCTGCCTTCGGCGAGACGGTGACGCACGGCCTGATCCGCGACGCCTGGGAGGTCGCCCGCGACGGCCGGCTGATCTGGGCCGACGCCCTGCATCTTGACGACGACATCGCCGAGGCGCTGGCTCACCCCGCGGGATTCGGTGGAGCCGCCGCCTGCGCCACTCTGCTGCACGCCGCCCCTGACACTGCCCGCCATCTCGATGCTGTCCGTGCGCTGGCCGAACCTCTTGAGGGCGCCCGCATCGGCGCCACCGCGCTGGACGGCCTGCTGATCGTCCGCATCCTCGGCGGCGACGCGCGCGCAGTGCGTCGCGCCTATGCAGTGCTGTGGTCGGGTTTGCGCAGCGAGGCCGCGGGGTTGCCCACCCGCTTGCCGCGGCTGTGGGAGGTTTGACGGCCAAGTCCAGGCTCCAGCGTCAACTGTTTCAACCCTCTACGTCATACGACGCACTTGGCGCGGCGCTTCGGCGTGGCATAATTGCCTGCAACGAACAGGGTGGCGAAAGGGCAATCCCCCGATGAACCTGACAGGGCGCGAGAAGGACAAGCTGCTCGTCGCGATGGCGGCGATGGTGGCGCGGCGGCGGCTGGAACGCGGGGTCAAGCTGAACCATCCGGAGGCGGTCGCCCTCATCACCGACTATGTGGTGGAGGGTGCCCGCGATGGCCGCACGGTGGCCGAGCTGATGCGCGACGGCGCCACCGTGCTGACCCGGGATCAGGTGATGGATGGCGTTGCCGACATGATCCACGACATCCAGGTTGAAGCAACCTTCCCTGATGGCACCAAGCTCGTCACCGTCCACCAGCCGATCCGTTGAGGGGGCAGCCCATGAAACCCGGTGAAATCTTCCCGGCGGCCGGCGAGATCGTGCTGAACGACGGCCGCGAGACCGTGGAACTCGACGTCGCCAACGCCGGCGACCGGCCGATCCAGGTCGGCTCGCACTTCCACTTCTACGAGACCAACAGCGCGCTGACCTTCGACCGCGAGAAGGCGCGCGGCTTCCGGCTCGACATTCCGGCCGGAACGGCGGTGCGTTTCGAGCCCGGCCAGACCCGGCGCGTGACGCTGGTCGCCTATGGCGGCGACCGGGTGGTGATCGGCTTCAACCGTATGGTCAACGGCGCCCTCTGACGGGCCGACAGGGAAGGGCGAACGACAATGGCGCACCGCATCGACCGGGCCGAATATGCGGCCCTCTACGGCCCGACCACCGGCGACCGCGTCCGGCTGGCCGACACCGACCTGATCGTCGAGGTCGAACGCGACCACACCGTCTATGGCGAGGAGGTGAAGTTCGGCGGCGGCAAGGTGATCCGCGACGGCATGGG
>CBFGPE010000152.1:0-16010 GCA_965650625.1 uncultured Azospirillum sp. | reverse complement strand
CGTAGGTGATGGTCAGGCCACCCAGTTCGAAGGCGCCGGACATCCAGCTCGGCGCGCCGACCTCGCGGTTGGTCGGGCCGAAGATGGAGCGCACCGCCTGCTGGAGCGCCAGCGACAGGCCCCAGGTGGCGAGCAGGGTTTCCAGCGGACGGCCGTAGAGCCAGCGAATCACGCTGCGCTCGATGACGATACCGACGCCGCCCGACACGATGAAGGCGGCGGGCAGCGCCACCAGGATCGACAGGTCGAACAGGCCGGGCGCATGGGCGCGGAAGAACTCCTGCACCAAGAAGGTGGTGTAGGCGCCGATCATCACCATCTCGCCATGGGCCATGTTGATGACGCCCATCACGCCGAAGGTGACGGCCAGCCCGATGGCGGCCAGCAGCAGCACCGAGCCCAGCGACAGCCCGTACCAGAGATTTTGCAGCGCGGCCCAAAAGGCCAGCTTCTGCTCCAGGGTGGAGACGGCGGCGGCGGCCGAGCGCTTGGTGACGTCGGAGGCGCCGGAACCGGCGACCATGTTCAGCAGGACCAGCGCGTCGCGGTCGCCGCGGGCGGCCAGCGTGTCGGTCGCCGACTGGATTTCGGCATCGCTCATCTTCGACGCGGCGTCGCCGGTCAGCAGGATGGCGGCCCGTGCCTGCTCCATGGCGGCGCGGACGCCCTTGTCCTGCTCCTTGGCGATGGCGGCGTTCAGCGTATCCAGCGCAGCGGCGTCGCGGCTCTTGAACACCGCATCGGCGGCGGAGCGGCGGACGCCGGCATCGGGGCTCATCAGGGTGAGGGCCCCCAGCGAGGCGCTGATGGCGCGACGGAGCGAATTGTTGATGCGGATCTTCTCGACCGCGGCGGCCGGCGCATCGCCGAGCGCGGCGCGGGTCAGCGGATCGGTCAGGGTGAAGGCGTCGCTGGCCTTGCGGGCGATGACGACGGTGCCGTCTGCCTTGCGCACATAGAGATCACCGGCCTGGAGCGCCTCGATCACCGGCACGGCGGCGGGGTCGCCGGCCTCCGACAATTGCGCCAGGGCCTTTTCGGTTCCGGAATAGCCGCCGCTGCCCAGGGCCTGGACAAGCGGGCGGAGATCGGCGGCATGGGCGGCGGTCGATGTGGCGACCACCACACAGAGCGCCATCAGCCAGCGGAGAGCGCGTCGCATCGCGGGTCCTTCGGTGCGGGGGTGTCTGACAATGCGAAACGCCTGCCCTCTCTCCTTCCCCGCCCAGCGGGATTGGGGAAAGGGCAGGCGTCGCAATCACTCAATGCTCAGGGAGCGGACGCTACCCTCACGACCCCTTGCCGCCGCACTTGCCGGTCTTCACGTTGAAGTTGCCGCAGGACATCGGCTTGCGCCAATCGGCGATCAGGTCCTTGCTGTCCGGCAGGTAGTCCGACCACTCGTCGCCCGGGACGAGGCCCGAGGTCTTGGAGACGACGTCGAACTGGCCGTTCTCCTGCACTTCGCCGATCAGCACCGGCTTGGTGATGTGATGGTTCGGCAGCATCGCCGAATAGCCGCCGGTCAGGTTGGGGACCGACACGCCGACCATGGCGTCGATGACCTTGTCCGGCTCGGTGGTGCCGGCCGCCTCGACCGCCTTCACCCACATGTTGAAGCCGATGTAATGGGCTTCCATCGGGTCGTTGGTGACGCGCTTATCGTTCTTGGTGTAGGCCTTCCACGACTTGATGAAGTCGCTGTTGGCCGGGGTCTCGACCGACTGGAAGTAGTTCCAGGCGGCCAGATGGCCGAGCAGCGGCTTGGTGTCGATGCCGGCCAGCTCTTCCTCGCCGACGGAGAAGGCGACGACCGGAATATCCTGCGCCTTCACGCCCTGGTTGCCCAGTTCCTTGTAGAAGGGAACGTTGGCGTCGCCGTTGATGGTGGAGACGACGGCGGTCTTCTTGCCGGCCGACCCGAACTTCTTGATGTCCGCCACGATCGACTGCCAGTCGGAATGACCGAACGGCGTGTAGTTGATCATGATGTCCTCGGGCTTGACGCCCTTGCCCTTCAGGTAGGCTTCGAGGATCTTGTTGGTCGTGCGCGGATAGACGTAGTCGGTGCCGGCCAGCACCCAGCGCTGGACCTTTTCCTTTTGCATCAGGTAATCGACGGCCGGGATCGCCTGCTGGTTCGGCGCAGCGCCGGTGTAGAAGACGTTGCGCGAGGACTCCTCGCCCTCATACTGGACCGGGTAGAAGAGGATGTTGTTCAGCTCCTCGAACACCGGCAGCACCGACTTGCGGCTGACCGAGGTCCAGCAGCCGAACACAGCCGACACCTTGTCCTTGCTGATCAGCTCGCGCGCCTTCTCAGCGAACAGCGGCCAGTTGGAGGCCGGATCGACCACCACCGGCTCCAGCTTCTTGCCCAGCAGGCCGCCCTTCTTGTTCTGGTCGTCGATCAGCATCAGCATGACGTCCTTCAGCGTCGTCTCGCTGATCGCCATCGTGCCGGACAGGGAATGCAGGATGCCCACCTTGATGGTGTCGTCGGCCGCCTGGGCCGGCATCGCGAAGGACGCCATCGCGCCCATGGCCAGACCGGCCAACGCGCTGATCCCGAAGCTGGACGTCAGTTGCTTGGTCCGCATGAAGTTGCCCCCTTCCTTTGGCGCCCCGGTTGCTCCGGGGCTTCGCCACATCGTCGGGGGAAAAGCTACCGCGCATGCGAAAGGCGGTATCTACGTCAAATGACACATACGGCCACGCCCCGGCCTTTCCGGCCCTCTATCGGTCGGAGGTTCGGAATAAAACCGTTGCCGCGGCGTCCAACAGTCGTAATCAGGCCGTGTAACGGCCATGGCCGCCCCCGAGTGACAGGGCGATGCACGGGAGCAACAGTGTGAACAGCAGAGCTGCCGACACCAAATGTCGCTTGCGGATTGCGGAAGGCTCATCGAAGGATACAGCGCTCGATCCTTTCCGTTCACGTTCCGGTCCCATCGCCATGCATGATCTCCGCCGCCCGATGTCCCGCCGCTCCGCCGCCCTCTGCCTGGTCGGCGGGCTGGTCGGCGTCGTCCTGAGCGGTCCGGCGCTGGCCGCAGCGGCGAAGGAGGCGGCGCACGCCGCCAAGCCTTCTCTGGTCGCGGGCTGGGCCGCGGCGCTGGAACAGCGCGCGCAGGACATCCAGAACGCGCCCAAGGCGCCGGCCACCCGCGTCGGCTACGGCGCGGTCGTGAAGCTGGGCGATGGTGGCATGGTCGAGGGCATCGCCCCGGCGATGGACGTGCCCCCCGCCGATGTGCAGGCGCAGGCCCCCACCCTACCCGGCCTTGCCCCGGTCGAGCCGGCGCCGCCGGTGGTGATCTCCGTGCGCTCGCCGCTGGCCGACCGCGTCGGCCGGATCGCCCGCCGCCTGATCGAGTTGGGCTATCTGCCCGCCGACAAATGGACCGACAGCTTCAACGACGATGTCGAGACCGCCGTGCGCGCCTTCCAGCTTGCCGAGGGGCTGCAGCCCGACGGCAAGGTGGGAGAAGTGACGCGTCAGGCGCTGGACCGCACCCCGGCGCAGACCGTGGCGCTTCTGCGCCGCGCCGCTGCGGCAATGCGGGCGCAGCAGGCCTCAATCCCCGACACCACGGTTCTGGTCAATCTGCCCGGCCAGTCCGTCACCCTCATCGAGCATGGCCGCCCCGCCTTCACTATGCGGGCAGTGGTCGGCCGGCCGTCGCGCAAGACGCCGCTGCTGCAGGACAAGATCACCAGCGTCACCATCAACCCGACCTGGACCGTCCCGCCGACGGTGCTGAGCGAGGACAAGCTGCCGGCCCTGCGCAAGAAGGGCACCACCGGCATCAAGAACGCCGCCGTCTATCTGGACGGCTCGGAGGTGGTCAACACCCAGTCGGTCAACTGGTGGTCGGTCGATCCCGGACGCGTGCGCATCGTCCAGAAGCCGGGCGACGACAACGCGCTGGGCCGCTTCCGCTTCAACCTGACCAACGGCGACGGCATCTTCCTGCACGGCACCAACGATCCCAAGCTGTTCAGCCGCGACCTGCGCGCCGCCAGCTCCGGCTGCGTGCGGCTGGAGGATGCCCGGATGATGGCGGAAACGCTGCTCAGCGCGGCCAAGGTGACGCCGGCCGTCATCAGCCAGCAGCTCGACACCGGAGAAACCAAGACGATCCGGCTGCCGAACGCCATCCCCGTGCGTTTCGTCTACTGGAACGCGTCGGTCGACACCGCCGGCGTGGTGCGTGTCCACCCCGACATCTACGAGGATCCGCCCACGCTGGCGACGCCGTCCGGCCAGTCGGGCTCGGCGGCTCCGGCCATGTCGGCAAATCCGGCAACAGCCAATCCGGTGACGCCGGTCTCGACGCCGCGCCCGCTGTCGAAGCCGGCGCCGCTGCCGGTCCCGGCCGCCCATGCGCCGACGCCGCTGTCCTCCGCCTCCACCCCCGCTCCGGCCAAGCCGCTGCCGACGGCGACGGGCATGTGAGGCCGGGATGCGGATCGCCCGGATCGACCATTTCGTGCTGACGGTCGCTTCCATCGAGGCGACCTGCGCCTTCTACCGCGACGTGCTGGGGATGGAGGTCGTCACCTTCGCCGGCGGCCGCCGCGCCCTGTCCTTTGGCGCGCAGAAGATCAACCTGCACGAGGTCGGGCGGGAGTTCGAACCGAAGGCCGCCCGGCCCACCGCCGGCAGCGGCGATTTCTGCCTGATCGCCGACACGCCGCTGGAGGAGGTGATCGCCCATCTCCAGACCAAAGGCATCGCCATAGAAGAAGGCCCGGTGAGCCGCACCGGCGCCACCGGACCGATCCGTTCCGTCTATTTCCGCGACCCCGACGACAATCTGGTCGAGATCGCCAATACCGTCTGAAGGTCCGCTTCGAGGCACACTGGAAGGATGGAGATCCACATGTCGGTGCATCACTCTTCCAGAGGCTACGAGACGGGAGCCGCGACCTATGTCAAAGGCCGTCCCGGCTACCCGCCTGAAGCGGCCGCTTGGCTGCGCGACGTTCTGGGTGTCGGTCCCGGGCGGAAGGTTCTGGAGGTCGGCGCCGGCACCGGCAAATTCATCGCGGTGCTGAAGGAATGCGGCGGCGAGATCACCGCCGTCGAGCCGGTCGCCGGCATGCGCCAGCAGTTGGTCCAGGGTTTTCCCGACATCACCGTTCTGGCAGGCAACGCGGAATCCATTCCGCTGCCGGACGGCTCCGTCGATGCCGTGGTCTGTGCGCAGGCCTTTCACTGGTTCGCCACCCCGGCAGCCTTGCAGGAAATGCGGCGTGTCCTTGCGCCGGGCGGGACGTTGGGACTGATCTGGAACGTCCGCGACGAAAGCGTGCCGTGGATGGCGGAACTGACCGCCATCACCGACCCCTGGGAGGGCGACACCCCGCGCTATCGGACCGGCAACTGGCGCCGGGTCCTCCCCGCACCGGGCTTCGAGCCCATCGACGAGCGCCATGTTCGGCATGCTCATGTCGGAAGCCCGGAAGACGTCATCGTCAAGCGCACACTCTCGGTCAGCTTCATTGCAGCACTGCCTGCCGAGCAGCAGGCGGAGGTCGAACGGGAAACCCGCGCCTTGATCGCCCGAACGCCTGAACTGGCGGACCGCGCCGAGATCGCCTTTCCCTACGAAACCGGCATGTTCGCCTTTCGCAAGGTCTGACGGATCCCGGCGGCGACC
This sequence comes from uncultured Azospirillum sp., assembly GCA_965650625.1. Taxonomy (GTDB): domain Bacteria; phylum Pseudomonadota; class Alphaproteobacteria; order Azospirillales; family Azospirillaceae; genus Azospirillum. The sequence continues at coordinate 10,344 of CBFGPE010000152.1, read as the reverse complement.
GCTTCGCCTCAACGCGCCTGCAGCATCCCGACCGCGCCGCGTGCGACCTCGTGCAGGTCGGCTTCGCCGCCGGACTGGACGTGGGCGAACAGGCCGGCGCGCATGCGCGGATCCCAGAATTTTCGGATGTGGGTCGCCGTCTCGGTCACCGCCTCTTCCCGCGGGTAGGAGGCGAAATGGACGGCGATCTGGTTCGCCATCCGGACCAGATCCTTGGCATGGTTCGTGTGGCTCATCGGTGTCTCCATTGACGAAGCGGTGAGGGGTTGTTCAGCGGAACAGGATGACGGTGTCGCGGCGCGACAGGGCACCCAGGGTCAGGTTGGCGTTGCGCGCCAGTTCCAGCGCCAGCGCCGTCGGCGCCGAGATGGTCGCCAGCAGCGGGATGCCGACAGCGGCGGTCTTCTGCACCAGTTCGAAGCTGCAGCGGCTGGTCATCACCACGAAGCCGCCGGCCGGGTCGGCACCCGAACCGGCAATGGCGCCGATCAGCTTGTCCAGCGCGTTGTGGCGGCCGACATCCTCGCGGGCCAGCCGGATGCTTCCGTCCGGCGCGCACCACGCCGCGGCGTGGACCGAGCGGTTGGCCCGGTTCATCGGCTGGTGATCCGGCAGGGCGCGGAAGGCGGCGGCCACGGCGGCCGGGTCGACCTCCAGCGCGGTTTCGATCTTGCGGGGCTCCCGAACGGCGTGGACAAGACTGTCCACGCCGCACAGGCCACAGCCGCTCCGCCCCTCCATGGAGCGGCTGCGCAGGCTTCCGCGCAGGAGGCGCAAGGGATCGACCGTCAGGTTGACGACGAAGCCCAGCGGCGTTTCCCGCACGGAGATTTTCTCGATATCGGCGGCGGTCCCGACGATCTCCTCGGCAAGGCTGAAGCCAAGCGCGAAGTCTTCCAGATCGGCGGGGGTCGCCATCATCACGGCATGGGACCGGCCGTTATATTCGAAAGCGACCGCGGTTTCCTCCGGCACCTGCCATTCGACGTCGGCGCCCTCCTCCACCCCGACACCGGCGGCGAAGCCAGTGCCGGTGACGGCGATGGAGCACATGGACATATCGTCGGGACGGATGGAACCAGAGGTCATCGCGGTCATGCTTCCCACTCCTCAGGCCGTCATTCGGCGGCGCATTACTCTGCGGCGATCACGTTGGCGGCGGCGATGCGCTTGCGCTCGACGTCGTTCTTCGCGTAGTCGACCTGCCAGTCCGACGGCTGGTTGCTGCGGGCGACCTGCACCGCCGTCACCTTGTATTCGGGGCAGTTGGTCGCCCAGTCCGAATTTTCCGTGGTGATGACGTTGGCGCCGGTCACCGGGTGGTGGAAGGTGGTGTAGACGACGCCGGCCGGCATGCGGTCGGAAATCACGGCACGCAGCGTGGTGGCGCCCATGCGGCTGGCGAGAGAGACCATGTCGCCGTCCTTGACGCCGCGGATCTCGGCATCCACCGCGTTGATCTCCAACACGTCCTCCGGATGCCAGGCCACGTTGGCGGTGCGGCGGGTCTGGGCGCCGACATTGTAGTGGGCGAGGATGCGGCCGGTGGTCAGCACCAGCGGGTACATCCGCGTGGTCCGCTCGTCGGTCGGCACATATTCGGTGATCATGAAGCGGCCGAGACCGCGGGCGAAGGTTTCGCCATGCATGATCGCCATGCCGGTGTCGTCGTCCTCGAAGCCGGTGCAGGGCCACTGGACGCTGCCGACGCGGTCGAGCTTCTCGAAGCTGACGCCGCGGAAGGTCGGGGTCAGCCGGGCGATCTCGTCCATGATCTCCGACGTGGTCTCGTAGTGCATCGGGTAGCCCATGGCCGTCGCCAGCGCGCAGGCCACCCAATGCTCGTCCTTGCCCACCTTGGACGGCATCGCCTTACGGACGCGGTTGATGCGGCGCTCGGCGTTGGTGAAGGTGCCGTCCTTTTCCAGGAAGGAGGTGCCGGGGAAGAAGACGTGGGCGAAGGCCGCGGTCTCGTTCAGGAACAGGTCCTGGACGATGACGATGTCCAACGATTCCAGCGCCGAGGTGACGTGGGTGGTGTTGGGATCGGACTGGACGATGTCCTCGCCCTGCACGAACAGGCCGCGGAAGCTGCCGTCATGGGCGCTGTCGAACATGTTGGGGATGCGCAGGCCCGGTTCCGGATCCAGCGTGACGCCCCAGGCGGCTTCGAACTCCTGACGGACGAGGTCGTCCGACACGTGGCGGTAGCCCGGCAGCTCGTGCGGGAAGGAACCCATGTCGCAGGAGCCCTGCACGTTGTTCTGGCCGCGCAGCGGGTTCACGCCGACGCCCTCGCGGCCGATGTTGCCGGTCGCCATCGCGAGGTTGGCGATCGCCATCACGGTGCTGGAGCCCTGGCTGTGCTCGGTCACGCCCAGGCCGTAGTAGATCGCGGCGTTGCCGCCGGTGGCGTAGAGACGGGCGGCGGCGCGGATCTGATCGGCCGGGACGCCGGTGCGCGATTCCAGATATTCCGGCGAGTTGCGGTGTTCGGCGATGAACGCCTCCCACTTCGCGAACTCCTTGGCATCGCAGCGCTCCTCGACGAAGGCGCGGTTCACCAGCCCCTCGGTGACGATGACGTGGGCGATGGCGTTCACCACGGCGACGTTGGTGCCGGGCTGGAGCTGCAGGTGGTATTCGGCCTGAACGTGCGGGCTGCGCACCAGATCGATGCGGCGCGGGTCGATGACGATCAGCTTGGCCCCGGCGCGCAGCCGCTTCTTCATGCGCGAGCCGAACACCGGGTGGCCGTCGGTCGGGTTGGCGCCGATGACCAGGATGACGTCGGACTTGTCGACGCTGCGGAAGTCCTGGGTGCCGGCCGAGGTGCCGAAGGTCTGCGACAGGCCATAGCCGGTCGGCGAATGGCAGACGCGGGCGCAGGTGTCGATGTTGTTGGTGCCGAAGGCGGCCCGGATCATCTTCTGGACGACATAGACCTCCTCGTTGGTGCATCGCGACGAGGTGATGCCGCCGATCGAGCCCCGGCCATACTTGGCCTGCACCGCCTTCAGCCGCTCGGCGGCGTAGGCGATCGCCTCCTCCCACGACACTTCACGCCACGGGTCGGTGATCTTCTCGCGCACCATGGGCTTCATGATGCGGTCCTTGTGGGTGGCGTAGCCCCAGGCGAAGCGGCCCTTGACGCAAGAGTGGCCCTCGTTGGCGCCGCCATTCTTCCACGGCGTCATACGCACCACCGTGGTGCCCTGCATCTCCGCCTTGAAGGAGCAGCCGACGCCGCAATAGGCGCAGGTGGTGATGACGCTGTGCTCGGGCTGGCCGTGTTCGATGATCGACTTCTCGGTCAGGGTCGCGGTCGGGCAGGCCTGGACGCAGGCGCCGCAGGACACGCACTCGCTGTCCATGAAGCTTTCCTTGGCACCCGCCGACACCGACGAGGCGAATCCGCGGCTGTCGATGGTCAGCGCGAAGGTGCCTTGGGTCTCCTGGCAGGCGCGGACGCAGCGCGAGCAGACGATGCACTTCGACGCATCGAAGGTGAAGTACGGGTTGCTCTCGTCCTTGGCGGCGGCGCGATGGTTTTCGCCGTCGAAACCGTACCGCACGTTGCGCAAGCCCACAGCGCCCGCCATGTCCTGCAACTCGCAATCGCCGTTGGCGGCGCAGGTCAGGCAGTCGAGCGGATGGTCGGAGATATACAGCTCCATCACGCCGCGGCGCAGCTTCGCCAGCTTGTCGGTCTGGGTATGGACCTTCATGCCGGGGGCGACCGGCGTGGTGCAGGAGGCCGGGGTGCCGCGGCGCCCCTCGATCTCCACCGCGCAGAGGCGGCAGGAACCGAAGGGTTCCAGGCTGTCGGTGGCGCACAGCTTCGGCACGGTGATGCCGGCGTCCATCGCGGCGCGCATCACGGAGGTGCCTTCGGGAACGGTGATGGCGCGGCCGTCGATCTCCAGCGTCACCAGGGTCTCGGAGACGCGGGCCGGGGTGCCGTAGTCGGTCTCGTGGATGAGGGTCATCTCGGGTGCTCCTGGGTCGCTCGTTATTCGGCGGCGATGTGGGTGACGCGGACGGCCGGGCTTTTCTTGCGGAAGTCTTCGGGGAAGTGCTTCACCGCGCTGCGCACCGGATAGGGCGTCATGCCGCCCATGGCGCAGAGCGAGCCGTCCACCATGACGTCGCAGAGGTCGGCGAGCAGTTCGAGGTTCGCGTCGACGTTCTTGCCGGCGATGATCTTGTCCAGCGTCTCCATCCCGCGGGTCGAACCGATGCGGCAGGGGGTGCATTTGCCGCAGGATTCCGCCACGCAGAACTCCATGGCGAAACGGGCCTGCTGGGCCATGTCGACGCTGTCGTCGAAGACGACGATGCCGCCGTGGCCGACCATCGCCTCCTGCGCGGCGAAGGCCTCGTAATCCTTCGGCAGGTCGAACTGCGAGGGCGGGAGGTAGGCGCCGAGCGGACCGCCGACCTGCACCGCGCGGATCGGCCGGCCGGTGATGGTGCCGCCGCCATACTCGTACAGCAACTCGTGCAGGGTGATGCCGAAGGCCTTCTCGACGATGCCGCCGTTCTTGATGTTGCCGGCGAGCTGGAAGGGCAGCGTGCCGCGCGACCGGCCGACGCCGAAGTCGCGGTAATACTCGCCGCCCTTGTCGAGGATGATCGGCACCGAGCAGAGCGACAGCACATTGTTGACCACCGTCGGCTTGCCGAACAGGCCCTCCAGCGCCGGCAGCGGCGGCTTGGCGCGCACCATGCCGCGCTTGCCTTCCAGGCTTTCCAGCATCGCGGTCTCTTCGCCGCAGATGTAGGCGCCAGCGCCGACGCGGACATCGAGATGGAAGGTGCGGTCGGTGCCGTGGATGTTGTCGCCGAGCCAGCCCTCGTCGTAGGCCAGCTTGATGGCATGGCGCAGGGTCGCGGTGGCGTGCGGGTATTCCGAGCGCATGTAGACATAGCCGGAGGTGGCGCCCACCGCGATAGCGGCGATGGTCATGCCCTCGATCAGGCAGAAGGGGTCGCCTTCGATGATCATGCGGTCGGCGAAGGTGCCGCTGTCGCCCTCGTCGGCGTTGCAGCAGACGAACTTCTCGTCCGCCTTGGCCTGCATCACCGTGTTCCACTTGATGCCGGTGGGGAAGCCGGCGCCGCCACGGCCGCGCAGGCCGCTGTCGGTGACGACCTTGACGATCTCCGCCTGAGACATCGCCAGCGCGTTCTCCAGGCCCCGGAAGCCGCCATGGGCGCGGTAGTCCTCGACCGACAGCGGATCGATGATGCCGCAGCGGGCGAAGGTCAGCCGCTCCTGGTTCTTGAAATAGGGGATTTCCTCGGTCAGGCCGTGGCCGAGGGCATGCTCGCCACCGGTCAGGAAGTCGGCGTCGAACAGGCCGGGCACGTCGGCGGGGGTGACCGGGCCGTAGGCGACGCGGCCTTGCGCGGTTTCCACCTCGACCAGCGGTTCCAGATAGAGCATGCCGCGCGAGCCGTTGCGGACGATGCGCAGCGGCAGGTCTCGCCTGGCGGCCTCGGCCCGGATGGCGGCGGCCACGGCGTCGGCGCCGACGGACAGGGCGGCGGAGTCGCGCGGGACGAAGACGGTGATCAGATGGCCGCTCATTGCGCGTGACCCTTATGATGGCTGAGGGCGCGGGGGATCTGCTGGTGGGCCGTCGGGTTGGTCCGCGTCTCGGCCGCCAGTTCGTCGAAGCGGTCGGGCGAGACCCGGCCGTGCAGGTTCTCGTCGATCATGACGGCGGGGGAGAGGGCGCAGTTGCCGAGGCAGAAGACCGGTTCCAGCGTGAAGGCGCCGTCGGCGGTGGTGCCGTGGAAATCGACCTGCAGCCGCTTCTTGATGTGGTCGACCAGCGCGTTGGCACCCATCGACTGGCAGGCCTCGGCCCGGCAGACCTTGATGATGTGGCGGCCGGGCTTTTCGCGGCGGAATTCGTGATAGAAGGAGACGACGCCATGCACGTCGGCGCGCGAGAGGTTCAGCTCCGTCGCCAGCAGGGGGATGGCCTGTTCGTCGATATAGCCGAACTCTTCCTGCAGCGCGTGAAGGATCGGCAGCAGGGCGCCGCGCAGATGCCGATTGTCTTTCACAATCGTCATGGCGCGCTCAGCGCTCCACGGATGGCAAGCGTTCACGGGTATCCCTCCTTGCGATCGTCCGCGCCGGTCTTGAGGCCGGCGTCGTTCTGGCTTGGCTCTGTTGGCTTTTTCCAGGCGTCTCTCGTCGCCCGGCACCGTCAGAGTGTCGGAGGATACGGTATGCCAGCAAATTGTATTTTCCGATGGGCTGATAGCTTTTGGCTATCAGGCGCGACCGGTCAGCGGATCGCCACCCGCCAGGGGATCATCGCCTCGGCGATGCTGATCGCCACCCGCTGGGCGATGTCGGCGTCGGATGCTGCCACCGCCAGAGCCCTGGCCAGCGGCGGCGGCGGGTCGCGGTCGGCATAGGCGAGGCCGACGACGTGGCTCAGCTCCGGATCGACCAGCGGCAGGGCGACGATGTCGGGGTGCGGGGGCACGAAGGTCAGCAGCTGGCCGGGGACGATGCTGGCGCAGGTGCCGGAGCGGACGATGGTGTAGAGGGTGACGATGGAGTTGGTCTCCATCGCCGCTTGCACCGTCCGCCCGGTCATGCGGAAGGCGGTGTCGGCAATGCGGCGGTTCTGCATGTCGGGAGTCAGCAGGCAGAGCCGCAGGTCGGCGGCCTTCTCCCAGGCGACCGCGCCCTGGGCGACCAGCTCCTCCGGCAGATCGTCACGCCGCGCCAGCAGGTGATAGCGCTCGGTGTAGAGCGGCAGGGTGCGGACGTTGTTCAGCGGTTCGTTGTCGAGATAGGTGATGGCGGCGTCGAGTTCGAACTCGTCGAGCCCGCGCTGGATCTCGCGCGAACTGAGCGACACGACGCTGGAGCGGATGTGCGGGAAGCGCGTGGAAAAGGGCGTCAGCACATGCGGCACCACCGGCAGGGCGGTGGGGATGGCGCCCAGCCGCAGATGGCCGGTGACGCCCTGGGCCAGGGCCAGCAACTCGTGGCGCAGGTTGTCGCGCTCGCCGACGATGCGGCGGGCGTATTCCAGCACCTTCATCCCCTCCGGCGTGAAGCCTTCGAACTTCTGGCCGCGCTCGACGATAGGGACCTGAAGCTCCTCCTCCAGCTGACGGATGGCGTTGGAGAGGGTGGGCTGCGAGACGTGGCAGCTTTCCGCCGCGCGGCCGAAATGCTTTTCGCGGGACAGCGCCAGCAAATAGACGAACTTGCGGAACATCCCCTGCCCCTCCCTCCCCTCTCAAGCCGCCGGGTCGAAGGGTGGCACCGGCAGGCCCGGCACCTCCACCGCCATGGCGAACAGGCCGCCGGACTGCGGGAAGCGCTCCAGTTCCTCGGCCGGGCGGCCGGCGCTGGCGGTGGTGACGTAGAGGGTGCGCAGGTCGGGACCGCCGAAGGCGACCATGGTCGGGCAGCGCGCCGGCAGCGGGTGTTCCGACAGCAAGCGGCCATCGGGGGAGAAGCGCGCGACCCGGCCGCCCTCATAGAGCGTCGTCCAATAGCAGCCCTCCGCATCCACCGCCGCACCGTCCGGCCGGCCGCGGTCGCCGTCCTTCGGCTCCAGCCGGATGAAGATCTCGCCGTCGGAGATCGCGCCGGTGGCCGGGTCGTAGCGGTAGCGCCGCACGGTGAAGGTCGGCGTGTCGGCGTGGTACAGGGTCCGCCCGTCCGGGCTGAAGGCGAGGCCGTTGGAGGTCAGCAGCCCGCCGGCCAGAACCGCCAGCCCGCGCCGGTCATAGCGGTAGAGATGCGCCTTGCCGCCAGCCTTCGGCTCGTCCAGCGTGCCGGCCAGATAGCGGCCGGCGGGATCGGTCTTGCCGTCGTTGAAGCGGCTGGCGCCCTGGTCCTCCGGATTGGCGGCGAGACAGGCGACCAACCCGCCCTCCCCATCCAGCTGCCACAGGCCGGAGCGCAGGCCGGCGATGAAGCCGCCGCCCTTGCGCGGGGCGACGCAGCCGATCTCCTCCGGGAGAGCCATCGCGCGATTGGCGCCGGTGGCGGGATCGAAGCGGTTCAGCGCCCGGCCCTTGATGTCGACCCAATAGAGCGCCTGTTCGTCCACCGACCAGACCGGCCCCTCCCCCAGTTTGGCACGGGCGTCGAGCACGCAGGTGAAGGCGGTCATCGCGTGATCCTCAGTGTTCCAACGGACCCGCAGGGTCGGACAGAACGGCGGCGCGATCAACCCCGCGATTGCGGCCTTGCCGGCGGCGGGATGGAACAGCGTGGAACAGGATCGGGCGGATGTTCCATCGGCCGGCGGCCCCCCCTACCGGCGATGGGAGACGGGACCGGCGGCGCGGCGGCCGACCGGGCCGGGGGTGAGGCCGGGAGAGGGAGCGTCGGGGGTGAGATCGCCGGGGTTGACGGCCCAGGGATAGAGCCCCTTCGGCCCCGCCGCCTCCGGCCGGGCCAGGATGGCGGCGACCCTCTCGGGGTTGGGCGGGATGCGCTCGCGCAGGGTGCCGGGGTGGTCGGCGGGGAGGTCATCGTCGGGTTCGGGGACGGCGACGGCGGGGGGAGCCTCCGGCTTGGAATCGGCCGGTTTGGGGGCGGGCGGCTGGGCGGGCCGGTCGTCGGAGCGCGCGGCCTGCCGCCGGGACGCCGGGAGGTCGAGACCGGCAAACAGCCCCAGCCTCTCGGCCAGCCAGCGCACGGTTGACGGATCGCCGGCGGAGACCAGCCGCTCGATCTGCTCGGCGACCAGCATGCGGATCGAGGACAGGCGCAGCTCGGCCTCGCGGTTCAACGCCTGCCGTTCCCACCACACCCTGTGACGGAAATCCTGCGATCCGTAATAGGCACGCCAGAGCGTGGTGCGGCTGCAGCCCATGGCGCGCGAGACATGGAGGAAGCTGCTGCCGCGCGCCAGTGTAGCGTGGCGGGCGATTTGACACGAAGCGGCGGTAGATTTGGCACGAACGGCAATTCCTACCCTTCGAGGATATCGCCAAGATCAGCCTCATAGCACGCCAGTTCATTGGCGTCTGCGGCCTTAAGATCATTCAGGTGCGATATGATAATTGCATCCATGCTTTCCAGCCATTTATTGACCTGATCAGTTATTTTTTGAGCGAAACCTATATAAGTTCTATTATATGCTTTCTTGAAGTTGGCGGATAGCCCATCAATGTCGTCAGCTATATGCAGAAATTGATTTATACATTCCATAGAATCATTTCGCACTTTATCTCTTTGACTGCAAATCGTATAGTAATTCCTTGAGTGCAATACCTTTCCCATTAAATCTAGAACTGAACTCAGATTGTTAACCGCCATGGCATGGCGGTCTGTGGCTACTTTCAGTTGATGCGAACTCATCCTTGCTTGCATCCGCATTCGCAGAAGGATGCCTTGCGCGCTATCTCTTGCCATGCTTTAGCTCCTTCAAGGCAATCTCATGCTCACCCGCATTGGGCATATCAGAAATGCCCATCTTATCTGCTGTATCGAGAAAATCTGGGAATGAACCAATCACTTCACGTGAAGCACCTTCTTCATTTATTTTTGTAAGATGCATCAGTCCGCCAATACAGTTTCCGCCATCAAGAAGATCTACATTAACTCTCCATTGAGCCAGAGCAATTTTCTTCAATATTTCTTTGTTGCAATCCTTGGGCAGTCTATCAAAAACTTTTTTACTTATATATGGCCTCACGATATAACCAGATGGTATATTTATAACTTCTGGATCTTTCCCGCACTGTCTCCAAATGTGCGTCACAATTGGTTTTCCGATTTCACAATCAAATCGCATTATGTAGAGAGAAAACGATCCTCCCATCTTGTGATAATCTTCATTCTTCGTAGCAATCAGCCTATTTCTGCACTTTTTAATAAAATTGTCGATCTGCTCTGAATAAATTCCTCCAAGATCATACGCCATATCGACCATTTCCAAGGAAAGACTGATGTTTCCCCGCGAAGCTAAAGCCATACATGCCTTTGGGAATACCCAGCTTTTCCAAGGAACAAAGCCACCCGGCTCATCTTTTATGTACGCCAATGTATCAGTTACGCAAATAATTTCTCTATCTGAAATGTTTATATTAACAATGGTCATTTTAATATTTCCTCGTATATTTTACCGGCAGATGCGCCCTTCTCTTTCGGAATTTTCAAATCTACGCATGGAGTTGCCATCTCAAGAAGAGCACTCTTCCTCCTTATATTCATTAACTCTTCTTTTTTCCCGCTGGACAGTCCTTTCTCTAAAGCTTCATCCTCAGCACGCATGACTGCGACATTCAGAGCGCGCTGAGCCGCGTTGCCTTTCATCGCTTTCGTGTATCGCTCAAGCGATGACT
>CBFGPE010000151.1:0-16047 GCA_965650625.1 uncultured Azospirillum sp. | reverse complement strand
GTCTATGTCGACGACCGCACCATCGACAGCCACATCAAGCGGCTGCGCAAGAAGTTCAAGGCGGTCGACCCCGATTTCTCCCAGATCGAAACGCTCTATGGCGTCGGCTACCGGTACAAGGAATAGCGCGGTGTCCACGCTGGGCCGGGGCGGGACCAGACGGCGCGTGTCGCCGCTGACCCTGCGCATCCTTGCGGTGAACGTGCTGGCGCTGGTCCTGCTGATGGCCGGCCTGCTTTATCTCGGCCGCTACCAGGACCGGCTGATCCAGGCCGAGACCGAGGCGCTGGAGACGGAGGCGCGCATCTTCGCCTCGGCGCTCGGCGAAGGGGCGGTGAACCGCATCCTGACCGCCCCCTCCCCCACCGGCGACGAGGGGGGCGAGCGGTTCGAACTGGCGCCCGAACTGGCCCGGCCGATGATCCGCCGTCTGGCCGAGGCGACGGCGACGCGCACCCGCCTGTACGACATCGACGGGCGCATGCTGTCCGACAGCCGGGTGCTGGTTGGGTCGCAGGGCCGCATCGAAATCCGCGAGCTGCCCTCCCCGCCGGCCGGCGACCCGCTGTCGCGCGCGATCAACGACCTCTACACCCGCCTGATCGACGTGGTGCCGAGCCGCGAGGGGCTACCGGTCTACCGCGAGCAGCCGGGCGAGCCCAACCCGGACGTGGAACGCGCACTGGGCGGCGAGGCGGCGGCCACCGTCTGGCGCGTCGACGGCGCCGGCGGCGATCCCGAACTGCTGCTGACCGTGGCGGTGCCGGTCCAGCGCTACCGCGAGGTGCTGGGCGCGGTGCTGCTGACCCGTGGCGGCGGCGAGATCGACCGCGCCATCCGCTCCGTCCGCTTCGACATCCTGCGGGTGTTCGCGGTGGCGCTGCTGGTGACGGTGGCGCTGTCCTTCTATCTGGCCGGTACCATTGCCCGGCCGATCCGCCGCCTGGCCCAGGCCGCCGACCGGCTGCGCACCAGCCACGGACGCCATGCCGAGATTCCCGACCTGACCCGCCGCGGCGACGAGATCGGCGAGCTGTCCGGCGTGCTGCGCGAGATGACCGACGCGCTGTGGACGCGGATGGATGCCATCGAACGCTTCGCCGCCGACGTCGCCCACGAGATCAAGAACCCGCTGACCTCGCTGCGCAGCGCGGTGGAGACCGCCGGCCGCGTCAGCGATCCGCGCCACCGCGACCGGCTGATGGCGATCATCGCCGACGACGTGCAGCGGTTGGACCGGCTGATCAGCGACATCTCCAACGCCTCCCGCCTGGATGCCGAACTGTCGCGGGCCGAACCGGAGCCGGTGGACATCGGCCTTCTGCTGACCATGCTGGCCGAACTGCGCCAGACGGTCGCCGAAACCGTCGATGAACCGGTGGCGGCCGGCGGGGCGGGAGAGGCTGCCGCCCCGCCGCCGCGCGTGGTCGTCGACGTGCCGGCAGGCGAGCGGCTGGTGGTGCCGGGGCTGGAGGGACGGCTGACCCAGCTGTTCCAGAACCTGATCGACAACGCCCTGTCCTTCTCGCCGCCCGGCGGCCTGGTGCGGCTGACCGCCCGGCGCAGCGGCCGCAGCGTCACGGTGGTGGTGTCGGACCAGGGACCGGGCATTCCGGAAGGGAAGGAGGATGCGATCTTCGACCGCTTCTATACCGAGAGGCCGGCGGGCGAAAAGTTCGGCACCCACTCCGGTCTCGGACTATCGATCGTGAAACAAATAGTCGGTGCCCACAACGGTTCAGTATTTGCGCAAAATAGAAAGATATCGGACGGGAGCATCGATGGTGCCGACTTCGTCGTGACCCTGCCTCTGCTGTAGGAAGCTCTGCGGAATTTCATACATCCTTTGCACTCTCGGCTAGACAAGCCGTCGGTAAGCATCGATCATGGCTCAGGTCGTTCTCTCCTGTCGGCTGCCGAGGCGGCCGGACCATGCCGGTCCGGTTGTTTGCTTCCGCTCCATCGGCCTGGAAGAGAGTGGACACAGCCCGGAACAAGGATGTGGGGTTGCCATGCCTGAGTCCGCTCCACCCGAGTCTCCCGTACAGCTCCCGCTTCGTTCCGGCCGCCCTCCCGCCGGTGTCGGCGCCGTTTCGGCGGAGGTCGTCGATCTGCGCCGTTACCGTCTGGCCCGCCTGATCCGCGACGCCGGCCGGCAGCAGGGCGAGCTGGCGAAGCTGATGCGGGACTCCGCACAGGAGCGGACGCAGTTGGCGGAGGCGCTGCAGGGTGCGCAACGCCACCTCGCCAGCATCGCCGACAACTACAGGGTCCTGCTGGTGCGGCTGAAGCGGGAAAAGGACTTCCGCGACGCCTGCCAGGAGGCGGCGGAGCTGGACGATCTGGACGAGATGATCCGGCGCCGCGACGCGCTGGCCATGGAGCTGGAGGCGATCCGCCGCACTCCCCGCGGCGCTGCCGGCGCCTGAGGGGCTCCACCGCCCAAGCAATCAGACCGAAAGAACGGTCGGAAGCGGATGGGGGAGCCCGGACAGGTTTCCCCGCCTGACATCATGGGCCACCGTTCCGTTTCCATTGACAGAATTGGCGCCACGTCTCACCTTCGCCAGACTATGGTGACGATTCACGGCACCTGCGTCTTGCTCTCCGGAATCGGCGTGCTGCTGCGTGGAGAGTCCGGACGGGGAAAATCGGATTTGGCTTTGCGACTGATCGATGGCGGCGCCTTGCTGGTCGCGGATGACCGGGTGGTGCTGCAGAGCGAGCCCGGCCGCCTGACCGCCTCTTCCCCGCCCGCCCTGGCCGGGCTGCTGGAGGTGCGGGGCGTCGGCATCCTGCCCGTTCCCTCGGCCCCGTCCGCTCCCGTCGGTCTCGTCGTCGATCTGGTTTCCCGTCCGGAGGTGGAGCGCCTGCCGGAGGCGGAGACCGAGACGCTGCTGGGCGTCGCCCTGCCCCGCCTCGGGCTCTGCGCCTTCGACGCCTCCACCCCCGCCAAGATCCGCCTCGCCGCCGCCAGCCTGTGCGGCGGCCGGCTGGACCGGGTGCCCGCCAGCCTGTCCGCCCAGCCGAGCCCGGTCGCATCATGACATCTCCCGACGTGCCGTCTGACTCCGCCACCACCGCTGCCTCCCGCGGGCGCGTCGTGCTGGTCACCGGCCTGTCGGGCGCCGGCATGTCGGTGGCGCTGAAGGCGCTGGAGGATCTGGGCTACGAGGCGGTGGACAATCTGCGCCTGTCGCTGGTCCCCGCCCTGATCCGGCAGGCCGATCCGAAACGCCGGCCGCTGGCCCTGGTGATCGACAGCCGCACCCGCGACTTTTCCGCGCAGAACTTCCTGGATGAGTTGGAGGAGTTGCGGGGCGACGACGACCTTGACGTCAGTCTGGTCTTCCTGGATTGCGGCGACGAGGTGCTGCAGCGCCGCTTCACCGAGACGCGCCGCCGCCATCCGCTGGCGGAGGACCGCACGGTGCCCGACGGCATCCAGCGCGAACGCGCCCTGCTGTTCCCGTTGAAGGAGGAGGCCGACGTCACCATCGACACCACGCAACTGTCCATTCACGATTTGCGGCGCATCCTGTCCGGACATTTCCGGCGTGACGCCCAGGCAGCCCTGCAGGTGTTCGTGACCTCCTTCTCCTTCCGCCAGGGACTTCCGCGCGAAGCCGATCTGGTCTTCGACGTGCGGTTCCTGACCAACCCGCATTACGATCCGGAGCTTCGGCCGCTGACCGGCCTGCATCCGGCGGTCGCCGCGCGGGTGGAGGGCGATGCCGACTATCCGGCCTTCTTCCGGAACCTGACCGAGCTGCTGCGCCCGCTGCTGCCGCGCTACAACCAGGAAGGCAAGAGCTACCTGACCATCGCCATCGGCTGCACCGGCGGCAAGCACCGCTCCGTCTTCGTCGCCGAACGGCTGGCGGCATGGTTGAAGGAGCAGGGGCTGCGGGTCAACCTGAGCCATCGCGAGTTGGAGCGGTTGGGGCTGCGGATCGCCGGCGCTGGCCCGGGCAATCAGCAGTCCGGCAATCAGGTCCCTCACTCGGCCCCTCAGCAGGGATGATGCAAATTGCGCCTTGACGACCATACGTCCAACCAACGATCCAGATGCGATGCGGGCAGGCGCCTTGCGGCGCCGGCCCTCGCGCAGGTCTCCGGGGAGGACCCAACCTTGAAGGATGTCCCATGATCGGTATGGTTCTTGTCACCCACGGACGGCTGGCCGAGGAGTTCATCGCCGCGCTGTTCCACGTCGTGGGCGAACAGCAGCAGGTGCGCGCCGTGTGTATCGGGCCGGACGACGACATGGAACAGCGCCGCCAGGACATCCTGAATTCGGTGGCGGAGGTCGATGACGGATCGGGTGTCGTGGTGCTGACCGACATGTTCGGCGGCACGCCGTCCAACCTTGCCATCTCCATCATGGACAAGGCGAAGGTGGAGGTGATCGCCGGCGTCAACCTGCCGATGCTGATCAAGCTCGCCAGCGTGCGCAAGACCGAGCCGCTCGACAAATCGGTGATTGCCGCCCGCGACGCCGGGCAAAAATACATCAACGTCGCCTCCACCCTCCTGTCGGACTGAACCGCCCGCAATGAGCCACCCCGACGACATGGCGCCGACCGACGGCGAGATCCGCCGCACCGCCACCATCACCAACCAGCGCGGTCTGCACGCGCGCGCCTCGGCCAAGTTCGTCAAGCTGGTCGCCACCTTCGATGCCGAGATCTCGGTGCGCCGCGGCGATTCCGTGGTGTCCGGCGAATCGATCATGGGGCTGATGATGCTGGCCGCCGGTCCGGGGACCAGCGTGGAACTGCGCGCCAGCGGCGCCCAGGCCGATGCGGCGATGGATGCCCTCCTGGACCTGATCAACCGCAAGTTCGATGAAGAGTGACCTGCCCCCCGCCGTCCCGGCCGCCATCCCCGCCGGTGGCCCGGTGGCCGGCCCCGACCGCGGCGGTTCCGGCGGAACGCCGCCCCTCGACCAGCTGAGCGGTTCTGCCAGCGGTTTTGGGCGCGCCCTGCGCGGCCTCGGTGTGTCGCCCGGCATCGCCATCGGTCCGGCCCATGTGGTGGAAAGCGGCGCCGTCGCCATCCCCGAATACGTCATCGAACCCGACGCCGTCGAGGCGGAGGTCGCCCGCTTCAACGAGGCGGCGACCAAGGCGCGCCGCCAGATCAAGAAGCTGAAGAGCAAGGCGCTGGTCCTGCCCGATTCGGCGTCGGAGGAGATCGGCTTCCTGTTGGACGCCCACCTGTCGATGGTCACCAACTCGCGCCTGACCCGCGGGGTGGAACATCGGATCAAGCAGGACCGCATCAACGCCGAGGCCGCCATCCAGGCGGAGATCGCCGCCATCGCCGCCACCTTCGCCGGCATGGACGACGCCTATCTGGCCGGCCGCATCGACGACATCCGCGAGGTCGGGCGGCGGCTGACCCGCAACCTGATGAAGCAGGAATACCGGGCCTTCAGCACCCTCGCCCCCGGCAGCATCATCCTGGCGGAGGAGCTGACCCCCGCCGATACCGCCCTGCTCGACCCCACCGTCGTCGGCGGCTTCGCCACCGTGCTGGGCGGGGCGGAGGGGCACACGGCGATCCTCGCCCGCTCGCTCGGCCTGCCAGCGGTGCTGGGCGCGCCCGGCCTGCTCGCCGGCGTGCGCAACGGCGTGACGGTGATCGTCGACGGGCTGCAGGGCCGCGTGCTGATCGACCCGCCGGCCGACGTGCTGGACGACTACGGCGAACGCCGGGCCGCCCGCGAACGCGAGCGCCAGGGATTGAAGAGCTTGCGCAAGCTGCCTGCCGTCACCCGCGACGGCACCGCCGTGACGCTGATGGCGAATCTGGAGCTGCCCCGCGACCTGGATCAGGCGCTGGAGCATGGCGCCCAGGGCATCGGCCTGCTGCGGACCGAGTTCATGTTCATGAACCGTGACCATCTGCCCGACGAGGATGAGCAGTACACCGTGCTGCGCACCATGATCGAAGGGATGGGCGGCCGCACCGTCACCGCCCGCACCATGGATCTGGGCGGCGAGAAGCTGGCCGGCTGGATGGCGGGGCGCTATGGCGAGCCGGCCAACCCGGCGCTCGGCCTGCGCGCCATCCGGCTGGGCCTGCGCGAACCGAAGCTGCTGGAGACCCAGCTCGCCGCCATGCTGCGGGCCGGCGCCCACGGGCCGCTGCGCATCCTGCTGCCGATGATCGCCTCGGTCACCGAGGTGCAGAAGGTGCGGGAGATGATGGGGCAGGTCGCCCGCCGCCTGCGCCGCCGCGGCGTCGCCATCGCCGATCCTCTGCCGCCGGTCGGGGTGATGGTGGAGGTGCCGGGCGCAGCGCTGGCCGCCGACGCGCTGGCCTATGCCGCCGATTTCTTCTCCATCGGCACCAACGACCTGACCCAGTACACGCTGGCCATCGACCGTGCCGACGAACAGGTCGCAACGCTGTACGACCCGCTGCATCCGGCCGTGCTGCGGCTGATCCAGTTCACGGTGGAAGCGGCCCTGCGCGCCCGCATCCCGGTGTCGGTCTGCGGCGAGATCGCCGGCGACCCGCGCTATTGCGCGCTGCTGCTGGGGCTTGGCGTGCGCGAGCTGTCGATGGCGCCGCTGTCGGTGCCGGCGGTGAAGAAGCGCATCCGCTCGCTCGACCTGATGGAGGCGAGCAAGCGCGCCCGCGTCATCATGGACCAGAGCGACAGCGGCCGCATCGCCACGCTGCTGGACGACTTCAACGCGATCCTGTGACGTCCATCAAGGGAAGGGGCGCAAGCCCCCTCTCGACCCCCCCTCTCACGGCGCCTTCCGCCCCGCCATGTGGCCCAGATAGGCAACGACGCGGTCCAGATCGGCATCGCTCAGCATCGCCGGATCGAAGCCAGGCATCTGCTGGCCCGGCCATGTCCGGACGGAGCGGGGATCGCGCACCAGCCTCTTCAGTCCGGCGGGCGTGAGATATTCGGTCGGGTTCATCGGCCGGTTCAGGTCCGGCCCCATCGTGGCGCTGCCGGCGCCGTTCAGGGTGTGGCAGGCCATGCACTGGGTGATGAACACCGCCTGACCGGCGCGGATCGGCGAATCGGCGGCCAGCCCCGGCTCGACCGCCAGCTGCGGCCAGCGCCGCAACGGATCGTCCGAAGCGACGATGCGGGCCAGCTGGTAGGGCCATTGTTCGCTGCGCACCCCCGACGCTTCCGGCCGCACCCACACCAGATAGAAGGGACCGGCGGACACCTCCTTGCCCGGCAGGTTGGGCCAGGGCCGGTCGGCCGGTTCCACCGCCAGGAAGGCGACGGCGCCGTCGGGACCGGTGCGCAGGCACAGCTCCGGCGGCAGCTGCGCGGTGAAGCCGTCCGATGCCACCCCCTCCAGCACGGTGCCGGGCGGGAAATCGCCGATGCCCAGCAGGCTGGCCAGCGGCACGGCGCGGTAGCGCATCGGCCGGCCATAGGAGATGTCGGCGG
The DNA here is from genome assembly GCA_965650625.1 of uncultured Azospirillum sp. Lineage (GTDB taxonomy): Bacteria > Pseudomonadota > Alphaproteobacteria > Azospirillales > Azospirillaceae > Azospirillum. The sequence goes on along the minus strand of CBFGPE010000151.1, from coordinate 8,612 downwards.
GAATGTCGACGGTCACCACATCGGGCCGGGCCAGCAGGGCGTCGCGGTCGAACACCCGCTCGGCCCCGGCCCCGGCGACGGCGATCGTCAAAGTCGGGCCGCCGGCCAGCGCCCTATGCACCGGCAAGACGGCAAGCAGAAGAAACAGGGTGGCAAGCAGGCGCCTTACCCTGCGCGCAATCGACGGCATCATCATTCTGGTTCTTCCTCCCCTTCGTCGTCATCCCATGGATCGTCATCGTCGGGACTGGAACCGTGCAGGGCGGCGGAGGCCGGTTCCCGCTCCAGCCGTTCGATCTGTTCGGGATGGGTGATCTCGATCATCGGCCCATTGCGCAACGTGATCCAGCCGCGCACGCGCACGCGGCGCCCCTCGTAGGACAGCGGATCGATGCCGGCGCGGGTGACCTCGCGCATCGCGGCGCGGCCGATATGGACGGTGACGTCGCTGCGCCAGTCGGCGCCGAAATCCAGCCAGGTCTCGCCGCCGCTCTTGGACACCGCCAGCACCACCCCCTCGACCAGCTGGAAGCTGTCGCGGTCGCGGGCAAGCTCATCCGCGTCGGCGGCGTCGCGCACGGCATAGACCCGGCTGCGCCACAGCCCGCGTCCGGCATTGCGCGCGGCATCCTCGCCCGCCAGCATCTCCGCCGCATAGGCGCGGGCGTCGGGCCGGGTGTGGACCCGCGCCGTCCCGCGGACCAGCAGCGCCGATTGCAGCCACAGGCCATCCTCCCGCACCAGATGGGCGAGCAGCCGGCCATGGCGGTCGACCGGCGCCGGCCCATGCAGCAGGACGCGGCGGTCCAGCGCCAGATCGCTCAGCACCCTGGTCGCCGCCTCCGCCAGCGGCCAGACGCGCCCGTCGGCCGGGTTGGCGCTTCGCGGCGGCTTGGCCGCCTCGATCCCCGCCAGCCGGACCTGTCGGCCGTCCTCCAACTCCAGCGTATCGCCGTCCAGAACGGCGGTGACCCGCAGCGGCTCAGCCGAGGCGGCGCCGGCCAGCAGCAGCCAGCCCAGCAGCACGGCCAAGCACACAAGCGAAAGCGGGACACATCGCATCGGGAATGCCGTCCTTGCGGAACATCCGCCGCCGGGCGGGGTTCTGACCGGTATGCCGACCCACGTCCCCTTCCGCAAGCCGTTCCGCATCGCGCTCGCCGCGCTCTGGCTGGCTGCCACCCCCGTCCTGGTCCCGACCGCCCAGGCCGGGCTGCTCGACAACGTGCTGTCGGGCGGCGACGAGGCGGCGCTCGGCGCGCAGGAGCATCCGAAGATCCTGGCCCAGTTCGGCGGGGCGGTGAAGAATGCCAAGCTACAGGGCTATATCGATCAGCTCGGCCGCAAGCTGGCCGCCACCACCGAGTTGGCGCGCGAGCCCTGGACCTTCACCGTGCTGGACAGCGACGTGGCCAACGCCTTCGCCCTGCCCGGCGGCTATGTCTACGTCACCCGCGGCCTGCTGGCGCTGGCGGAGGACGAGGCGGAGGTGGCCGGCGTCCTGGCGCACGAGATCGGGCATGTCACCGCCCACCATTCGGCCCAGCGCCAGACCCGCCAGACCATCGCCGGCATTCTTGCCGCCGGGGTCGGGATGGTGTTCGGCAACGACACGCTGGCGCAACTGGCCGGGCTGGGCGGCACCGCCGTGGTCGCCAGCTATTCCCGCGAACAGGAGCTGGAGGCCGACCGGCTCGGCGTCGAGACCCTGCGGCGCACCGGCTACGACCCCTTCGCCATGGCGACCTTCCTGGAGACGCTGCGCCGCGACAGCCAGTATGAGGGCCTGCGCGCCGGCAAGAAGGGGGAGGGCGGCTACGACTTCTTCGCCAGCCATCCGGCGACCGAGGAGCGCGTGCGCATCGCCGCCGACCTCGCCCGCAAGATGCCGCAGGGCGGCGCCCGCCCGCGCGATCCTTACCTGGCGGCGGTCGATGGCATGATCTATGGCGACAGCCCGGAGAACGGCTATGTCCGCGGCCGGACCTTCGCCCACCCGCAGCTGGGCATCGCCTTCACAGTTCCGCAGGGCTATGCGCTGCTGAACGGCGCCGATCAGGTGGTCGCCAAGGGGAAGAACGGCACGGCCATGGCCTTCGACGGCGGATCGGCCGCCGGGGTCTCCGACCCGGTCGCCTTCCTGACCGGCGTGTGGGGCAAGGAGGCCAACCTGTCCAATGTCCAGCGCATCACCATCGGCGGCATGCCGGCGGCGACCGCCACCACGCGCGGCGAGTCCAACGGCGACAGCGCCGACATCCGGCTGGTGGCGATCCGCGCGCCGGACGGAAAGATGTACCGCTTCACCTTCCTGGCGCCGGCGGGGGCGCTGGCTCGTTTCGATGCCGATTTCCAGGCGGCGGCCAACAGTTTCCACCGCCTGACCGCCGAGGAGGCCGCCCGCTACCGCCCCCGTCGCGTGCAGGTGGTGGCGGTGCAGCCCGGCGACAGCGTCGACGGCTTCGTCCGTCGCATGCCGCAGGAGCCTTATGCCGAAGAATTGTTCCGGATCATCAACGACCTGCCGCCTGGAACGCCGCTGCAGCCCGGCCACCGGGTGAAGGTGATTGTCGGCGAATAGGCGGCGAATAGAGCCTCTCCCGGCGTGAGCGTGGCCGCATGAAATCCGCGTAAGGATACAGCCCGGCGGGTTGCCGCCGGACGGACGGGCGGGTAGGCTGCCGCGCATGTCCGACACCCCGTCAGCACGCGTCCCGATCGCACCGGCCGTTCCGGCAAAGGCTGCGAAGCCGGCGCAGAAGCCGAAGCCTGCCGGGCGTCGGCGGCTGCGGTTGCCCATCGCCGCGGTGCTGGTGGCGGGGTTCGGCTCCCTGATGCTGGCGGCGGTCGCCAGCGTGCTCGTCCTGGGTCTGGTCAGCGCCACCACCAACACCTTCGCCCTGCTGAACGACAAGGCCGATCTGGCGCTGGCCGGGGTGGAGGTGCGGGTTCGCCACCAGCTCGACCCGGCGCGGGAGATGGCGCGCTTCGTCGCCGGGCTGGTGGAGCGCGGTGACCTGCGCGCCGGCGACACCACGGCGATGATCGACACGCTGCGCGGCGCGCTGGCCGGTGCGCCGGACGTCACCGGCCTTGCCTTCATCCGCCCCGACCTGACCGGGGTCCGCGTCGGCCGGCTGAATGGCGAGCTGATCGCCGAGCCGTTCGACATGCAGGGCGACAGCGACATTCCGCCGGAGGTGCTGGACGGTCCCAACCGCAGCGCCGCCAGCTGGGCCGAGCCGCGCTGGCTGAAGGAGGCGCAGAACAGTTTCGTCACCGTCTACCAGCCGGTGCGGCGCGACGGCCGCTATCTGGGTCAGGTGGCGGTCGGCGTCTCCTTGGGCGACCTGTCGCGCTTCCTGCAGGTCCTGTATGTGGAACAGGGTCTGAACGCCTTCGTGCTGTACGACCACGGCCACGTGCTGGCCCACCCGGCGTTGGTCGGCCGGACCTTCGACTTCTCCGGCAAGCTCGACGGTCCGCCGCTGCCGCGCATCGATCAGGTCGACGATCCGGCGCTGGCGGCGCTGTGGTCCAGCGGCGTCCCGGTCCAGTCGCTGAAGAAGCGGGTGGAGGCGCGCGGCGTGCGCGTTCTCGGCAGCGACTACACATTCCTGACCCGCAAGATGGCGGGGTACGGCCAGCAGGACTGGATCATCGGCATCGGCTATCGCGACGGCGAGATGGGGGTGGAGATCCGACGGCTCTATGTCACCGGCGCCGTCGGTTTCGCCATCCTGCTGGTGTCGGTCGGGGTGGCGCTGCTGGTCGGGCGGCGGATCAGCCGGCAGGTGGCCCGGCTGGCCGAGGCCGCCGACCGTGTCCGCGCCTTCGAATTCCGCGCCATCCCCGACCTGCCGGACTCCCGTCTGCGCGAGATGGCGCGCGCCGCCGCCGCCTTCAACGCCATGATCGCCGGCCTGCGCTGGTTCGAGACCTATGTGCCGAAGGCGCTGGTCCTGCGCCTGATGCGCCAGCGCGAGACCGAGGGCGGGCTCGATTCCGTGCAGCGCGAGGTGACGGTGATGTTCACCGACATCCGGGGCTTCTCGCGCATGGCCGAACATATGGCCGCCGCCGACACCGCCGCCCTGCTGAACGAGCATTTCACCCTGCTCGCCGCCTGCATCGAGGCGGAGGGCGGCACGGTGGACAAGTTCATCGGCGATTCCCTGATGGCCTTCTGGGGCGCGCCGGAGGCGCAGGAGGACCATGCCGTCCGCGCGCTGCGCGCCGCGCTGGCGATCCACCACGCCATCCGCGCCGACAACCGCCGCCGCGTCGCCGCCGGCCGGGCGCCGATCCATGTCCGCGTCGGCCTGCACAGCGGCCCGGTGGTGGTGGGCAACATCGGCTCCGACAGCCGGATCAACTACACCATCGTCGGCGACACCGTGAACGTCGCCGCCCGCATTGAGGAGCTGTCGGCCGCCCTCCAGGGCGAGGCCGAGGTGATCGTGCTGACCAGCGGCGTCACCGCCGCCAAGGGCAAGGACGCCGTGCCGCTGGTCCGCCAGGGCGGCCGGTCGCTGCGCGGCCGCACCGGCATGACCGAACTCTGGCGTCTGGTGCTGGAGGAGGAGAGGAAGGACGCGGCGAAGGTGGCGCTACCACTCCCTCTCCCGTCCCGGGAGGAGGGCATGGAGCCGACGGCCGCAGGCCGGACGAGCGCCGAAGGGCGATCGTAGGCGGAATGCAGTCGCAAGACTTGCGAGCGACTTCGGGGCCCAAGCGGAGCTTGGGAAGGGTGAGGGGTAAAGCAAGGATCGAGGGATCCATGTCTGGATCACCCCTCACCCTCCCCACCGCTTTGCGGCGGGTCCCCTCCCTCTCCCGGGGCGGGAGAGGGTATTTCAGGCTTACAGGTAAGGATACGCCCTGATCCGGAGTGGTGTTTCTAGCTAAGTCACTGACAAAGCTGGAAACGCCTCTGCCCGCTTCCTTACCTCAGCGCCAGCCGCGACGGCCACCGCGGCGGTCGTCCTCGTCGAACAGTTCGGCCAGCTTGTTCATCATCGTGCCGCCCAGCTGCTCCGCATCGACGATGGTGACGGCGCGGCGGTAGTAGCGGGTCACGTCGTGGCCGATGCCGATCGCCACCAGTTCCACCGGCGACCGCGTCTCGATCTGCTCGATGGTCTGGCGCAGGTGGCGTTCCAGATAGTTGCCGGCATTCACCGACAGGGTCGAATCGTCTACCGGCGCGCCGTCGGAGATCACCATCAGGATGCGGCGCTGTTCCGGCCGGCCGAGCAGCCGGTTGTGCGCCCACTGCAGCGCCTCGCCGTCGATGTTCTCCTTCAGGATGCCTTCGCGCAGCATCAGGCCCAGATTCTTGCGGGCGCGGCGCCACGGCATGTCGGCCGCCTTGTAGACGATGTGGCGCAGGTCGTTCAGCCGGCCGGGATGCGCCGGTTTCCCGGCGGCCACCCAGGCCTCGCGCGCCTGTCCGCCCTTCCAGGCGCGGGTGGTGAAGCCCAGCACCTCCACCTTCACCGCGCAGCGTTCCAGCGTGCGGGCGAGGATGTCGGCGCTCATCGCGGCGATGGAAATCGGCCGGCCGCGCATGGAGCCGGAATTGTCGATCAGCAGCGACACCACGGTGTCGCGGAAATCCATCTCCTTCTCCGCCTTGAAGGAGAGCGGCAGCACCGGGTTGGCGACGACGCGGGCCAGCCGGGCGGCGTCGAGGATGCCCTCCTCCAGGTCGAAGTTCCAGGAGCGCTGCTGCTTGGCCATCAGACGGCGCTGCAGCCGGTTCGCGAGCTTGGAGATCACCCCCTGCAGATGCTGCAGCTGCTGGTCCAGCAGGTGGCGCAGACGCTCCAACTCCGCCGGGTCGCAGAGGTCGGCGGCGTCCACCACCTCGTCATATTGGGTGGTGAAGGCCTTGTAGGCGTTGGGATCGGGCTCGTTGCGGCGGTTGAGGTCGTTGCGCCAGGGTTGGCCGGGGCCGGCGGGCTCTTCCGCCCCCTCGCCCTCGCCCATCTCCATGTCGCCTTCCTCGCCGGCGCCCTCCTCGGCGCTTTCGCCGGCCTCCGACGAATCCTGCATGTCCGACGAGGCCATGGATTCGGAGTCCGACTGGTCCTCGTCCTGGCCACGGGTCTGGCCGTGCTGGGGCGATTCCTCGTCCTCGGAGGACTGGGTCTGCTGGTCCTCTTCCTCCTCCTGGTCGGCCTCCTGACCGACTTCCATGTCGAGATCGGCCAGCAGGCGGCGGACGGCCTTGGCGTAGGCCTCCTGGTCGCCGGCATAATTGGCCAGCCCCTTCATGTCCTTGCCGAGCCGCTCCTCGATCCAGGGGCGCCAAAGATCGACGGCATGGGCGGCGGCGGGCGGCGGCGGCGCACCGGTCATCGCCTCGCGCGCCATCAGCCGCAGCGCTTCGGACAACGGCACCTGCCCGCGATCCTCGACGCGGTCGAGACCCTGGCGGGCGTAGCGGTCGTCCAGCGCCGCTTCCAGGTTATGGGCGACACCGGCCATGTCGCGGCTGCCCAGCGCCTCGCAACGCGCCTGCTCCATCGCGTCGTAGGCCTGGCGCGCCGCGTCGCCCAGCGGCATGCGGTGGGCATGAACGGTGGCATCGTGATAGCGCAGCCGCAGCGCCACGGCATCGGCCGCCCCGCGCAGCTTGGCGACCTCGACGGGGTTCAGATCGCGCGCCGGAAGCGGCACCCGCACCCGCTGGCCCGACAAGCCCGGCGGATCGGACGAAAAGCCGACCTGCACCTCCGCCCGCCGGGACATGGCGCGCACCGTGGCGGTGGTGGACCGCTTGAAGGCCTCGACGGGGGTGTCGTTCTGGGTGGTCATGTCATCAAGCCGGATGTTGGAATTCAGGCAGGCGTACGGCCTTCCGGTCGAACGTCAGCGTGCAGGCGCAGCCGGAAACCCGGTTGCCCACGGCGATCAGCCCGTCGGCGAAACCGGCCGGGCCGGCACGGTAGCGCTCCAGGGCTTCGAGCGCCACCTCGCGGTCTTCGACGATCAGGTCCGCGGTGTTCAGAAGGCGGTCGAGAACCGAGCAGATCTCCGCCCGTGGGAGTTTGTAGGCCCGCTCCATCACCCAGACGACCTCCGCCAGGACGATCCTGTTCACGAACAGCCGCTTGCCGTCCGCCACCGCGCGGCTGACGGCGCTGCGGGCACGGGTGGCCTGGTCCTGGTCATCGTCGACGATCAGGCGGACCAGCGTGTTCGTGTCCAGTCCGATCATGTCCGCCGGAATCTCTCGGCGGCGGCATCCTGGATGGCCTCGTCCATCTCCTCGACCGACACCGGGCGGCGGGACCGACCGGCGATGCCGAACAGATCCTCGATCCGGTGTTCAGGGCGGGTGGACGTCGCGGTTGCCGCAACGTCAGGCAAGGCAAGCGGCGTGCCGGCGAAGGGATCGGCGGAAACCGGCTCCCCTCCCTCGCAGGCCCGGCGGTAGTAGCCGGTGATGTAAATCCGCAGCGCCGACGCCAGGGTCTGCGGCGCATCATCCGGTGCCCGGTCGCCACGGCGGGCGATGGCGGCGATCCGCTCCCGCACCAGATCGCACAGATCTTCGACGGAACGCCCTTCCCGCTTGGCGATGTCCGCCAGCGCTTCCCACAGGAAGGGTTCCAAGGGCGGCGAGGCCGGGGAGAGGGCGAGGCCATGGTCGTCGGCGGTGACCTCGACCCGCAGGGAACCGCCGGGACCGAGCCGAAGCCGGTCACGCACGCTTTGCGGAAGCGTGAGTTTCCCGTCCGGTCCGATCCATGCGTATCCCATCGCTCTCCTCCGTCCGGTCTACCGCCCGGTCTGCCGGCCGCCCCCTCACACGAGGTTCGCCTGGACCCCCGTCTCCGGCAGTTCGACGCCGAAGCAGCGCTGGTAGTATTCGGCAACCGTCGGCCGCTCCACCTCGTCGCACTTGTTGAGGAAGGTGATGCGGAAGGCGAAGGCGACGTCGTTGAAGATGCGCGCGTTCTCGGCCCAGGTGATGACCGTGCGCGGGCTCATGACGGTGGAGATGTCGCCGTTGATGAAGCCGGCGCGGGTCAGGTCGGCCAGCCGCACCATCGACGCCACCGTGTCGCGGCCCCTGGCGTCGTCATAGGACGCGACCTTGGCCTGGACGATCTTCACCTCGGCGTCGACCGGCAGGTAGTTCAGAGTCGCCACGATGTTCCAGCGGTCCATCTGGCCCTGGTTGATCTGCTGCGTGCCGTGGTACAGGCCGGTGGTGTCGCCGAGGCCCACGGTGTTCGCGGTGGCGAACAGGCGGAAGGCCGGGTGCGGGCGGATGACGCGGTTCTGGTCGAGCAGCGTCAGCTTGCCTTCCACCTCCAGCACGCGCTGGATCACGAACATCACGTCGGGGCGGCCGGCGTCATATTCGTCGAACACCAGGGCACAGGCATGCTGCAGCGCCCAGGGCAGGATGCCCTCGCGGTATTCGGTGACCTGCACGCCGTCGCGCAGCACGATGGCGTCCTTGCCCATCAGGTCGATGCGGCTGATGTGGCTGTCCAGGTTGACGCGGATGCAGGGCCAGTTCAGCCGCGCCGCCACCTGTTCGATGTGGGTCGACTTGCCGGTGCCGTGATAGCCCTGGACCATGACGCGGCGGT
>CBFGPE010000150.1:0-16419 GCA_965650625.1 uncultured Azospirillum sp. | reverse complement strand
CAGGCCGGACAGGCTGTCGCCGCGGAAGAAGACGTTGTCCGGGAACAGGTCTGCATGGATGACGCCGGCCGGCAGTCCGACCGGCCAGTTGGCCTCCAGCGCCGCCAGTTCGGTCTCCAGCGTCGCGCGCAGGCCGGGGGCGACCTCATCGGCGCGTTCGGCGGACTTGGCGAACAGATCCTTCCAGCCGGGAAGGGCCAGCGCGTTCGGGCGTTCCATGCGGAAGTCGCCGACCGCCAGATGCAGGCGGGCCAAAGCCTCGCCCAGCTGGGCGCAATGCTGTGGCATGATCCGGCGCGGCCACATGCCGGCCAGGAAGGTGACGATCACCGCCGGGCGGCCGCAAAGCTCGCGCAGCGCCATGCCGTCGCGCCCCGCAACCGGCAGCGGGCAGGCGATGCCCTTCTCCGCCAGATGCTCCATCAGGCCGAGGAAGAAGGGCAGATCCTCCTTCCGCGTGCGCTTCTCGTAGAGCGTCAGGATGTAGGGGCCGCGTTCGGTCACCAGCAGGAAGTTGGAATTCTCCACCCCCTCCGCGATGCCCTTGCACGACAGCACCGCGCCCAGATCGTACTGGGCGGCGAAGGTGCTGAGATCCTCGTCGGTGACTTCGGTGTATACGGCCATGATATCCAGCGCCTTACCGGGTTTCCGGCCTGCGGTCAATTTCGGGAGTGATCGGCTCGTAATATTCCGGGCCGAAGCCGGCCAACTGGCGGCTGGCGGTGTTGAAGGGGCGCTTCAGTCCACCGCGGAAGTGGCGGCCGACCAGTTCCTGCCACAGGGCCACCGGCTCCGCTCCGCGCTCGGCGCAGAGATGGACGAACCAGCGCCGGCCAGCGGCGACGTGGCTGATTTCCTCGTCATGGATGGTCTGGAGCAGGTCGGCGCTCTCGGCATCGCCAAAGTCGCGCAGGCGGCGCACCGTCTCGGGCGTGACGTCCAGGCCGCGCGCCTCCAGCACCATCGGCACCACGGCCAGACGGGCGGCGAGGTCGTGCGCGGTCTCCGTCGCCGCCTGCCACAGCCCGTCATGGGCCGGCAGGTCGCCATAGGAGGAACCCAGCGCGTTCAGCCGGGTCTCCAGCATCTGGAAATGCCGGGCCTCGTCGTCGGCCACTTGGATCCAGTCGTCGGTGAAGCCCTTCGGCAGGTCGAGCGGGGCGAATCGGGCGACGATGTCCCAGGCGAGGTCGATGGCGTTCAGCTCGATGTGCGCCAGCGCGTGCAGCAGGGCGATGCGGTTCTGCGCGCTGCCGCCGCGCCCGCGCTTGGGCATGTCGCGCGGCAGCTTCAACTCCGGCCGGTCGGGACGGGCGGGGCGGTCGGGCGGTGGGGCCGGCACGGCGGGCGACAGCAGGCCGTCGCGCCAGGCGGCGGCATGCAGGCGGGTCAGGCGCACTTTCTCCAGCGGCGCCGCGGTGGTCAGCACCGCGGTCGCCGCCTCACCCAGGCACGAAACGGAAGAGGTCATTTCCAGCCGTAGGCGACGAAGTGCGGGTTGAGGATGTCGTCCTTGCCATAGACCAGCGGCGAGCCGTCCGGCTGCTCCACCCGGCCGCCGGCGCCGATCAGCACGGCATGGCCGGCGGCGGTGTCCCACTCGCTGGTCGGTCCGAAGCGGGGGTAGAGGTCTGCCTTGCCGCTCGCCACCGTGCAGAATTTCAGCGAGCTGCCGCAGGACACCCGGTCCTTGACCGTGTACTTGCCAAGGAAGTCGTCCAGCACCGACCCATTGCCGTGGGAGCGGCTGGCGACGACGGTCAGCCCGTCGGGCGGCGGGTTGCGGACGGCGATGGGGTGGTCATGGCGGCCCTCCGCGCAATGGACGGCGGTGCCGGAGCCGGCCGCGGCGTACATGTCGCCGGTGGCGGGAGCATAGACGACGCCCAGGACCGGGGCGCCATTCTCGATCAGGGCGATGTTCACCGTGAACTCGCCGTTGCGGGAGATGAATTCCTTGGTGCCGTCGAGCGGATCGACCAGCCAGAAACGGCCGCCGGAGATGTCGGGCTTGTGGCCGGCGGCCATCGCCTCTTCCGCGACGACAGGCACGCCCGGCAGCAGGTGGTGCAACGCCGGGACGATCACCGCCTCCGCCGCCTGGTCGGCCTGCGTCACCGGGCTGCCGTCGACCTTGGTGGCGACGTCGATGCCGTCGTTGTAGAAGCGCAGGATGACCTGACCGGCCTCGTGGGCGATGGTGCGGACCGTCGGCAGCAGGCTCGCCACAGCGGCATCGGGCATGGGGTAATCTCCCTATGGTATGAAGAGTCAGCATATCCTGCCCGAAGGCGGGCCGGAAGCTCTTGAACGGGTGTGGAACGGAGAAGGCGGATGACGGCCGGGGAATTGTCGGACATCGGGCGGACTGAGGGCCACGGCGCATCGGCCCTATGGCGTGCTATGACCGTGGCCGATCTGGACCGGATCCTGGCCATCGCGGACATCGTTCATCCGGACTATCCGGAGGAGCGCAGCGTGTTCGAGGAGAGGCTGGCTCTCTACCCCGCTGGCTGCCGTGTGGCGGAATGCCGCGGCGAGGCCATCGGCTACGGAGTCATGCATCCGGGCAGGCTGGGGGTGCCGCCGCCGCTCGACACGCCGCTGGGCGGTCTGCCGGCGGACGCGGACTGCCTGTACCTGCACGACATCGCTTTGCTGCCGGAGGCGCGCGGCACCGGGCTGGGGGCGGCGGTGCTGGGCTATGCCCATCGGCTGGCGGCGGGGGAGGGATGGCGGTGGCTGGCGCTGACCTCGACGCCGGGAGCGCGAAGCTATTGGGACCGGGCCGGCTTCGCGCCCTACGAAGGCGGCGGGCCGGCGCTGGCGGCGAAGCTGGCGAGCTATGGCGCGGGGATGAGCTACATGACCGCGCCGGTGCGGGCTTAGGCGGCCAGCTGGGCCAGATCGGGGTCGGTTACCACGGCTTCGAAGGCCGGCTTGGCGAACAGGTAGCCCTGCATCAGGGTCACGCCCAGGTCGCGCAGGGTCTTGGCCTCGTCGGCGGTCTCGATGCCTTCGGCGATGGGGGTGATCCCCAGATCCTCGCACACCGCCAGGATTGCCTTGACGATGCTGCGCCGGGCCCGCTCGCTGTCGATGTTGCGGGTCAACTCCATGTCCAGCTTGATGATGTCGGGCTGGAATTCTGCCAACAGGTTCAGGCCGGAATAGCCGGAGCCGAAATCGTCAATGGCGGTCAGGAAGCCCTGGCGCTTGTATTCGCTGAAGATGCTCTTCAGATGGTCGTGGTCGACCACGCGCTCGTTCTCCGTCACTTCGAAGATGATGCGGTCGGTGGGGAAGCCGGTGCGCCGGGCGGCGGCGAGCGTCGCCTTGATGCAGGCCTCCGCCTTGTAGACGGCGTTGGGCAGGAAGTTGATCGACAGGCGGGCGCCGTTCATCGGCAAGGACGACGCCAGCTCGATGGCCTTGATGCGGCAGGACTGGTCGAAGGCGTAGCGGGTGGCGTCGGTCACCTGGCCCAGCACCCAGCCGGCGCCCTGGCCCTGGGTCCCACGCACCAGCGCTTCATGCGCCCAGACGCCGCCGCTGGCGACATCGACGATGGGCTGGAACGCCATCGTAAAGTCCAGATCGAGGCGATCCGCACATTGACCGCCGCACCCACCGTCGCCAAACGCCATCGGCCTTACCCCTGTCAGCTCAAGAACTCCACCTTTAGGTAAGGAACAATGCCATGGATTTCATCCGACGGAGGTGTGGCAATCGCCACACCTTCCGACTAGGACTTTCCCCTATTCCGCTGCCATCAGGGTCTCGGCCTTACGGATCGCCGCCCACACCGATTCCGGCGTCGCCGGCATGTCGATGTGGGTGATGCCGAGGTCGGACAGCGCATCGACCACCGCATTGATGATGGCCGGCGGCGCGCCGATGGCCCCGGCTTCGCCGGCGCCCTTCATGCCCAGCATGTTGGTGGTGCTGGGCACGCTGTTCAGCTTCACCTCGATCGGCGGCATGTCGACCGCGCGCGGCATCTGGTAGTCCATGAAGGAGCCGGACAGCAGCTGCCCGCTGTCGGGATCGAACACCACCCGTTCCTGCAGGGCCTGACCCAGCCCTTGCGCCACGCCGCCATGGATCTGGCCGATCACCAGCATCGGGTTGACGACCGTGCCGAAATCATCGACGACGCTGTAGCGCAGCACCTCGACGATGCCGGTGGCGGGGTCGATCTCCACCTCCGCGATGTGGCAGCCGTTGGGGAAGGTGCTGGCCGGCGGGGTCCAGCGCGCCATCTCGGAGAAGGCGATGCCGCCGCCGCCGCCCGCCGCCGCCTTGGCCGCCACCTCCTTCAGCGATACCGAGCGGTCGGTGCCGACGATGGTGAAGCGGCCGTCGGCGAACTCCACGTCCACCTCGGCGGTTTCCAGCAGGTCGGCGGCGACCGTGGTTGCGGCCTTCACAACCTTGGCCGCACCCTCCGCCAGTGCCGAACCGCCGACCGGGACGGAACGCGAGCCGCCGGTGCCGGCGCCCCAGCTGACACGGTCGGTGTCGCCCTGCACCACCTCCACATCCTCCGGCGGGACGCCAAGCCGGTCGGCGAGGATCTGCTTGTAGGCGGTCTCGTGGCCCTGGCCGTTGGTCTGGGTGCCGATCATCAGCACCACCTTGCCGTCGCCGTTGACCTGGACGGTCGCCTGCTCCGGCCCGCCGCCCGAGCAGGCTTCGATGTAGGTGGACAGGCCGGCGCCGCGCAGCTTGCCGCGCGCCTTCGCCTCCGCCTTGCGAGCGGGCAGGCCGGCCATGTCGGCGAGGATCAGCCCGTCTTCCAGATTCTGGACGAACTCGCCGGTGTCATAGACCTGCCCCATCGGCGTGGCGTAGGGCATCGCGGTCGGCGGGATGAAGTTACGCCGCCGGATCTCCGCCGGGCCGAGGCCGGTGACGCGGCCGGCATGGTCGATCAGCCGTTCCAGCAGATAGGCCGCTTCCGGCCGGCCGGCGCCGCGATAGGCGTCCACCGGCTGGGTGTTGGTGAAGACGCCCTTCACCCGCACATAGACAGCCGGCGTCTTGTAGGAGCCGACCAGCATGGCCGATCCGGCATCGGTCGGGATGAAGGGCCCGTAGTTGGACAGATAGGCGCCGAGATTGGCGACGGTATCGACCCGCAGCCCCAGGAAATGGCCGTCGGCGTCGACCGCCAGCCGCGCCTTGCTGACATGGTCGCGGCCATGGTCGTCGCTGATGAAGCCCTCGATCCGGTCGGCCGCCCATTTGACCGCGCGGTTCAGCCGGCGGGCGGCGAACAGGCAGGCGACATATTCCGGGTAGTTGAACAGCTTCATGCCGAAACCGCCGCCGACATCGGTGGTCAGCACGCGGATGCGCTGCTCCGGTTCGTTCAGGATCTTGGCGAACTGCTTCTGCAGGCCGTGGACGCCCTGGCTGGTGACGTAGATCAGCAGCCGGCCCGGGCCGCCGTCCGCACCCGATTCGACGCCGGCGACGCAGGCGCGGCCCTCCATTGGGTTGGCGACGACGCGGTTGTTGATCAGTTCCAGCTCGACGACGCGATGGGCGCCGGAAAGTGCCGATTCCACCGCCGCCTCGTCGCCGGTGTCCCAGTCGAAGCAGAGGTTGTTCGGCGCCTCGTCCCACACCAGCGGGCGGCCGGGCTCCAGCGCCTCCAGCGTGCCGGTGACGGGCTCGCGATCCTCGTAATCGACCATCACCAGTTCGGCGGCCTCGCGCGCGGCCTCCAGCGTTTCGGCCACCACCATGGCGACCGGATCGCCGACATGGCGGGCGAAGCCGCGGACCAGCGCCGGGCGCGGGGTGTGGACATAGTTCGACCCGTCGCGCTGCTTCAGCACCGCCTGACAGGGGATCATGCCGACATTCTCGGCGTCGAGGTCGGCGATGGTGTAGACTGCCAGCACGCCGGGCTGGGCCAGCGCATCGGACGTGTCGATTGCGCCGATGGCGGCGAAAGCGTGGGGCGAGCGGACGAAGGCCGCATAGGCCTGTCCGGGGAGAGACACGTCGTCGGTGTAGCGGCCGCCGCCGGTCAGCAGCCGGGCGTCTTCGGTGCGCGGAACCGCCTGTCCGATGCCGAACTTCATGGGTGAACTCCCGCCTTCCGGTTCGATGCGATTGTTGTGCCCCGCGAAGATAGGCCGGCTTAAGCGTCAGGGAAACCCCGACGGGCGACATGGGTGACGGTTGTCCGCTGCAAGGATTGTCCGCCGGACTCATCGATAAGGGGGAATGCGGCTGGCGCGACCGGCCTCCGAGGGCCATATTCGGGGCATGTGTGGACGCATGCTTCTCACCACCCCGATCAACGAGATCGAGCGCGTGTTCGGCGTTCCGGAGCAGCCGAACCTGATGCCGCGGTGGAATATCGCCCCGACGCAGGACATCCCCGTCATCCGACGCGAGGAGGACGGCCGCCATCTGGCGATGGTCCGCTGGGGACTGGTGCCGCCCTGGGCCGACGATCCCGCCATCGGCGGGCGGATGATCAACGCGCGCGGCGAATCGGTGGCCGACAAGCCGGCGTTCCGCGATGCCTTCCGCAAGCGCCGCTGCCTGATCCCGCTGGACGGATTCTATGAATGGACCAACGTGGGGGAGGGGGCGAAGCCGCGCAAGCAGGGCCACGTCATCCGCCGCCGCGACCGTGGCCTGTTCGCGGTGGCCGGTTTGTGGGAGCGCTGGCGCGGACCGAAGGGCGCGCCGCCGCTCGACCCGCCGCTGGAAACCGCGACGGTGGTGACGACCGGGACCAACGCGACGCTGTCCTTCCTGCACGACCGCATGCCGGTGGTGCTCGACCCCGCCGACTGGGATGCCTGGCTGGATCCGGCGACCCCGCTGCCGGTGCTGGAGGGGCTGATCCGCTCCGCGCCGGAGGAGTGGCTGGACGTGGTGCCGGTGGGGCCGAAGGTGAACAGCGTGCGCAACGACGACTGTTCCTGCCTGGATCCGCCGCAGGAGATCGCTCCGGTCAAGGCGAAGGACAAGCCGGGCGATGACCAGCCGAGCCTGTTCTGAGGCGATGGCGATGCCGAGGAAGGGGCTGGTGAGCGGGCTGCTGCTGGCGGCGTCGCTTGTCCTGGCGGGACCGGTTGTGGCGCAGACCAATCAGGCGGCCAAGGGGCGCGGCCCCATCGCCAACACGCCGGACCAGACCCTGAAGGGCACCGCCATGGCGGTGGAGGGCGATCTGCTGACAATCAACGGCACGGCGGTCAGGCTGATGGGCATCGATGCGCCGGATCCGGGGCAGAAATGCAAGAACCGTTACGGCCATGAGCTGGACTGCTTCAAGGTCGCCACCGCCGTGCTCGCCAACATGGTGAAGGGCGAGGAGGTGACCTGTGTCGTCACCGAACAGGATCGCACCGGGGAGAAGAAGGGCGAATGCCGTGTGCGCGGCGTCGATCTGGGGGCGGCGATGGTGTCGCGCGGCTGGGCCTTTCAATATGCCAGCCTGTCGCCGGCCTATCAGAAGGGCGAGGCCTATGCCCAGAGCAAGCGCATGGGGCTGTGGGCCGGACAGGTGGAAAAGCCCTGGCAATGGCGCAGCCGGCAGCTTCGTGAGACCGCCAAATGACGGCAGTCCGCTTTACGATTGCTCTACCCTCGATTGCTTTTCCCTGATCGTAGGGGCCTGATCGTCCGTTGGCGGCCGGCACCCCCATTTCCCATTCGACCGCCACCCCGCTCATGATAGGATCCGAATAGGACGAAGGACGAAGGACGAAGGACGATCCGATACATTGGCTTGCGGCCCGACGCGATTCGACAGGGCCGGCGCGTTTCCCCGGTGAACGGTTCGAGAGGCGCGATTCGAGTGCGGCAACTCCCGTCGGGGAGCGGAGTCACGGGTATGCTCGTTTACGAATGCGAATTGTTCGAGGTGGTTCCGGTGCTGCGCCGCTATGCGCGGGCGCTGACCGGCACGACCGACCGTGGCGACGCGCTGGTGACCCGCTGTGTCGAGGCGGCGATGATGGCGCCGTCGCGCTTCGGTCTGGATCGTGGCGGCGACGGGGCGCTGTTGCCGATGTATGCGCTGCTGAACCTGCTGTTCGACCGTTCGGAGGATTTTGGCCCGGCCGGCCGGCCGCTGCCCTCGCCGCACCCCATCGAACGTGCTCTTGCCGAACTGCCGGAAGCCGATCGCCGTCTGTATCTGCTGACCGCGCTGGAAGGGCTGAGCCTGCCGCAGGCGGCGAAGGTGCTGCAGTTGCGGCCGGGTGAGGCGATAGAGAGGCTGAAGACCGCCCGTGCACGGGTGCGCGGTGCCATGGTCCAGCGGGTGATGGTGGTCGAGGACAATGCCCTCCTGGCGATGGAACTGGGCGCGCTGGTCGCTGAGATGGGGCATGTCGTCTGCGGCACCGCCGGCAACGAGCCGGAGGC
Source organism: uncultured Azospirillum sp. (assembly GCA_965650625.1). GTDB lineage: Bacteria > Pseudomonadota > Alphaproteobacteria > Azospirillales > Azospirillaceae > Azospirillum. The sequence continues at coordinate 8,013 of CBFGPE010000150.1, read as the reverse complement.
GTTGGCCCTGTTGAAGGCGGAGAAGCCGACGCTGGCCCTGCTGGACGTTCGGCTGGCCGATGGCGGCAGCGGGATCGAAATCGCGCGGCGGCTGAAGCGCGTGCGCGATCTGCGCACCATCTTCGTGACCGCCTTCGATGACGACATCCAGGCCGGCGATGCCCGCCATCTGGGGCAGATCGTCCGCAAGCCCTTCACCAACGCCGGCATTCAGGCCGCCATTTCCCGCGCCATCTTCATGCCGCAACCGGTGGCGCTGGCGTAAACTCGTCGATCCGACCTGAAATCAGGACACACGAAAAAGGGACCGCCGGCCGTCCGGTGGTCCCCTTGTTTTGTCCGGCTTTGGAGCAAGCCGGGTGTATGGCAGCCGGCGGTTAGACCGTCGTCCGGCGGCCGGCGATCATGCGGTAGATGGCCAGGATGATGATCGCGCCGACGATGGCGCCGATGAAGCCCGCTCCCTCGCCCGGCCGGTACCAGCCGACGGCGGCGCCCAGATATGTCGCGACGAAGGCGCCGGCGATGCCCAGCAGGGTGGTGATGATGAAGCCGCCCGGATCGCGACCCGGCATCAGGAACTTGGCGACGATGCCGGCGAGAAAGCCGATGATGATCGTCCAGAGAATGCCCATGGTGATTTCCCTTCCGTTGCGGGACCGTCTTCCCATGCCCAATAACGGGCAGGGACGCGTTTGGTTCTCGCCGATGTGTGATCTTTTAGGGTGCCTCGCCTTTGGGGATGCAAAACCCGTCCGGGAACCTTTCCGGGGCCGGCCATGTTGTCCGCATCACGTTTCCGGCGCTGCACCGCGGTGCCGCCACGGACGACTGTTTAGGAGATGCGTTATGAACAAGACCTTCATTTTCACCGCTGTGGGTGCCGTTCTGCTGTCGACCGGCGCGATGGCCCAGGTGGCCGGTTCCGCGACGACGCCGCAGGCAGGGTCCAGCTACACCATGGGTGTGACCACCGCCGTGCCGCCGCTCACCGCGCCGGCCCGCGGCCTGCCGGTGACCGACACGGCGCAGGGCGGCAAGGTCGTGGTGCTGGGGGAGAGCGTCGGCGAGCGTCAGTTGGCCGAACAGCAGCGGATGGAGAACCGGATGCCGGCCGGCGGTTATTCCGGCTCCAGCACCGGGAGCTATGGTTCGAACACCGGGACTTACGGCTACAGCAATTCGGGTACCAGCTATTCCGGCACCGCTTCCGATACGGAAGGCAACAACAGCACGCGCGGCCTGCGCGGCGGCGCGCCCTATACGCCGCCGACCCGCTGACCCATGCCTGCCGGCCGGTCTGTAACCAGTCCGGCCTGAAACGAAGCGGCCCCGCATCGCTCCCCATCCGGAGGGCGTGGCGGGGCCGCTGCCGTTTTCAGTTAGGCGGGTGGTCCGTTCAGCGCAGCGCGCGGATGTTGGCGGCATACTGCTCCGGACCACCGGTGAAGGTGGCGGTGCCGGCCACCAGCACGTCGGCGCCGGCTTCGATCGCCAAGCGTGCGGTCTCCGGGTTGATGCCGCCGTCCACCTCCAGGTCGATCTGCTTGCCGAGCGCGTCGATGCGGGCGCGCAGGTCGCGGATCTTCGGAAGCTGGCTCTTGATGAAGCTCTGGCCGCCGAAGCCGGGGTTGACCGTCATCACCAGCACGAGGTCGATGTCCTCCAGCACATGCTGGATGGCGTCCACCGGGGTGGCCGGGTTCAGCGAGACGCCGGCCTTCTTGCCCAGCGACTTGATCAGCTGGATGGTGCGGTGCAGGTGCGGGCCGGCCTCCGGATGGACGGTGATGATGTCGGCGCCGGCCTTGGCGAAGTCCGGAACGAACAGGTCCACCGGCGAGATCATCAGGTGGACGTCGAAGACCTTGGCGGAGTGCGGACGCAGCGCCTTCACCACGCCCGGCCCGATGGTGAGGTTCGGCACGAAATGGCCGTCCATCACGTCGATGTGGATGTAGTCGGCGCCGGCGGCGTCGACCGCGCGGACCTCCTCGCCCAGCCGGGCGAAATCGGCGGAGAGAATCGAGGGGGAAATCTTCACGGCGCGCATGGGGCTTTCCTGGTGCGGGAGGGGGCGGGGGAGCAGGTTTGGAACCGGTCCTAATCTGCGCACTTCCTATCACGGGGTCGCGACGCAAGTCATGACATGATGTGGATGGCCGCCATGCCTCCATGGTGCGGATTGCACCGTTTACGCTTTACCGCAACCGCGAAGCGCTGTATCTGTCGGAATATAAGCGAAGCGGCGAATTCGGCAGGAGATGGCGATGGTCGGCATGAATGGGGCGTTCGGGCGGCGCAGGTTCACGGCGGCGGTTTCGGCGGTCGTCTTGGGGATCGGGCTGACGGTCGCGGCACCGGCGGCGATGGCGCAGGATGTGCTGGTTCTGGCGGCGGCCTCGACAAAGAATGCGGTCGAAAAGCTGGCCTCGCAGTTCAAGGCGAAGACCGGCACCACCGTGACGTCCTCGTTCGCCGCATCGTCGGCGATGGCCAAGCAGATCGAGAATGGCGCCCCGGCCGACATCTTCATCTCGGCCGATCTCGACTGGATGGACTATCTGCAGAAGCACGATCTCATCAAGACCGACAGCCGGGTGAATTTGCTGGGCAACGAACTGGTGGCGGTGGTGCCGAAGGGCTCGACCCTGAAGCCGGATCTGTCCAAGGGCGGCAAGCTGGCGGACCAGTTGGGCGACGGGCGGCTTGCCACCGGTGACCCATCGAACGTTCCGGTCGGGAAGTACGCCAAGGCGGCACTGGAGTCGCTGGGGCAATGGACGGCGGTCGAACCGAAGCTGGCGCGGGCCGACAGTGTGCGTGCCGCGCTGGTTCTGGTCAGCCGTGGCGAGGTGCCGCTGGGCATCGTCTATCGCACCGACGCCGCCATCGATCCGGGGGTGGAGGTCGCCGCGGCCTTCCCACCCGACAGCTATCCGGCGATCACCTATCCGGCGGCTCTGGTGGCGTTGTCGAAGAGTCCGGCGGCGGTGGCCTTTCTCGACTACATGAAATCGTCGGACGGCATGGCGGTGTGGAAGGAATTCGGCTTCGTTCCGGCACCCAAGGCACCGTAAGCTCTGCCGCATGGAACTCCTGACGCCGATGGAAACCACCGCGTTGCTGCTGAGCCTGCGTGTCGCGGGCGTTGCCATCGCGTTGGGATTGCCGGTGGCCGTGCTCGCCGCCTGGGTGCTCGGCCGTTATTCCTTTCCGGGCAAGACGCTGGTCGATGGGCTGGTCCATCTGCCGCTGGTCCTGCCGCCCGTGGTCACCGGCTATATCCTGCTGGTGACGATGGGGACCAAGGGGGTGGTCGGCGGCTGGCTCTACCAGACCTTCGGCATCAAGCTGATCTTCACGGCGGAGGGGGCGTCGCTGGCGGTGGCGGTGACGTCCTTCCCGCTGATGGTGCGGGCGATCCGCCTGTCGGTGGAGGCCATCGACGGCGGGCTGGAGGCGGCGGCGCGCACGCTGGGCGCCGGGCCGGTCGACCGCTTCTTCACCATCCTGCTGCCGCTGATGGCGCCGGGGCTGCTGTCCGGCGCCATCGTCGCCTTCGCCGCCGCGATGGGGGAGTTCGGGGCGGTCATCACGTTCGTCTCCAACATTCCCGGCAAGACGCAGACGCTGCCGCTGGCGATCTATGCCGCGACGCAGGAACCGGGCGGCGACGCGGTGGCGGCGCGGCTGGCGGCGATCTCCTTCGGGGTGGCGCTGCTGGCGCTGATGCTGTCGGAGTTTCTGGCAAACCGGGTTCGCCGCCTGATCGGGCAGGTCTGACCATGCTGGACCTGCACATCCGCCAGACACTCGGCGCCTTCACGCTCGACATCGCCTTCACCGCGGAGGAACGCGGCGTGACGGCGCTGTTCGGCCGCTCCGGCTCCGGCAAGACCTCGGTCATCAATGCGATCGCCGGGCTGAGGCGGCCCGACGCCGGGCATATCCGCGTCGGCGACACCGTGTTCTTCGACAGCCCCCGGCGCATCGACGTGCCGGTGGAGAAGCGGCGCATCGGCTATGTCTTCCAGGATTCGCGGCTTTTCCCGCACATGACCGTGCGCAGCAATCTGGAATACGGTCTGCGGCGCGTGCCGGCCGGGGAGCGGCGCATAGCCTTCGAACCGGTGGTGGAATTGCTGGGGCTGGGCCATCTGCTGGATCGCCGGCCGCGCGGCCTCTCCGGCGGCGAGAAGCAGCGGGTCGCTTTCGGCCGCGCCCTGTTGGCGCAGCCGCGCCTGCTGCTGATGGACGAGCCGATGGCCTCGCTCGATGCTGCCCGCAAGGCGGAGATCATGCCCTATATCGAGCGGCTGCGCGACGAGATGAACATCCCCATCGTCCTGGTCAGCCACGCGCTGGACGAGGTGGTGCGGCTCGCCACCACGATGGTGCTGATCGCAGAGGGCAGGGTGCGCGCGGCCGGGCCGGTCGGTGCGGTGATCCTGTCGGCGGTGACCGGCGCTCAGGACGCCGGCGCGGTGCTGGACCTGACGGTCGAGCGCCACGTTCCGGAGGATGGGCTGTCGGTGCTGGACTTCGACGGCGGGCGCCTGACGGTGCCGCAGATCGACCGCCCGCCCGGCGCGGCGGTGCGGCTGCACATCCACGCCCGCGACGTCATCATCGCCTTGCGGCCGCCGAGCGGCGTCAGCCTTCGCAATGCGCTTGCCGCGACGGTGACGGAGGTGGCGGAGTCCGGCCCGTCGTCGGCCGACGTGCGGCTGGCCGTGGGCGGATCGTTCCTGATCGCACGCATCACGCGGGCGGCCGTGCGCGAATTGGAACTGGCGCCCGGCCGCCCGGTGGTGGCGCTGGTCAAGGGCATCGCCTTCGAACCGGACAGCAGCGGTGAGGCATCGGACCGGCGGAGGCGGGTGGTGGACGTGTGACCGTCCACCATATCCGTCCTTACTGGCTTTCGTCTTTATTGGCTGCCCGACGGGGTGGGAGAGCCGCCGGTGCTGGCGCCGCCGCCGGCCGAACCGCCGGCGGTCGCGCCGCCCGGCACGGTGCGGGTGGCGCCGCTGGTCTCGTTCATTGAATTGCCGGAGGTGCCGCCCTGCACCGGAACGCCGGTCGAGGGCGGCGGGACGGTGGTGGACCCGCTGCTCGACCCGCTGCTGGTGGTCGGGCTGGTCTGGTTCGCCGCGTTGGAGTTCTGGGCGTTTTGGTCGTCGCAGGCCGCCAGGCCCAGAAGCAGGGCGGGCAGGGCCACGATCAGAAACTTGCTGCGCATGGGGTGTTGCTCCTCAGCCAGGTGGCGGCGCCATCGGCAGGATCGCCTGTGCGAGCCTACGGTGGACTCGGGGTCGGACCCGGCGGCGCCGTGTGGGTCCAAACACGCTACCGCCGGTTTCATTCCATACACCTTCGCCCTATGCCGGGTGGGTGGCTGTACCGATGAGCGCGAGCGGCGTCCGATCGGACGCTCGATTACCGAAGAGAACTTTATAGGAACATCCCGTCGACTTGTGGCTTGGGCGTGACGGATACCCATTACTGGGTTGCGCAAAGATCACGAAGCTTTTGCGACCTGCCTGTTCCATCTTTTTCGTTTGACCGGTGGAAAGCCGCTGTGATTCCATCGTGCCACCATGACGATGATCGCCGACCTCACCGACACGCTCGCCCGCGCCGCCAAAAGCGCGATCCGCCAAGCAATCATGCCGGCGCTGTGCGCCTGCGTGGTCGCCTACTTCGCCTACTACGCGATCCATGGTGACCGCGGGCTGGTGGCGATGAAGCAGATCCAGGGGGAAATCGCCCAGGCGGAGGATGTGCTGAACCAGCTCCGCACCGAGCGGGAGGACATGGAACGGCGCGCCCAACTGCTGCGCGGCGACGGCCTTGACCGCGACATGCTGGAGGAGCGGGCGCGGCTGATGCTGAATTTCGCCAACCCGCGCGACATCATCGTCAAGCTTCCCAAACTGGCCGATCCGGAAGGGGCGAGCCAGCAGAAGTAAGGGGATATCAGCCGATTAACCGAATCGCGGTTAATCTAAAATAGCGCTGCAAAAACAGACGTTTGCGCAGACCCAGAAGCTCGTGTAGTGTGCGCGCCATATTCGCTTCCGGTGCGGGCTCTCGCATGCCCGCAACGCGCGGCGGCAAAAGGTGTTGTAAAAGACCTTTGCCGCTTGAACCCTGGGGAGGAATCATGGCCGCGTCCCGACGCCGTTCCACCAAGGCGCAGACCGACACCGCGCCCGCTCAAGCCGTCTCTTCCGAAGAGCTTCTTCATTACTATCGCGAGATGCTGCTGATCCGCCGCTTCGAAGAGAAGGCGGGCCAGCTCTACGGCATGGGCCTGATCGGCGGCTTCTGCCATCTCTACATCGGCCAGGAAGCCGTCGTGGTCGGCGTCCAGGCCGCCCTGAAGGATGGCGACGACGTCATCACCAGCTACCGTGACCATGGCCACATGCTGGCCTGCGGCATGGAAGCCAAGGGTGTGATGGCCGAGCTGACCGGCCGCATTGGGGGCTACTCCAAGGGCAAGGGCGGCTCGATGCACATGTTCAGCCGCGAGAAGAACTTCTACGGCGGCCACGGCATCGTCGGCGGCCAGGTTCCGCTCGGCACTGGTCTGGCCTTCTCGCACAAGTACCTCAATGACGGCGGTGTCTCCGCGGTCTATTGCGGCGACGGCGCCATCAACCAGGGCCAGGTGTACGAGAGCTTCAACATGGCGGCGCTGTGGAAGCTGCCGGTGCTGTTCGTCATCGAGAACAACAAGTACGCCATGGGCACCTCGCAGGAGCGCGCCTCGGCCGGTGAACTGCATCAGCGCGGCGCCGCCTACGGCATCCCCGGCTATCAGGTCAACGGGATGGACGTGCTCGAGGTGAAGGAAGCCGCCGACAAGTGGGTGAACTACATCCGCGAAGGCAACGGCCCGGTCATCCTGGAGATGAAGACCTACCGCTACCGCGGCCACTCCATGTCCGATCCGGCCAAGTACCGGACGAAGGAGGAGGTCGAGAAGATGCGGTCGGAATCCGATCCCATCGACCAGCTGAAGTCGAAGCTGCTGGCCGGTGGCCATGCCGACGAGGACAAGCTGAAGGAGATCGATCGCGCGGTGAAGGCGATCGTCACCGAATCGGCCGAGTTCGCGCAGCAGAGCCCCGAGCCCGATCCGTCGGAGCTGTGGACCGACATCCTGGTCGAGACCTGATCGTCGAATCCACCGTCTGGTCCTGACGTCAACGAAAAGCAGGAGCGGCGCCAGAGGGACGGGTTGCCCCCATATCGGGAGTGGCAGCCGGTTCTCCGCGCCGCCGGAGGTTGAGGAATGCCGATCGAAGTGCTGATGCCGGCCCTGTCGCCCACCATGACCGAGGGCAAGCTGGCGAAATGGGTCAAGAAGGAAGGCGACACGGTGAAGTCCGGTGACGTGCTCGCCGAGATCGAGACCGACAAGGCCACCATGGAAGTCGAAGCGGTCGATGAAGGCCGCGTCGGCAAGATCCTGGTGCCCGAAGGCACCGACAATGTCGCGGTGAACACCCCCATCGCCATCCTGCTGGAAGAGGGCGAGGACGAGAGCGCGCTGTCCAAGGGCGGCAACGCCCCGGCCGCCGCCGCTCCGGCCAACGCCGCCCCGGCCTCGGAAGAGACCAAGGCCGCTCCGTCGGCGGTGCAGGCTCCGGCCCCGGCGCCGACCGTGCCGGCCGCTCCGGTGTCCGCTCCGGATTCGGACGAGGACAAGTTCTTCGCCAAGACGGTGAAGAAGACGGTTCGCGAAGCCCTGCGCGACGCGATGGCCGAGGAAATGCGCCGCGACGAGAAGGTCTTCGTCATGGGCGAGGAGGTCGCGCAGTATCAGGGCGCCTACAAGGTGACCCAGGGCCTGCTGCAGGAGTTCGGCGAGCGTCGCGTCATCGACACGCCCATCACCGAGATCGGCTTCGCCGGTCTGGGCGTCGGCGCCTCCTTCAAGGGGCTGAAGCCGATCGTCGAGTTCATGACCTTCAACTTCGCCATGCAGGCGATCGACCA
>CBFGPE010000149.1:0-16425 GCA_965650625.1 uncultured Azospirillum sp. | reverse complement strand
AGACGGGTTTCCAGATCCTTGGCGAAGACGGCGAGGTCGCCCGACGCGATGATGCCGTCGATGCGGCGGTTCAGCCCGTCCAGCCCGAAGATGCCGGTGCCGGACTGGGCGGCGATCAGAACAAGCAGCAGGCCGAAGGCCAGCCACAGCCGTTTGCCGATGCGCATGTTGCTGAGGAAGGTGCCGGCTTCGGCGTTGGTACCGTCGGTGGCCATCGGTGACGTTCCCTCTTTTTCAAGGCTTCTTGTCGTTGTGTCCCGGGGGCTCGGCCGCCTGCCGCGGTCAGGTCGATTCCAGGGCGGCGCGGGGGATGGCGTCCTGGTCGACATGCTCGCCCGCGAACAGCTTGCCGACGTTCAGCAGGGTCACCATGCGGTTCTCGGCGGTGTAGAGGCCGCTGAGATATTCGGCGTCGATCAGCCCGCTGTCGACGTCGGGCGGCGGCTTGATCGCGTCATGGCCGATGGCCAGGATGTCGGAAATCGCGTCGACCAGGATGCCGCGCGTGCGCTCGCCCACCTGCATCACCACCACGACATGGCGCTTCGTCACCTGGGTAAGGCCGCCGCCGAACCGGGCGCGCAGGTCGAAGATCGGGATGATGATGCCGCGCAGGTTGATGACGCCGCGGACATAGTCGGGCAGGTTCGGCAGGCGGCTTTCCGGCGTCCAGCCGCGGATTTCACGCACGGCCAGGATGTTGACGCCATATTCCTCGCTGCCGACCGTGAAGGTGACGTATTGCTCCTCGATCCCGTTCGCGGCGCCGGCGGACTGGAGGTCGGTGCGGGAGCTGACGGGGGCGATTGCGGTGGAACTGCTCATCGCTGGGCCTCAAACCGTTTGGCGTTGACGCTGGTCGGACCTGTCCGCCGGAGCGGGCAGGGACGGGGAACCGGAAGGGCTGCCGGCATCGCTGCCGGAAGTGTTGTGGCGGCTCATTTCGCGCAGGCCGGCCACGTCCAGGATCAGGGCGACCCGGCCGTCGCCCAGGATGGTCGCGGCGGCGACGCCGTCCAGCCGGCGGAAGTTGGCCTCCAGGCTCTTGATGACGACCTGCTGCTGGCCCAGCACCTCGTCCACCACCAGTCCGAGGCGGGAGCCGTCCTCCGTCTCCACCAGCACGACAAGTCCCTTGGTGGCGTCGTCGATGGCCTTGGGGATGCCGAACAGCCGATGCAGGTGGACCAGCCGCACATATTCGCCGCGCGCCATCATGACGTCGCACTTGTTGACCAGCCCATGCAGGTCGGCGGGCTTCGGCCGCAGGCTTTCCACGATGTTGGTCAGCGGCAGGACGAAGCGTTCCTCCCCGACCGAGATCACCATGCCGTCCAGCACCGCCAGCGTCAGCGGCAGCGACAGGACGAAGCGCGAGCCCTCGCCCGGCGTCGAATAGACGCCGATACGCCCGCCCAGGCTGGAGATGTTCCGCCGCACCACGTCCATGCCGACGCCGCGGCCGGACAGGTTGGACACCTGATCGGCGGTGGAGAAGCCGGGCAGGAAGATCAGGTTGTCGATCTCCTCGTCCGACAGGGTGGCTCCCGGCTGGACCAGCCCTTTCTCGATCGCCTTGGACAGCACCTTGGCGCGGTTGATGCCGCGGCCGTCGTCGGTCACCTCGATCACGATGCGGCCGGACCGGTGGGCGGCCGACAGATGCACGGTGCCGGCGCGCGGCTTGCCGACGCGCTCCCGCTCCTCCGGGCCTTCAAGCCCATGGTCGATGGAGTTGCGGATCATGTGGGTCAGCGGATCGACGAGGTTCTCCACCACCGTCTTGTCGACCTCCGTCGTCTCGCCCGAGGTGACCAGCATCACCTCCTTGCCGGTCATGGCGGCGCATTCGCGCACCAGCCGCGGCATGCGCGAGAAGACGCTGGAGACAGGCTGGGCGCGGATCGACATCACGCTTTCGCGCAGCTCGCGGGTGTGCTGGGCGAGGCCTTCCAGACCTTCCAGCAGTTCCTGGAACTGGCCCGGCGGCAGGTCGCGCAGATGCTCCGCGATCATCGCCTGGGTGATGACCATCTCGCCGACCATGTTGACCAGCCGGTCGATCTTGTCGAGATCGACGCGGATGGTGTGGGTGGTCGGCCCGGTATGGTCGCCGCCGCCGGTGCCGCCATTTGCCCGCTTGGCGCTTTCGCCGGGCTTCGCCGAGCCCGAGGTGGTGGCGGCCGGGGTGGTCGGCGGGGATGGGGGGACGGCAGGTTCCGGCAGGGTGGCGGCGGCCGGGACCGAAACCGCCTGGGGAACCGGAGCCGGTTCCACCGGGGCGATGATCGCGGGCGGCGGGGCTTCGGCGCTGATGCGGATGTCGCAGTCGTCGGCGACGAATTCGAACACGTCGTCGATCTGGGCGCGGTCGACCTGCGGGTCGGCCAGCAGCGTCACCGTCCAGGACAGGTGCAGCAGTTCGGCGTCGAGGTCGCGCAGCGACGGCAGCTGGTCCAGATGGCAGACCACCTCCGCCTCGCCCAGCCGGCGCAGGGCGCGCAGCATGTAGGTCGGTTCGTTGCCCGACAGCAGCAGTTCGGCCTTCGGGCGGAAGACGATGGTCCAGCGCACCTTGCCTTCGGGGACCGGGCCGGAGGGCGTGGAGGCCGGGTGATCGTCGCGGGCGGCCTGGATGGCGGCCAGGGCGTCGCCGAAGATGCCGGCCTCGTCATCCTCGTCGTCGGGGTAGGCCGTGGCGGGCGGAGGCGCTGCGGGCCCCTTCTCCGCCGGCGCTTCGGCCGGCGCTTCGGCCTTGCCCAGGAAGCGGCGGAGCGCGGCGACGGTGTCGTCGGTGGTGCCGGCCGGCGCCTCCGTCTCGTCGGAGGCATGGGACAGCAGGCGCGCCAGCAGGTCGTTGGCGCGGATCAGCGTGTCGACCAGCTCGGTGGTGACGGGGATCTCGGCGTTGCGCACGCCGTCCATCACCGTTTCGAATTCATGGGCGAAGGCGACGAGGTCGTTGAATCCGAAGGCGCCGCCGCCGCCCTTGATCGAATGGACGGCGCGGAAGATCGCGTTCACCTCGTCCATGTCGACCTCGCCGGGGGCGAGGCGCAGCAGCCCGGCCTCGGCGACGGCCAGCAATTCGGCGCTTTCGTCGAAGTAGGTCTGCTTGAAGCGGCTGAGATCGTCCACGGCTGTCCCTCTCCCTTCGCTGACGGCTTGCGGTCAGCCGCAGACCTTCTGGACCACCGACACCAGCTTGTCGGGGTTGAAGGGCTTCACGATCCAGCCGGTGGCGCCGGCGGCACGGCCCTCGGCCTTCTTGCTCTCGTCCGCTTCGGTGGTCAGCATCAGGATCGGCAGGGTGCGGTGGGCCGGGATGGCGCGCAGCTTGCGGATCAGGGTCAGCCCGTCCATGACCGGCATGTTCAGGTCGGTGATGACCAGATCGACCTTGGTGGTGGCGATGGCGCTCATCGCCTGCTGGCCGTCGGCGGCCTCCACCACCTCGTAACCGGCGCCGCGCAGGGTGAAGGACACCATGTCGCGCATGGTCCGCGAATCGTCCACCGTCATCACTTTCTTCTTCACGCACGCCTCCACTGCTTCAGCCAGCCGGCCAGCCCCAGATCCTCGCAGGCATCGGCGAGGACCTCCGACGGGCGCAGGATGGCGAAGGAATTTCCCTGTTCCGCCGCATCGCGGGCGGCGACGACCAGCGCCTGGATGCAGGCGACGCTGATGCGCTCCACCGCGTCCGCCTGGATGGTGAGGTCCACCGACGCCTTGAAGGCGGCGCGCAGGCTGTCGAGCAGAGGTTGCGCCATGGGCAAATCGAGGTCGCTCGGCAGGCCCAGGCGAATGCGCCCGTCATCCTCCTCCGTCCACTTGATCAGCGACACGCCACCCCTCCGTCCAATGCCGGCCCGCTCCTGCGCACTCCGGTTGCAGGAGCGACGTTGCCAGAAGGCGTCTCAAGGATTCGTTAAGCGGACGTGGTGGACTGACAGGGGATCGTTGGGAAGTTGGGGATAACCTCAGTCAAAATTGGGACATGCCGCCGGGCGCCGGTGCGGGGGCCAGTACAGAGGTATGCGGATCAGCCCTTTGCCTGGGCGATCAGCGGCCGGAATTCCGCCAGCACCGATTCGTAGACCGGCCGTTTGAAGGCGACGATCAGGCCCGGCAGTTCCTCGGCGTCGATCCATTTCCAGGCGTCGAATTCCGGATGATCGGTGTCGAGACGGATGTCGGCCTCCGTTCCCGTGAAGCGGGCCAGCATCCACATCTGCTCCTGCCCGCGCCAGCGGCCCTTCCACACCTTCCCCAGCAGGTCGTCGGGCAGGTCGTAGCGGTGGGGGGCGGCGGTCAAGGCGATGAACTCCGCCTTCGCGGTGCCGATCTCCTCCTCCAGTTCGCGGAAGGCGGCGCTGCGGGCGTCCTCGCCGTCGTCGACGCCGCCCTGTGGCATCTGCCAGTCGGCCTCCGACCCGCAGCGCCGGGCGACGAACACCTCGCCGCGGTCGTTCAGCAGCATGATGCCGACGCAGGGACGGTAGGGCAGGGCCCCACGATCAATAGGAGTGCGGTCGATGGGGGCGGTCATGCCGGGGGACTCCGTTCGAATCAGGTCTTGGTGATGAAGAAATAGACGGTCATGCCCGCCCCCACCAGGATCACCATCTTGCGCAGGACCGGCGGCGGGATGTGGCGGGCGACCGACGCGCCGGCATAGCCGCCGGCCATGGCGGCGACCAGCATGACCAGCGCCTCCGGCCAATAGACTGCACCGCCGGCGACGAAGGCCGCCACGGCGACCGCGTTCAGGCAGCCGGAGACCAGCGACTTCAGCCCGTTCATGGCGTGCAGGTCGGTCAGGCCGAAGACGCCGAGCGTCGCCAGGATCAGGATGCCGATGCCGCCGCCGAAATAGCCGCCATAGACGGCGATCAGGAACTGCACCGCCAGAACCGTGCCGTGACCGATGGTGAAGTTGCGGCGGATCCATGCCGAGGCGGTCGGGCCGATGGCGAACAGCAGCGTCGCGAACAGCAGAAGCCACGGCACGATGATCTCGAAGGTCTTCTGCGGCGTCCACAGCAGCAGCAGGGCGCCCAGCAGTCCGCCGACCAGACTGATGCCGAGGAAGGAGGGCAGGTGGATGTCGCGGATGCGGCCCAGTTCCCGCCGATAGCCGAATGCGCTGGCCAGTGCGCCGGGCGACACCGCGACGGTGCTGGTGGCGTTGGCGTTCAGCGGCGGCACCCCGGCCATGATCAGCGCCGGAAAGGTCAGGAAGCTGCCGCCCCCGGCCACGGCGTTCAACACGCCGGCGAAGAAAGCGGAGACGATCAGCAGCAGCGTCAGCATGTCACCCTACCCGAAAACCTTGCCCCGGCACTGCGGGTGCCGCGTTGCGTTTTGCACACGCCCGCCCATACCGCAACGCCGAAGTCCCACAACCGCGCGGCTTTCGCAACCCCGAACAATTCGTTAAGGTCGTCGTCCCTTCAACGGATAGAGTGTCTGGAGACCTCCATGTCCGCCCTGCTCGATACCACCGACGCCCTGCACGACCAGATGATCGCCCTCGGCCGCGCCGCCCGCGCCGCCGCGGCCGCGCTGGCGACCGTGCCAGGACCGTCGAAGGACCGGGCGCTGAGGGCGGCGGCGGCGGCAATCCGCGCCCGCGCGTCCGAGATCAAGGCCGCGAATGCCGAGGACATGGCGAACGCCCGCGACCTGTCCGGTCCCATGCGCGAACGGCTGATGCTGGACGACACGCGCATCGAGGCGATGGCCAAGGGCCTGGAGGACATCGCCGACTTCCCCGACCCCATCGGCGGCGTGCTGGCGGAATGGACGCGGCCCAACGGCCTGCGCATCCAGCGCGTCCGCGTGCCGCTGGGCGTCGTCGGCATCATCTATGAAAGCCGGCCCAACGTGACGGCCGACGCCGGCGGCATCTGCCTGAAGTCGGGCAACGCCGCCATCCTGCGCGGCGGGTCGGAGAGCATCCGCTCCTCCCGCGCCATCGCCGACTGTCTGGTCCAGGGTCTGCGCGAGGCCGGCCTGCCGGAGGCGGCGATCCAGTTGGTCCCCACCACCGACCGCGCCGCCGTCGGCCATATGCTGACGATGCGCGACTATATCGACGTCATCATCCCGCGCGGCGGCAAGTCGCTGATCCAGCGCATCGCCGACGAAAGCCGGGTGCCGGTCATCAAGCATCTGGACGGCAACTGCCACGTCTATGTCGATGCCGGCGCCGACCTGGAAAAGGCGCGCAAGGTGGTGCTGAACGCCAAGATGCGCCGCACCTCCATCTGCGGCGCCGCCGAGACCCTGCTGGTCGACCGCGCCATTGCCGACAAGGCTCTGCCGCTTCTGGTGAAGGACCTGCTCGACGCCGGCTGCGCCGTGCGCGGCGACGCGGCGGCCCAGGCCGTCGACCCGCGGGTGACGGCGGTGGCGCCGGAGGATTGGGACACCGAGTATCTCGACGCCATCATCGCCTGCGGCGTGGTGGATGGGGTGGATGCGGCAATCGACCACATCAATGCCCACAGCTCTCACCACACCGAATCCATCCTGACCGAGGATCCGGCGGCGGCGGAGCGGTTCCTGTCGAGGGTGGACAGCGGCATCGTGCTGTGGAACGCCTCGACCCAGTTCGCCGACGGCGGCGAGTTCGGCATGGGGGCGGAGATCGGTATCTCCACCGACAAGTTCCACGCCCGCGGCCCGGTGGGGGCCGAGCAACTGACCAGCTACAAGTATGTCGTGCGTGGCGATGGCCAGACGCGACCGTAAGACCGACGCTCCCCACCTCTATTCCGGCCCGCTCTATGCCGGCCTCACCGTTGGCATTCTCGGCGGGTCGTTCAATCCGGCCCATGCCGGGCACCGGCACATCAGCCTGTTCGCGCTGAAGGCGCTGGGGCTCGACCGTGTCTGGTGGTTGGTCAGCCCGCAGAACCCGCTGAAATCCGCCGCCGGAATGGCCTCGCTGGCCGACCGGATGGCGGAGGCGCGGGCGGTCGCCGACCATCCGCGGATCGAGGTCACGGCGATCGAGACCGCGCTTGGCACCCGCTTCACCGCCGACACGCTGGCCAAGCTTCAGCGCCGCTTCCCGAAAACGCGCTTCGTTTGGTTGATGGGGGCGGACAATTTGCGACAAATTCCGCGCTGGAAGCATTGGAATCGAATCTTCGACTCGGTGGCCGTTGCGGTTTTCGCCCGCCCCACCTATTCTCTTAGTGCGTTGAGCGGCAAGGCCGCCCAACGCTACACCCGTCGACGGGTGTCGGTGTCGGGGGTCAAAGGGCTGGCGCGCCGCAGGCGGCCGGCCTGGGCGTTCTTACGCAACCCCTTGCACCCGGCCTCGGCGACGGCGATCCGGCAGGCACGGGCCGCCGGGTCGTGAAACCGTTGCAAGAGGTTGGAGCCATCACCACGCACACCGAAACGGCCGCGACCGCTCCGCGGCCAGCCGCCGTTCCCCAGATCCTGGAACCGCAGGACCTGAAGGCGCTCATTCAGGCGTCGCTCGACGCCGATCAGGCGGATGACGTCACCGTCATCGATCTCGCCGGGAAAACCACCTTCGCCGATTACATGATCGTGGCGTCGGGCCGCAACACGCGGCACATCGCCGCCATGGCGATGAAGCTGGCCGAAAAGCTGAAGCAGGCCGGCGTCCGCGGCGTCGAGATGGAAGGCATGGCCCAGTGCGACTGGGTCCTGGTCGATGCCGGCGACGTGATCGTCCACCTGTTCAAGCCGGAAGTCCGGACCTTCTACAACATCGAGAAGATGTGGGGTCTGGAGCTGCCGACGCCGTCGGGCACGGCGCGGCTGAGCGCCTGACGGGCCAAGGGCGGAAACGAGAGCGGAACGAGGGCGGAGGGCCGCATCATGCGTCTGTGGCTCGCCGCCGTCGGGCGGTCGCGGGGTGGACCCACTCGTGACCTGTTCGACGAGTATGTCGGACGGCTAAACTGGCCCTTCACCCTGAAGGAGGTCGAGGTGAAAAAACGCCTCTCCTCCGACGAGTTGAAACGGCAGGAGGCCGAGCTGCTGCTCGCCGCCGTGCCGGCAGGCGCCATCGTGGTGGCACTCGACGAACGCGGCAAGGCACTGCCCAGCGAAGCTTTCGCCGCAAAGATCGGCGACTGGCGCGACCGCGGCGCCGGCGACTTGGCCTTCCTGATCGGCGGTGCCGATGGCCATGGCGACGCGGTGCGGGCGCGGGCCGACTTCCTGCTCGCCTTCGGGCCGATGACCTGGCCCCACATGCTGGTGCGCGGCATGCTTGCGGAGCAACTCTATCGCGCCCAACAAATTCTTGCCGGCCACCCCTATCACAGATCCTGATTCCCTGCGTCGCATCCGGCGCGCGGAAAAGCGCCGGAGCCGAAAAACACAAATCTCCGAGACCACAACCTTTCGAGAAAGGTAAGCGCGATGACCGAGACCAACCGACCCCGCCCCGTCGTCCTCTGCATTCTGGACGGCTGGGGCTATCGCGAGGAGCGGTCCGACAACGCGATTGCGCTGGGCGACACCCCCAACTGGGACCGCCTGTGGTCGGCCGAGCCGACGGCCTTCCTCGACGCCAGCGAGGAGGAGGTCGGTCTGCCCAAGGGCCAGATGGGCAACTCCGAGGTCGGTCACATGAATCTCGGCGCCGGCCGGGTGGTCATGCAGGACCTCGTGATGATCGACCACGCCATCGTCGAGGGCGAGCTTGAGCGCAACGCCGCGCTGAACGATCTGGTCAAGGCGATGCACAAGACCGGCGGGCGCGTCCATCTGATGGGCCTGCTGTCGCCGGGCGGCGTCCATTCGCACCAGGACCACATCGCGGCGCTGGCCGGCGTGCTGTCGCGCGAGGGCGTGTCGGTGGCGGTCCATGCCTTCACCGACGGCCGCGACGTTCCGCCGCAGAGCGCCAAGGATCAGGTCGCCGAGTTCATGGCCGACGTCTTCGAGCTGCCGGGCGTCGAGGTCGCGACCGTCATCGGCCGCTACTACGCCATGGACCGCGACAAGCGCTGGGACCGCGTCGCCAAGGCCTATGCCGCGATGACCAAGGCGGAGGGCGAGCGCGCCGCCGACCCGATCCAGGCGATCGAGCAGAGCTATGCCGCCGACAAGCATGACGAGTTCATCCTGCCGACGGTGATCGGCGATTACGCCGGCATGAAGAACGGCGACGCCATCCTGATGGCCAATTTCCGCGCCGACCGCGCCCGGGAGATCCTGGCCGCCTATGTCGACCCGGCCTTCGACGGCTTCCCGGTCGACGGCGCGCCGAAGCTGGCCGCCGCCGTCGGCATGGTCGAATATTCGTCGGCGCTGGCGAAGCTGATGACCACCATCTTTCCGCCGAAATCTCTCACCAAGGTGCTGGGCGAGGTGGTTTCCGAGGCCGGAATGAAGCAGCTGCGCATCGCCGAGACGGAGAAGTACCCGCACGTCACCTTCTTCTTTAACGGCGGCGAGGAGCGGGTCTATGAGGGCGAGGACCGCATCCTGGTGCCGTCGCCGAAGGTCGCCACCTACGACCTGCAGCCGGAGATGTCCGCCGCCGAGGTGACCGGCAAGCTGGTCGGCGCCATCGATTCGGGCAAGTACGACCTGATCGTCGTCAACTTCGCCAACCCCGACATGGTCGGCCACAGCGGTATGCTCGACGCCGCCATCAAGGCGGTGCAGGCGGTCGACGGCAGCCTGGGTCAGGTGGAGGCCGCGGTGCGCCGCGCCGGCGGCACCATGCTGGTCACCGCCGATCACGGCAATTGCGAGCTGATGAAGGACCCGGAGACCGGCGGCCCGCACACCGCCCACACGCTGGACAAGGTGCCGCTGATCCTGATCAACGGCCCGGCCGGCGCCCGGATCGAGAGCGGCCGTCTGGCCGACATCGCGCCGACACTGCTCGACCTGCTGGGCCTGCCGAAGCCGGCCGAGATGACCGGCCGCAACCTGCTGGTCCGCACCGCCGCCCGCGCGGCGGCGGAGTAACGGATGGCGGCGGGCGTTCCCTTTGCGCTCGTGTCCCCCTCTCCCCCCCGGGGAGAGGGTCGGGGTGAGGGGGGCGCGTGGCGTGAAGGTGCAAAAGGATTGGGGTGTAGCTCAGCTTTTCGACTTACGTCCCGCCACGAATCCCCCTCACCCAGCCCTCTCCCCGGGGGGGAGAGGGTATCCGCTGGGGAGAGGGTATCCGGGGCGGGGGAAGGGTTTGTTAAAGGCTTCGTCATCGTTGCCGGCCTGATCCTCGCCCAGCCGGCGAATGCACAATCGGAAGCGCCCAAGGACACGCTCAAGCGCGTCGAGCAGCAGCTTCAGACCGGCAAGCAGCGCCAGCAGCAGTTGGAACGCCAGTCGCAGGCGCTTCAGACCGAACTCGACGATTTGCGCGGCCGGCTGATCGCGCTGGCCGATCAGGCGCGCGGACAGGAACAGACGCTCGACCAGTTGGAAGAGTCGCTCGCCGCGCTGGAGGCGGAAGAGCGCGAACGTTCCGCCGGGCTCGACGCCGAGCGGCAGCAGATCGCCACCTTGCTGGCCGCCCTGCAGCGGCTGGCGCGCATCCCGCCGGAAGCGGCGCTGGCCCGGCCGGAAAGCCCGGTCGACACGCTGCGCTCCGCCCTGCTGCTGCGCGATGCGGTGCCGGCCCTGAAGGCGCGGGCCGACGCGCTGGCCCATGCGCTGACCGCGCTGGCTGATACCCGCGGCAAGCTGGTGGACCAACGGGCGAAGGCGCTGGCGGCGCGGGTGGCGCTGTCCGAGAAGCAGGACGAGATGAACCGCCTGATCGCCCGGCGCGAGGAGCTGTCGCGCCAGACGGAGGAGGAACGCGTCCAGGTCGGCCAGCGCATGGCGGACCTGTCCGGTCAGGCCACCGACCTGCGCCAGCTGATGGAGCGGATCGAGGCCGAACGCCGCGCCGCCATCGAGGCTGCCGCCCGCCGCGAAGCCGAACGGCGCGAGGCGGAACGCAAGGAAGCCGCCCGCAGGGAGGCGGAAAAGCGCGAGGCCGAACGCCGCCTCGCCGCCCAGAAGGAAGCGGAGCGCAAGGCGGCCGAACGCAAGCTGGCCGAACTGCGTGCCGCCGAACAGAAGATCGCCGAACAGAAGGCCGCCGAGGAAAAGCGGGCGAAGGACGAAGCGGCCAAGGAAGCGGCGCGGGAACGCGAACTGGCCGCGAAGTCTCCGGACGGCCCGCCGGCGGTCGCCGGCATGGTTCTGCCCGCCGCCGGCAAGCTGACCACCCGCTTCGGCGAAGCCGACCGCTTCGGCGCCACCAGCCGCGGCGTGACGGTGCAGACCCGCCCTGGTGCGGCCGTTGTGGCGCCGCGCGGCGGCACGATCGTGTTCGCCGGCCCGTTCAAGGGCTATGGCCTCATCTTGATCGTGGAACACGGCAACGGATATCATAGTTTGATTGCGGGTTTGGGCCGGATCGACACGGCCGTCGGGCGTAAGGTGGCCAGCGGGGAACCGCTGGCGGTCATGCCGTCGGACGGCAATCCGGATCTCTATTTCGAGCTGCGACGAAACGGCCAGCCGATCAACCCGCAACGCGGGTTCGGCGCCCCGGAGGGGAAAGGACAAGGGTAGATGAGGATGATCAAGCGCGCCGCCACGGCGGCTGCTCTGGTGTTTCTGGGCGCCGGCGTCGCCACCGTCACCGCGCAGTCCAGCAATTCGTCGGACACCTACCGGCAGCTGAACCTGTTCGGCGACGTCTTCGAGCGCGTCCGCGCCGAATATGTCGAGCCGGTCACCGACGAACAGCTGATCGAATCGGCGATCAACGGGATGCTGACCTCGCTCGACCCGCATTCGAGCTATCTGAACAAGAAAAGCTTCCAGGACATGCAGGTCCAGACCCGCGGCGAGTTCGGCGGGCTGGGCATCGAGGTGACGATGGAGAACGGCCTGGTGAAGGTCGTGTCGCCCATCGACGACACCCCGGCCTTCCGCGCCGGCCTGCAGCCGGGCGACCTGATCGTCCAGTTGAACGGCGAGGCGGTCATGGGCCTCAGCCTGAACGAGGCGGTGGAGAAGATGCGCGGCCCGGTGGGCAGCGAGCTGAAGGTCACCGTCCGCCGCGGCGAGGCGGGCGAACCCTTCACGGTGTCGCTGACCCGCGCCGTCATCAAGGTGCAGTCGGTCCGCTACCGCACCGAAGGCGACATCGGCTACATCCGCATCACCAGCTTCAACGAGCAGACGCAGAGCGGGCTGGAGAAGGCGATCTCCTCCATTCAGCAGCAGTTGGGCGACAAGCTGAAGGGCTTCGTGCTCGACCTGCGCAACAATCCGGGCGGCCTGCTCGATCAGGCAGTCTCGGTGTCCGATACCTTCCTGGATAAGGGCGAGATCGTGTCGACCCGCGGTCGCCGGGCGGAGGAGGGCACCCGCTTCAACGCCAAGCCGGGTGACCTGATCAAGGGCCTGCCGATGGTGGTGCTGGTCAATGGCGGTTCGGCCTCGGCCTCGGAAATCGTCGCCGGCGCCCTGCAGGACCACAAGCGCGCGATTATCATGGGCACCCAGAGCTTCGGCAAGGGATCGGTGCAGACCATCATCCCGCTGCCCGGCCATGGCGCCATGCGCCTGACCACGGCGCGCTACTACACGCCGTCGGGCCGCTCGATCCAGCAGCTGGGCATCACCCCGGACATCGAGGTGCATGTCGCCAAGGTGGAGGATCTGGACAAGAACGTCGTCCGCCGCCGCGAAGCCGACCTGAAGGGCGCGCTGGTCAACCCCGACGCCAGCAAGGCGCCGCGTCCGGCCACCACCAACCCGGCCGCTCCCGGCACTCCCGCCGCCCCGAACCCGGCGGCGCCCGCTCCGGGTCCGGGGGCCGGTGCGGCTCCGGGTGCTGCGCCTGCTCCGGGTGCCTCTCCCGCTCCGGCGGAGGGTGCTGCGGCGGAGGGGGCGGAACAGCCCTTCGACTTCCAGCTCGCCCGCGCGCTCGATCTGCTGCGTGGCGTCGCCCTGTTCCAGCAGCGCGCCGCGGCGCGCTGACCGGAGCAACCGACGGTGAAGGCTCCCGCCCTGCTGGGTCGTTTGCGGTTCGATGTCCGGGGTCTGCGCCCCGGACTCGGCTGGCTGCGCCGTTTCCGCCGCAATGGAGGCGATTCGGCGGGACGGCCGCGCAAGCCGTTGTCCAAGCCGTTGCTGGCTGCCGTCGCCCTGGTGGCGGTCGCCGGTGGCGGGCTGGCCGGCTGGCTGGCCTTGAACGGCGAGGCGACGCGGGAGACCTGGCGGGCATCGATTCCGGCGGCGACGGTCGCGGTCGCTCCGCTGCCGCCGCCACCGGTGCCGGAACCCAAGGCCGCCGCACCGGCGGCGCCATTGCCCACCGACGCCGCCCCGCTGCCTCTGCCGGGCGTTCCGGCGGCGGCGGTGACGCTGGTTCCGGCGCCGGTGCCGGGACTGGTGGAGGACAGCCGCAACGGGCCGCTGCCGCGCATCGCCCAGGATGGGCGCAAGCCCTGGCAGGTCTATGCCCGGCCCTTCCCGGCGACCGACAAGCGGCCGCGCATCGCCATCGTCATGTCCGATCTCGGGCTCAGCGGCGTCACCACCGGCAATGCGCTGGCGAAGCTGCCGCCCGGCATCACGCTGGCCTTCCTGCCCTATGCCGAGCGGCTGGACGACTGGGTCGAGCGGGCCCGCACCAAGGGTCACGAGGTGATGCTGTCGGTGCCGATGGAGCCGCTGAACTATCCGCGCGACGATCCCGGTCCGAACGCGCTGCTGACCATGCTCGGCCCCGACCGCAATGTCGAACGGCTGGAATGGTCGCTGGGCAAGGCGGTCGGCTATGTCGGCATCACCAGCACCACCGGCAGCAAATTCACCGCCAACCCGGCGGCGATGCAGCCGGTGATCGACGTTCTGAAGGCGCGCGGCCTGCTGCTGGTCGATTCGCGGGTCAATCCGAAGAGCGTTGCCGGGCCGCTCGCCAATCTGGCCGGCGTGCCGCGCGCTCTGGGAGATCGCGTCATCGACCGCGACCTGTCGCGCGGCGCCATCGACGACCAGCTGCGCGAACTGGAGGAGCTGGCCAAGACCAACGGCGCCGCCGTCGGTTTCGCCTCTCCCTATCCGACGACGATCGAGCGCCTGAATCTGTGGCTGACCTCGCTGGCCGACCGTGGCATCGCGCTGGCCCCGGCGTCGGCGGTGGTCAACATCCAGAAATAGCGGCTGCTACCGCACCACCCGATGCGACAACGCGCATCGGGTGGCTTTCCGTGTGCGGCTTGCCTGATTGCCTCCTTTGCGCGAATATCTCGACCAAATTTCGAATTGGTGGAGAGGGCGAATGTATCATCCCGAAGCGCTGGAACCCATCGTCGCCTTCCTGCGCGGAATCGGCATGCAGGTGGAATATGGCGAAGGCGGGCGCGACGGCTTTCTGCCCGGCGTGAACATCCATGCCGGCGCGCTCCATGTCGATCCGGAGACCCTGAAGGGACCGGGCGACCTGTTGCACGAGGCTGGCCATATCATCGTCATGCCGCGCCAGTACTGGCCGCTGCTGAACCGCAATGTGCAGACGGACATCGACACCATCCTCGCCGACCAGACAGCGCGCGACGGCACCGCCGACCCGATCCTGACCCAGGCCGCCCGCCAGGGCGAGTTCATGTCGCAGGCCTGGTCCTATGCCGTGGTCCAGCATCTGGGCCTGCCGCAGGAATGCCTGTTCTTCCCCGGCTCCTACCAATATGACAAGTTTGAGGGCACCCACCCAATGCAGGCCTGGATCGAGCAGGGGACCCATTTCGGCCTGATCAATCTGGCGCAGGCCGGCTTCACCGGCTATGCGGGCATGTTCGCCCATATGGGCAACAACGGGCTGGCGCCGTTCCCGCAGATGGCGCGCTGGACGTTGGATTGAGGGGGCGCGTTCGGCGGAAACCCCTCACCCGCAAAGCGCATCCCAATCCAGCGACCCCGGATCCTCGACCAGATGGTCGACGGCGTCGAAGACCACGGCGGGGTGCTGGGGCCAGGCGATGGTCAGCATGCCGGCGGCCTTGGCGCTGCGGGCGCCGGTGGGGCTGTCCTCGATCACCGCGCAGGCTTCCGGGGCCAAGCCCAGCATCTTCGCGGCCAGCAGGTAGGGCTCCGGATGGGGCTTGCCGTTGGCGACGTCCTCGCGGGCGATGCTGAAGCGGAAATGCGGGATCGACATCGCACGCATGTTGGCGTCGACGATCATGCGCCCGCCGTTCGACACGCAGGCCTGCGCCAGACCGCGCGCGGCAAAGGCCTCCACCAGGGCGAAGGCACCCTCGCGCGGGCGCACCCGATGGACGCTGGCGACATACTGGGCGTTGATCTCGTCGGCCCAGGCGTGCAGGTCGATGGGGAAGGGGCGGCGAGCGTGAAGCGCGGCGTAGATCTCGCGGAACGCCACGCCGTGCATCGACCGGCAATCCTCGTCGCTCAGTTCATGGCCATAGCCGCGGCAGACCTCGACGGTGATCTGCTGGTGCCAGGGTTCGCTGTCCATCAGCGTGCCGTCGATGTCCCACAGGACGGCGCGGATCGGGGTACGCGACATCACGGTCACCGCACCACCAGATCGTCGCGGTGGATCATCTCGTCGCGCCCCTGATAGCCCAGGATCTCCGGGATCTCGGTGCTCTTGTGGCGCAGGATCCTGCGGGCGTCGTCGGCGCTGTAGGCGACGAGGCCGCGGGCGACCTCGCGCCCCTCCTGCGTACGGACGATCACCACGTCGCCGCGGTCGAAGTCGCCCTGCACGGCACTGACGCCGGCGGGCAGCAGGCTGGCGCCGTGCGATAGGGCGCGCGTGGCGCCGTCATCGACCACCAGCACGCCGGTGGCGTTCACATGGCCGGCGATCCAAGCCTTGCGGGCGCTGGTCGGCTCGGCGGAGGGGAGGAACCAGGTGCAGAGCGCGCCGCCATCCTCCGGCCGCTTTTCCAGCGCCGCCAGCGGGTTCATGCGCTTGCCCTTGGCGATGACCATGCGGCAGCCGGCCGACAGGGCGACGCGCGCCGCGGCGATCTTGGTCACCATGCCGCCGCTGCTGTAGCCGGGGGGCGGCTCGCCGGCCATGCCCTCGATTTCCGGCGTCAGTTCGCGCACGGTGGGGATATGGCGGGCGTTCGGGTCCTTGCGTGGGTCGGCGGTATAGAGGCCGTCGATGTCCGACAGCAGCACCAGCGTGTCGGCGCTGACCATCTGCGCCACGCGGGCGGCCAGCCGGTCGTTGTCGCCGAAGCGGATTTCCGCGGTGGCGACCGTGTCGTTCTCGTTGATGACGGGAACGGCGCCCAGTTTCAGCAGGGTGTCGATGGTGTTGCGGGCGTTCAGGTGGCGCCGCCGCTCCTCCGTATCCTCCAGCGTCACCAGGACCTGGGCGACGGTGACGTCGTGGCGGGCCAGCGTTTCCTGATAGGCGTGGGCAAG
>CBFGPE010000148.1:0-16615 GCA_965650625.1 uncultured Azospirillum sp. | reverse complement strand
CGAGGTGAGCAATAAAATAGAGCTTTCAAGCAGGCTGTTGGAATTTCTTCAACACCCTTCGCCGGGATCAGATAGTCAATTTGGAGCGAATTGAGTTCAATGACGAAGTAAAGCTGCGGCTGGTCGAAGCCGCGTTCCAGCCCGGCGTCAAAGCGATTGAGATTGCCCGACGCCAAGGCGTGGACGTCAGCCTGTTGTGTCGCTACCGCTGCCCGCTCTTCGTACCCCTTCGCCGAGTGCCAGCCTTCATGCCGATCACCGTCGCCACCGATGAACCGTCGCTGGAGGATGCGCCGGAACCGACCCCAGTCTCCTGCACTCCGCCCGCCGGCATCATTGAGGTTGAGTTCGCGGTCGCCCGCCTGCGGATCACCGGCCCGGCCAATCCGGCTCCGGTCGGAACGATGATCGCCGCGCTGTCGGGGCGGTCAGCATGATCCCGGTGCCGTCAGGCGTGCGGGTCTGGCTGGCTGGCGGGGTCACCGACATGCGCTGCGGAATGAACTCGCTGGCGCTGAAGGTCCAGGAAGGGCTTGGCCGGGACCCTCATGCCGGCGATCTATACGTTTTCCGTGGGGGCGCGGCGACATCGTGAAGTGCTTGGCGTCATCATTCTGGCGCCGACGGCCTGTCCGTGCTGCGGCTCGATCCGGCTGTGGAAGCTGGGCGAGAGCATCGCCGAAACGGCCGAGTTCATCGCCGTGCGCTGGACGATCATCGAGTCGGTACGTGAGAAAATCGCCCGTCAAGATTGTGAATGGATCAGTCAGCCGCCGCCGCCGCCGTTTCACTCCACACCGCGCAGTTGGGCAAAGATAAATTTTTTCTCGACATGGCATCTGCTCACTGCTATAGCACGTCCGTCCGTCGTTCAAATCTGGTTAGGACACGAGCACTTATTCGGGCCTCACGCCCGCACCAATCTCGAGATGTTGGGGTCGATGCCCAGCCGGACGCCAAATATGCTATCGATATCGCGATCATTTCCATTCCGACAACTACAGGGTGGAATAGGGCGCGCGACGTATCGCCTTAATACTATTGTGGTCGGCTTAGAGCTCGTTGCCAATGGGGGCGATAAAAATCCTGGACTGCCCATACGGTGGGAAAAGCCAAAAACCGAAGCAGCCGCTCGCCAGGTCGCCAATCAAGCACGTGAGTTTGCGTTAACGGCTGCGCTTGTATACGGCGCTGATATCGCTGACGCTTTTCTACGTGGAATTGCCCGCGAAACGTGGCTGAAATTCCCCAAATCTGTCGTCTTTATTGCTGCTAAGGAAGGCGCTGGTCCGGGGGGGAAAGCTTTTTCGGTGCGCGACCGAGCTGAGGCTCTTTGCTTGGACTTGAGCGTAGAATGTAAACCATTGCTGGGTATGCTTGACCTTTTGGCCAAATGGCGAAATAAGCTTGCTCACTCTGCAAACGCTGATGAACGCCGGCTAGATAAGAAGTCTCGCGAAGAACTTTTCAGCAGTGCGGCCGAACTAGCCAAGAATTATGCGAATATTGACATAAAAAGAACTTTAAAATCTTTTGATGATGGTGACCATCCGTCCCGCAAAGATGCCACGGTTTTGCTAGCCTGCTGCCAAAACTTGGCGCGAGCTATCGATGAGGCGGCAATTCGCCGCGTCACGCCCGATAGTGATTCGGTTGCAGACTTGGCTGTTGACCTTTTGCGCGCACGTTGGACTTCAAGTGGTGACGGTCGCAAAGGCTGGGTGGAGTTCTGTGACATATGGGATCGCTGTTGCGAAGATCGCAATAAGCTTCTTATCAAAGTTCTTCAGCAGGTAGGTGTCACGGAAAATTCTTCTCCGATATCTCCTCTTCTTCCGCCGTCATTTCTAAGCACACTGGCAAATATGGACAGGCAGAGTGCAATGACATACCTTAAGATGACAGACAGCTAAATCGCATATCTCTGTTAACCTGAAGTTCTCTTGCCTCACGACTTGTCACCATAGTCCTTTGAACTCATCGCAGCTGATATAACGTTCCCGATAAGATCCACAGCAGCAAGTGCGGGGTCGATGTCGACGTGCGCGTAACGATTCGTCGTACTTGCCTGCGTGTGACCGAGAAGGCGGCCGATCACCGGGAGGTTCATGCCCTGGGCCACGCCGATGCTTGCTGCCGTATGTCGGAGGTCATGCAAACGGACGTCAACCAAGCCGGCGCGTTCGCATATGCGCTGCCAAGGCTTGGCGAGATTCACCAAAGGCTGGTCCTTAGACCGGCCGCGGATGATGTAGGGGCATTCCTCAGATGTCGGCAGAGCTTGCAGGCTACGCAGGATGGCAATGGCGGGTTCGCTCAGGAACAGCGGTTTCCTGCCGGTCTTGCTATCGGGGAGTTGGATGATACGGCGATCCCAGTCCAGCCAAGCCCACCGGGCCGTCAGCACCTCGTTGACGCGGGCGCCGGTGAGCAGCAGCAACTGGATCGCCGCGACCATATGTGGGGTTTCGGTCTGTGCGGCGAGGCCCTGTCGCAAGGCGTCACCAAGCCTTTCCATCTCGTCGCTGGACAGGTATCGCTCACGATGCTTTTCGGCGAACTTCCTCACATGGCGGCATGGGTTGGTGCCATCTGGACGCATGCCCCACAGTTCCGCGAGGTTGAACAGCTTTGAGAGCAGCGCCACGGTGCGGTTGGCTTGGTAGGGGGTATCGGCGAGCTGACGATGGAGCCGGTCGATGTCGTCGCGAGCGATCTCGTTGACCTTTCGTTTCCCGAGTCGCGGTCCGATTACGTCACGCCATTTCTGCTGGTCGTCGCGTTGGGAAGTCGGCTTCTTGTGTGGAAGGTGATCCGACTCGTATCGGGTCCATAGGTCGGTCATCGTCGGGGCTGTCCGTGTGGTGAACTTGTCGCCTTGCGGATCCTCGCCTCGGGCAACGGCGGCCAGCGCTTGGGTTGCCAAGTCGCGGGCTTGTTCGGCAGTGATGGCGCCATGCGTTCCCAGGGTTATCCAGCGCTGCTGAGCTGTTCGCCCGCCGGCGCCAACGCGATATTTGACAATGTACCGGCGTTGGCCGGTGGGCAGGACCTTCAGCCCAAAGCCGGATAGCTGATCATCCCAGAGGAAAGTCGGTTTGTCGGCAGGCTGTGCAGCCTCAACCGTGCGTTTGGTGAGTTTGGTCACGGCGCGCCCTTCTTGGTGGTTGCTGGTGTCGGTACGGTACACGGTGGTCGCTTCGGCAGCAACCACACAGCAACCACACGAGCGAGTGGCCAATGGGAAAGCGAAGGACTAACAGTCGCCTGCCAAGCCTGCTGCTCGCTTAGAATATATATTGATTTACAGGTACATAACCTGCGACCGTGGCACTCATCGGCATTCGGTGGGAATGCATGGTAAAGTACCGAATTGCTGATTCGTAATCAGTAGGTCCGGGGTTCAAATCCCTGTTGCGGCACCAGTTTCTTCAAGGGCTCGGCAAGCAATTGCCGGGCCCTTGATCGTTTCGGGGCTGTGCCGGTGTTGTCGGTTGCGGTGCTGGTCAATCGAGTGCTTGGCAGTTGTCGAAAACAACTCGGGCGCCGCATCCCCCGACACGGCGCCCGCCACTCACTCAGCAACACCCGAGGCCCTCACTCCACCGCGTAAGGCGGCTTCGTGAACCCCGCCGGCGACAGGGTGAAGATCTCCGCGCCGTCGGCCGTCACGCCGATGGAATGCTCGAACTGGGCGGACAGCGACTTGTCCTTGGTCACGGCGGTCCAGCCGTCGCCCAGGATCTTCACGTCGGGGCGGCCGGTGTTGATCATCGGCTCGATGGTGAAGATCATGCCTTCCTTCAACACCAGCCCCTCGCCCGGCTTGCCGTAATGCAGGACCGACGGCGGCTCGTGGAAGACGCGGCCGACGCCGTGGCCGCAGAAATCGCGCACCACCGAGAAACGGTGGGATTCGGCGAAGGTCTGGATGGCGTGGCCGATGTCGCCCAGCGTGGCGCCCGGCTTCACCGCGGCGATGCCGATCATCAGCGCGTCATAGGTGACGTCCACCAGCTTGCGCGCCTTCACCCCGACCTCGCCGCACAGATACATGCGGCTGCTGTCGCCGTACCAGCCGTCAACGATCGGGGTGACGTCGATGTTCAGGATGTCGCCGTCGACCAGCCGCTTGTCGCCGGGGATGCCGTGGCAGACGACGTGGTTGACCGAAATGCAGTTGGCGCGCGGGAAGCCGCGATAGCCCAGCGGGGCGGGGATGCCGCCATGATCGCGGATGAACTGCTCCAGCAGGCGGTCGAGCTCGCCCGTGGTGACGCCCGGCTGCACATAGGGGACGATGTAGTCCAGTGCCAGCGCGGCCAGACGGCCGGCCTTGCGCATGCCTTCGAATCCCTCCGGACCATGAAGGCGGACGCGGTTGGATTCGACGTGATCCTGTTCCAAGACGAAAGCCCCTATGCCAAGTAACCAAAAGCCGGATGCCGAAGCCCGCCGCAGCCCTAAAGCCGGATCGGCAGCGGCCGGTCCAATTCAATCGATTCGGGCGTGATCGCGCAAGACCAACACAGCGCCTCCACCCCCGAATCCAATGCGTGGCGCAGACCGTCATGATACGTCGGATCGAGATCGGCCGCCGTGCGGAAATGGGAACAATCGCTGCGCTGGACAAGGTAGAGCATGACCGCGCGGCAGCCCTGGGCCACCATCGCCGCCATCTCCTCGAGATGCTTGGCGCCGCGGGCGGTCACGCAGTCCGGGAATTCGGCGGCGTCACCATGGGCACCATCGGGGCGGCGCAGATGGACGTTCTTGACCTCGACATAAGTGGGAGGCCGGGCGCCGGGCTTGGCCGGATCGTCCTCAAGTTGCACGTCGATGCGGCTGTTGCGGCCGTACTTCACCTCGCGCCGCAGCCGGTCGTAGCCGGCCAATTCGGGGATGGTGCCAGCGGCGATGGCGGCGGCGACCAGCGCGTTGGGATGGCCGGTGTTGACGCCGACCAGCCCCTCGCCCCAGGGGGCGGCGGCTTCCACCAGTTCCAGCGTGTAGGCCAGCTTGCGTTTCGGGTTGTCGGAACGCGACAGCCAGACGGCGGAACCGGGGATGTCCAGCCCGATCATGCTGCCGGAATTGGGGACATGCGCCGTCACCTCCACCCCGTCCAACAGGACGTCGGCAAGGAACCGCTTGTAGCGGCGGATCAGGCGGCCTTGAAGAAGGGGGGTGGGAAAGCGCATCTTGGCGGCGACGCTACCCTTGGCCTTCCCGCTCGACAAGAGCGTTCCGATGGAGATCCCTGCCAGATGACGTCCGACACCGCTGCAAACCCGACCGCCGCCGTCCTGGTGATCGGCAACGAGATCCTGTCGGGCCGCACCAAGGACGCCAATCTGGGCCACATCGCCGAGAAGCTGACGGAGATCGGCGTGCGGCTGCGCGAGGCCCGCGTGGTGCCGGACGTGGAGGAGGAGGTCGTCGCCGCGGTCAACGCTCTGCGCGCCCGCTACACCTATGTCTTCACCACCGGCGGCATCGGCCCGACCCACGACGACATCACCGCCGCCTGCGTCGCCAAGGCCTTTGGCGTGGCGCTGGAGCGCAACCCGGAGGCCGTTGCCCGGCTGGAGCGCCATTACGCCGCCGGCCAGCTGAACGAGGCGCGGCTGCGCATGGCCAACGTCCCGGCCGGCGGCATCCTGATCGACAACCCGATCAGCCAGGCGCCAGGCTTCCAGATCGGCAACGTCTTCGTCATGGCCGGCGTGCCCAACATCATGCGGGCGATGCTGGACGGCATTCTGCCGCGGCTGGCCGGCGGACCGGCCCTGCATGCCCGCACGGTGGCCTGCGAACTGGCGGAGGGGGTGATCGCCGCCGAGCTGTCGGCTCTGCAGGACCGCCATCCGGCGCTGGAGATCGGCAGCTATCCTTACTTCCGCGCCGGCTTCTTCGGGGTCAGCCTGGTCCTGCGCGGCACCGACGAGCAGGAACTGGCGGCCGCGACCGACGAGCTGGCGGAGATCGTCCGCCGTCTGGGCGGCACGCCGACCATCACGGTTGGTACGAAAGGGTAGTCGGGCTATGACCGCTGCTATGTCGGTGGTTTGATTGTCCGGGACCGATTCGGTCCTACATTAACACGCTGTCATCCAAATCAGCTTTGCCGCGGGAGTCCCGCCATGAAGAGCTTCGAGAAAGCAGCGCTGCTGTTTCTTCTCCGCCACCTGTTCGCCGGCATCGTCGGCGCCGTGATTCTGGCGTCCGGGCTCTTGTGGTTCGACGTCGCCAAGCTGGCGACGCTGATCGGCAACAGTGACTACGGCATCACCGCCACGGTGATGCTCTATGCCGGTCTGATGCTGACCTTCGGCAGCGTGTCGATGGGAATCGGTATCATGACGATGAACGAGGACACCCGTCCTTAATCAGTTGCCGAACGGCCCGAAACGATCATAAGCCCAGACCAGCGCGACGATCAGCGCCAGCCAGAGTGCGGCATTGCGCAGCACGACTCCGCGGTTCCGGCGAAGGGCGGCCGGCACCACCAGGACCGCGACCATCAGCAGCGCCACCAGCGACATCCATTGCGTTTCGCTCATGCCGCCTCCTTCCTTTTCCAGCCCTGTCCGGGCCTGTCTCCCAGTTGCGCTTCCTTCGATATGGGAATGCCTGAGGTTTTGCGAAGTCCTCTTGACCCGCAGCCCTGCGATTGTCTAAGTCATGACCACGGAACGGTGCGTTGCATATTGAGGTATGCAATCTGCGCGGGCAGCGCGGGACCGCTCCGTGGACATGAGCTTTGCCGCACGGATCCGGTCGTATGGGCTGGATTGCGGTGGCAGGGTCCGGGGCGCGGGCGTGGCGAAACCGGTAGACGCAAGGGACTTAAAATCCCTCACCTCTTGGTATGTGGGTTCGAGTCCCACCGCCCGCACCATCTCGAAGATGCTACGAAATCCGGGGCCTCGCTGCTGGCTGGGGGCCGGCGGCGAAACCTCCGGCAATCACATGGCAAACACGCGGATCGGTTTCGCGCTACCGTGGCCCGACGGTAAGTGGATCGCAATCACTACGGCAAGACAGCCGCGCTGCGTAAAAAACCCCGTATGAAAGCCTCCGCACCCGATTTCCCGGGGCTAGGACTTTTGTGCTCCGGCACCTTGCCGGATGACCATGGTCCTGCTTTCATTTCGGTGCTGGAACAATGTTTGATCGATATGGGTGAAGCCGCGCCTTGCGGGGAGTGTTGCTGTCAAATGGACAAGCCGACGGCATTGGACGAGACTCAGAACGGTTTCGGTATGCTGAACAATGCGCGTTCATCGAGGCCGACCCGCGTTGCCGTCATCGGCAGTTGTGTCACGCAGCAGTCGTTGCGCAGGTTGGGCATTCGCCGCGACCAGATCGTCGTCCATGGGCTGAGGACCTCCTTTGCCGGGTTGATCCCACCTGCGCCGGATTGTCCGGTGATCGATCCCGCGATCCTGAAGGACAGGGGCGTGGAGCCAACGGTAGAGCGGTGGCTGTCGGCCGAACTGTCAAAGTCGATCCCGCATATGCTGGCCCAAAGCCGCCCCGATGTGTTGATCGTCGATCTGATCGAGGAGCGTTTCGACCTGCTTGTGCTCGACAGCGGGCTCGCGCTCAATGAAAGCTGGGATCTTGTGTCGAGCGGCCTGTTGGATTTGCCGGAGCTTGCGTCCGCAAGACGGGTCGAGAGACTCTCGGACGAGGCCTGGACGCTGTGGGACCAGGGCTTGCTTCGGTTCCGGCACTGGATGGATCGGCAGGGGCCGAGCCCGTGTCAGGTCATTCTGCTGCGCGCGTCCTGGGCGGAGGCGCAATGGACCCCGGACGGTCCTGCGCCGCTGCCGGACGCTACCGTTCTCATGGCCGGCAAAATGGTCTCACGACAGGCTCATGCCGAGCGCCTCGAACGGAGCCACGCCCGTTTCCAGATGCTTTTTCCCAATGCCGTGGTGATCGAGGCTCCGCCCGAAACCCATCTGGCCGATCCGAACCATATGTGGGGACTGAATCCCTTCCACTATGTTCCCGCGTTCTATGACGCTGTGGCCGGCCAGCTGGCACGGCTCGGTATCAGTCCCGGCCCCGGCGTCTGACCGCGGGAGTTGGAGCGGGGCGGGGCATTTGCCCGGCCGTCCGGATGTTTCTCCCCGGTCGCTTGCGACCCGCCGGTCGCTCTGCTAGAACCCGCCTCTTCCGCACAAGCCGGTATGGTGGGCGGCATGCATCGCTATCTGAGATTTCCCGATGTTGCCGACGCCCTGCATTCGGCGATTTCGGAAAAGCGCCCCTTCTCCCTGATCCGGCTTGGCGACGGCGAAGCCCGGATCATGGGCTATCCGGTCCACAGCAACTGGCTGTCGGTCTCCGAAATGATGAAGGTGTGGTTCGGCCATCCCTTCTTTCCGGACGCCGCCATCCAGCAAATCCAGGCCGACCTCCGGATGGCCTGCCTCACAGCCGACATCCTGGGGCTTCCCAACCCGCACACCGTGACGGACGCCGACCGCGCCGACCCGTTCAAGGCCGCCGCCCTGTTTGCGCGGGAGTTTGGATATCTTGCCGACGGCGCGGTGCTCACGTCCCCCGGCATCCACACCAACCTGGAGCGGGAAGGCCTTTACGACAGGCTGCTCGGCGGGTTGGACGAGGTGGTGCTGATCACCTCGCGCGATGTCGCCGGTGCCATCGCCGACCGGTTCGGCATTGCCAAGGTCACGCCCTTCCTGATCCCGCCGGAGATGCAGTATTCCGATCTTCCCCAGGCGGAAAAGCTGGAACAGGTTCTGCTCAACCCACATTTTCCCACCCGCTATCTGGAGGTCGGCGCCTTCATCAACGACCATGTCCGGCATCGGCCGGGCGTGCCCGTCCTGGTCGGCGCGGGAATACTCGGCAAGGTTTATTGCTGCTGGGCGAAATCCGCCGGTGCGGTGGCCATCGACATCGGATCGGTGTTCGACCTCTGGGCCGGTTTGCGGACGCGGGCCAACCCGCTGTTCCGCTCCGCAAGACTGGTACAGGACTCCACCGGCCGGCCACCCTGGCTGCTCGGCATGGAAAATGACGGCCTGTCGGCTCCAACGCCGCACAGCCCGACGCAGGAGGTCGCCGGCACCATCGATATGGGACGGTCTATCCTGGTCTTCGACGGCGTCGCCGACCTGTCCCGGCTCACCAGGCCCCTGCAGGTGCGGTGCCGCGTCGGCGGTGCCCTGATCGGCGCCCACCTGACCGGAGCTCCCATCGAGGTTGCCCGCACGGACCCTCCCGATGGGGGGCCGGCCTTGGCCGCGCAACCCCGCTTCCGTGCGGCCTTCACGACGGACGATGGAGCGATGGTCGGTCAGGGCGTGATGCTGGAGGCGTTGGATCGTGAGGGTGGATGGATGGCGGTCGACGTCGTCGGACCGAATCCGGTCTTCTCGACCCTCTTCTGCGTCCGCCACCGGCTGGTGCGCTTTGCCGTTCCATTGGACGGCATGCCGGGACGGGGGACATTGCAGGCCGTGCTCCGCCTGCCCACCGGCATTCCGGCCGGCTATCGCGACGATGTAGCCCTGAGCCCGCTGCCGCTGGAGGCGGCGGCCCCAGCCGACGGCGTGCTGCGGATCGGCATCGGCATCGAGCGATCCACCCTGCGCGACGGTGGGGTCGGCTTCCTGTTGCCGGCATCCTCGGCGGAGGGCGCAGTGCTGGAGTTGCCGGCCACCACGCCGTCTGCCCGGTAAGCGTGGCCGCCTCAGCGCAGGCGGCCAAAAGGATTGGGGGCGCGCTCCTGGAGCAGGCGCATGACCCGGTCGCGCTGCTCGGTCATCACCCTGAGCTGCTCGTCGGTCTCTCGCCACATGTCCAGCCGCTCCTGCGATTTGGCGGCCAGCGCTTGCGCCCGTGCCTGCAACGCTTCGCGCTCCCGGTCGAACAGAAGCGTGCGATACGTCCGGACCTGACGGAAGAGACGGTCACGGCAGCCGTCGATCTCCGCCATGAGGGACGTCCGGCCATCGTCCTCGCGCAGAGCGGCCAGGAGACCATGCAGGCGCGCAACGTCGAAGAGACCCTCGTCGCCGGCTCCGCCTTGCGGCCCTGCCGAGCGGACCCGGTCGGCATGGATGGCTTCCCGCTCCAGATCGGCCGTGAGGCCATCGATTCCGCTTTCCGGCCCGCTTTCCGGCAGATGATCCCGGATGGCGGCGAGCACAGCCTCGTCGCCGCCGGCGATCATTGCGTCGAAGTCCAGCCACAGGCGTGGACGCCCGCGTGTCTGCCGCTCCGCCTCCAAATTGTACAATGCCCAGAGCAGATGGCTGTGCTCGGCGGACAGCCCGTCGCGCCGTTCCAGCGACCGCGCCACCGACCAGGGATCGCGAACGATGTGCAGGTATCTGATGCGCGCCGGCAAGGACTCCAGATGCGGCATCCAGAAGGACAGCGTGCGGCAAAGCCGGGGATCCTTCATGAACCAGAGCCGCCGGTCGCGGCCGAGATCGGAAAGGAACCTCTGCGCCCGTTCGGACAGTACTCCGCCGGCGTCCTGACTGCTTTCGGGCACGGCCGTGTCGATGGTGTGCCAGTCGGCACCAGCCGCGGCGAGCAGCTGCTCGTTGATGGTGACGAGGTCCTCATGCTCCCAATAGCCGTCGGGATTGCCGTCGTCGGCACCGATGAAGCGGTCGCCGCGGCAGATCCCGCGCGATGCGAACCAGCCGGCCAGCGCCGAGGTGCCGCTGCGGTGCATGCCCAGCACCACGAAACCGGTGGAGCCGCTCTTCAGGATTTCCGGCCGCTCATGGCCCAGCCATTTGAAGAAGGAGCCTCCCTTCGTTCGCAAGGGCGTCGGGAACACCGTCCCCAGCAGCTGGTCGTCGCGGAACAGGCGACGCATCTCCCGCGAGACCGGCACGCCGTTGTCGAAGCGGCCATAGGCCCACCAGTCTTTCGGGATGTCCGGCCCGCCGGGAGCGGCGATGGCCCGCTTGTACCAATGCCAGAGTTCATGCACGTGGATGTTCCCGGCGGCATAGCGTTCGGTCATCACGTCGCCGACGGAATTGATCTTTGTGAAGTGATAGAACTTCAGCGGGCTGCCGTTGACGAGAATGCCGCCGTCATGTCCGATTTCGACCCGCCGCCGGCTGAGGTTCCAGCTGGCGACGTTGCATCCGGGATCGCGCAGGATGCGCACGCCGTCGAAGAAGGCCGGTACCAGATCGCACCATTTCTGGTCGGTGAATATCCCGTTGTCCGGATCGTCGTAACAGGCGAGGTGCAGCATGTCCGCCCACCAGTCGGCGAAACGGCGCCCCTCCGCCACGTTGCGCACCGCGATGAAGCCGAGATTGTAGGTCCCGTACTTCAGCGATCCCAACTCGTTGTCGGCGATGACGGGAAGCGTGTCGTTGGGGTCGATCTGGTGCGGCGTCAACAGGATCGACCCGCCGTCGAGCCGGTCGAGCGTCTCGTCCAGCGACGAGAACACCGCGATGTCGGGATCGAGATAGACCACGGTCCCGCAGCCGAGCCGGAGCATCTCGGCCAGCATGCGCCCCTTCACCGCGGTGCAGGCCTCCACGACATCGTGGCTGAAAATCCAGCTGTCGAAGTTCGGGATGCCGAGATCGCGCGCGAAGACCACCTTGTCGAAACCGGCATGCGCCTCCGCCGCCGAAACGCCGTCCGGCAGTTCATCGACGATCAGCGCCCACAGGGTCCAGTTCGGATGCACGCGGCGTACCGTCTGCGCCAGCACGCGCGCCCGCGACAGATAGCTGTAGGTGAAGCTGGTGAAGCAGTGCACGCCGCTCAAGTCCTGGCCTCCGTCCGTTCGACGAGCGCAGCCGTCGTTCCGCAATGATCGAGCGTGCCGGCCGGGATCCCCTCCCGCAGGCGGTCGCGCACATACTCCACCGCCGCGAAGCTGGTGAAGAATTCCAGAAGGTCGCTTTCGCTGCCGAAGACGCGGCCCCGTCCGAGCCCGGACACGGTGGCGGCGACGTTGCCGCTGGCTTCCAGAGCGATCACGTCGGCGCCCGCCGCCAGCGCCTCGTGGGTGGCGAAGGAAAAGGTTTCCGGCAGAACGCTGAGCACCAGGACCAGATCGATGTCATGGGCCGCCAGGGCCTCCACCATGGCGTGACGGTTGGCGGCGGCGACGGCGACGGCGACCTCCGTCACGCCCGGCGGGTGGCGATGGATTTCCGGCGCGGCGAAATGGTGGAACCGGTAGCTGAAGCTGCCCCGCAAGGCGTTGACCAGATCCTCGAACAGGTTC
The DNA here is from genome assembly GCA_965650625.1 of uncultured Azospirillum sp. Taxonomy (GTDB): domain Bacteria; phylum Pseudomonadota; class Alphaproteobacteria; order Azospirillales; family Azospirillaceae; genus Azospirillum. The sequence goes on along the minus strand of CBFGPE010000148.1, from coordinate 4,353 downwards.
CAGCCCTTGTGGAAGGTGGGGCTTCCGACGAAGGCCACGCGCACCGGATTTCCGGGCATGCCGAGGTTGGAGCCGCCGAGGTTGGAGCCGTCATCGGCCGATAGCCGCAATCCGTTCTCGACGAACCGGCAATGCTCCAGCACGTCGGTCGACAGCGCCGGCAACCGCGCCCCGTGCCGCCACAGGTCCAGCGCGCTGCGCGACGGCGCCACCACATGGAAGCCGATTTCGTCGAACAGCCGCTCCATGCTGCGGAGATGGCGGCCCCGTTCCTCGCCGTGGATGCAGATGGCGCAGGCGGTGCTGTCGGGCGGCGGCGCCCCGCAGAAGGAGACGTCGTTCCGTAGCAGGGTGTGGTTGGCGCAGAGGGAGGAAAAATCATGCACCCAGAACCAGTTGCGGGACGATTTCACCGCGCGTTGCAGGGCGATCAGCCCGTCCACGCGGTGGCCCAGCACGCAATGGACCGTGAACAGTCGGTCGAGAGCACGGCCGTCGAAACACTCGGCAAGCGCCCAGGCGAGGTCGGCATGGGTCGATGTCCCGACAAGGACGCCGTCGACCACCACCTCCAACAGATCCGCACCGGGGCCCTCCGGGTCGATGGACAGCACCGGAAGGCCGGGGGAGATGTGGATGTAGAGGTAATCCAGCGCGTTGAAGCGCTCCTGCTCGTCAGAGATCACGATCTGCGTGCCTCCGAAGGAGCGGATGTAACAGTCGTGGCTGACGGAGACGACGATACCCCGGCCTCCACGCCGCTGACCGCCGAAGCGGATGTGCGATCGCGCGGCCAGCGCGTCGGCGAGGCGGTCGCGGTGCAGGCGGGTCACGGCGTTTGGAACGGCGGCTTCGCGCCGCGCCGGCACCGGCGGAAGGCTTCGCAGGATCGCGCGCCGGTGCCCATCCTGCGGCTGGGTGCGGCGACCCTCGGCCATGCCGGCGACGACATAGTGCCAGAAGGGGTTGATCCCGGCCCCTGCCACATCCGGGTTCGCCGCCGCGTAATAGAGGGTGTCGAAGGCAGGGCTGGGATTCCGTCCCTCGCGCCACCCGATCCGGCAGAAATGGCGCAGCAGCGCGGCGTCCGATGTCCCGGTGCCGAGCGTCGCGAGATCGGGATAGGTGGCCCGGTAATAGGCGGCGTCGAAATGCGTGGCGATGGCCGCGGCCACCTCGTCTTTCGGGGTCTCGCACCCGGCTTCGCCAAGGCCGTCCGGCCGCACGGGCTGGCCCGCCCGACCGGCTGCGGGAGCGGCCATCCTCATGGCGTGCCCGAAAGCCAGCGCGCGCGCGAACGGCAGCCCCATCGTACGGAAATGCCCGACGGACAGCCGCAGTGCGTCCTCGGAAAAGTCTGTCGGCGACCGGGCATCGGTTGAGGACGCATCGAGCTCGAGCCCGATGCTCTCGATCCAGCCATCGCCGTGCTGCACCTGTAGTTCTGCCCACCCGACGGCAATCTCCTCCGGCGAAAGCGGCAGGGCTGCGCACACATAGGGTGTAAATGGGTGGTTTTTGATCGAGAGAGATGCGGTGTGTATATGTCTGAACAGTCTTTGGCTTGTCTTTAATGACAGTTCTTCTATGAAAAGCGCGCCTGCGCCATTCGAGACAAAAACTATGATCAGCCAACCAGCGTCATCGGTAAAACACGCCGTCGCAATAGACTTTTTTTCTCGTCTTCTCAGCATGTGCAGGCAATATTCTTGCGGCGATCTTTGAATCTGACCGCTCGTGCGGGATATTTCCGCATTACCACGTGTTCAAACGACACGGCAAGTGTTCTCTCGATACTGCGTGCCTCCAGGCATTGCCACCGACGGAACGGTATGCCGACAAGCCAAGTGTTTGTGGCTGACCATGGCAACCTCTGCAGGAAATACAGGGGAATGGCACCCTGTTTGACAGGACAGGCGCCCTTTCTATACCGTCAGCCGAAAGGCGGAGTTGGAGCGGGATTGCGGAGCATGCGACCGGATTTCATCGGAATTGGCGCACAGAAATCCGGGACGACCTGGATTTACGAGGCTTTGTCTTCCCATCCGGCCATCCGCTTTCCTGCCGGAAAGGAAATTCACTTTTGGGACGCGCGGCGGGATATGGGGGTGGGCTGGTGGTTGAGCCAGTTTCGTCTTGGCACTCCCGACGCCGATACACCCGGCATCCGTACCGGTGAGATTACGCCTGCGTACGCGATCATTCCCGACGATGCCATTCGTGAACTTCACAGCCTGTGCCCGGACCTTCGTCTGTTCTACGTGCTGCGCAACCCCATCGAGCGGGCATGGTCCGCCGCGCGCATGGCTGTGCTCCGCGCGGAGATGACGGTGGAGGAAGCCTCCGAACAATGGTTCCTCGACCATTTCCGCTCGGCCGGGTCCAGACGACGCGGGGCTTATGCGGACGCGATCCTGCGTTGGCGATCGGTGTTCCCGGCAGAGCAACTGATGATCGGCTTCTTCGACGGGATGGTGGCCGAGCCGCGGACATTCCTGTCGCGTCTGTGCGGACATATCGGCGTCGACGAACGCTTCCATGATGCGGTGCCGGACGAGATTTTGCGCCGCCCAGTGTTTGAGGGACCTTCCGCTCCTCTGCCTCCCCGGCTGCGCCAGGCACTCGTGGACCAGTACAGCGAGTCGGTGACGGCGTTGGGCCGGCTGCTGGAAACCGACCTGTCGCACTGGCTGGCCGAACCCGGCGCTGCGGCAAATCCGCCGATGAGCCGGTAGCCCAGCCTTAGCACGAGTGGGGCGCCATGGTGCGGGTGGTCGGGGTGCGATCGCGTGACCTTCAGGTCAAAACTACGTCCGAGCCGGCAGTCGCTCACCGTGCCTCGACCGGGCCGCAGGTTCGGCGGTGGGCCAGCAGGCAGTCTTCGGCTTTCGACTGCCGCATCAAGGCGTCCATCAGCCAATAGCCCAGCACGAGGACGATCATGATGGCGATGGCGGCGCCGAGGTTTGCGGCCATGCGGGGACGATCGTCGTTCGGCGTCATGTCGGGTATCACTTCTTGCCCGGCTTCCGTTTGGTCCGGCCGTTGGCCGCCTCGCCCTCCTTGCGCTGGAGGAACAGGCGGCCGGCCTGCATCGCGGCTGCACGGCTGATGTAGCTGCCGCAGTCGAAGCGCTGGCCGTCGAACATCACCGTCAGGGTGAAGCTCTGCGGGGCGGCTTCATCGACCATGATCGAGGAGGAGGCAGTCGAGGGGGAGGCGGGCTTCATGCGGCGGTCTCTGCTTTTTGCCTGCGGCGTACGGACTCATACGTCCGTGGCGACGCGCAGGCCAGCGGCTTCGACGAGCCCGCCGTCCGATCAGCGCTCCACCTTCCCGCCGGCATTGACCCAGGCGGCGAAGCCACCGCGCAGGCGGTTGATGGTGCCGGTGTGGCCGGCGGCCATCATGCGTTCGGCGGCAGGACCGCAGCGCATGCCGCCCTGGCAGTGGAAGACCAGGTGCTTGCCCGGCTCGGTCGGGACGCGCGACGGGTCGAACCGCGACAGCGGGTTCAGGATCGCGCCCGGAATGTGGCCGGCGGCGTGCTCGTGCGGTTCGCGGACGTCGACGATCACCGCCTCGCCCTTGGACTGCCATTGGATCGCGGTCGCCGCGTCGACCTGCCGGATGCGGCCGGCGCCGCTCTGACCATCCGAGGGTGCCGCGGGAATCAGGCGGCGGAAAAGCGAGCACAGCGACATGATTCGTGATCCTTCCAATTTCTTGGGGCGCGTGGGGAGGCAGGGGCGGACGGCGAAGCGCCCGTGGACGGCTCTTGACCTATAGATTAGTATATTCTAATTTATTGTCAATGAATGGCGATGCCGCCTGGGCTCGGACGGTCCGGCGGGCGCCTTTCAAGAACAGGAGACGACCATGCATAAGAACTGGCCGCAGATGACCGGTGAGCTGTCCGGCGCCATCCGCGAACTGCGCGGCGGTGCGCCCGACGTCATGAAGGCCTTTTCCGGAATGGCCCAGGCGGCGCTGAAGGCGAATGCGCTCGACACCAAGACCAAGGAGCTGATCGCGCTTGCCATCGCGGTGGCGATCCGCTGCGACGGCTGTGTCGCGTTCCATGCCGAAGCGGCGATGAAGCAGGGGGCGAGCCGCGACGAGGTGATGGAGACGATGGGGATGGCGGTCTATATGGGCGCCGGGCCGTCGGTGATGTATGCCGCCCAGGCGGTCGAGGCCTTCGACCAGTTCGCCGAAAAGGTGGCCGGCTGACCTGGAGTCGGCTGATCCGAAAGGGCGATCCCAAGTGAGGGGATCGGGTGGTGCGGGCGGTCGGACTCGAACCGACACTCCTTGCGGAACCGGATTTTGAGTCCGGCGCGTCTACCAATT
>CBFGPE010000147.1:0-16829 GCA_965650625.1 uncultured Azospirillum sp. | reverse complement strand
ATGTCCACGCCGCGCAGCATCTTGTCGCGGGCGGTGGAGCCGAACTTCACGTCCTTCGCAGCCATGGTCCTGTTCCTCCCCTGATCAAGCGGCCTTCTTGGCGGGCTCTGCGGCAGCCTCGATCACGCCGAGGATGTCGCTCTCCTTCATGATCAGGAGATCCTCGCCGTCGATCTTCACCTCGGTGCCGGACCATTTGCCGAACAGCACGCGGTCGCCGGGCTTCACGTCGAGGGCGATCAGCTTGCCGGCCTCGTCCCGCGCGCCCGCGCCGACGGCGATGACCTCGCCCTCCTGCGGCTTTTCCTTGGCGGTGTCGGGGATGATGATGCCGCCCTTCGTCTTGGTGTCGGATTCGACGCGGCGGACCAGAACGCGGTCGTGAAGCGGTTTGAACTTCATGGTGTGACACTCCTTGAGCGTAAGCGAATGTCTGTCTTTCCCAAGCACGCCCGAATGGGCCGCGCTTTCGGTTGGGGAATTTACTCAGGCTGTTTTTGTCGTCAAGAGGATTTTTGAAGAAGAAGTGTGAAGATTATTTGCGGAATAACTGTCAACGCCAAATGCCCGTGGCCGCTTCCGCAGGCACGGGTGATTTGCTTTGTTCAGATTTACTTAAGGTCTTGCCGACCGGGTTGGGTCGTCGTTTCAGACGGGCGCCGACTCCGGCCGGACCAGGTAGGGTGGGGGGCGCAAGAGTCTGGTCATCGGCATCGCACACATCCTCCGCAGAGCAACATGCAGGACACGGTCTTCGGGTGTGCCGGGATCCTGTGGGGTGAGGCACCCCGGCGCAGGCAAAATTTAGTCAGGCGCAGGCAGGCGTCAAGACTCTCCCGTCCGTCGGAGACTTACCGGACTTTCGAGGCGTACGAGGCCCTCGGCATATGAGCGACGAAAACGGCCGCCCACCGGGAAGGTGGGCGGCCGCTCCGGATCCGTTCGGATCGGCACTATCCATCAGTACGGGCAGTTCACCTTCGGCGCACCGTTGAGCGTCGAGCTGATGCCGGCCGTCACATAGGCCGACGCGATCGGCGTGACCTGCGTCTGCGTCGAGATCACGCCCGTGATCGTGGCGCCGGCGCCGGAGGCGGCGCCGCTCGTCAGGGCGCAGGTCCAGGCCGCGCCGCCCGGGGAGGTGGTCTTGTTCATCGACGCGACGTTGTAGCAGTTGCCGCCGGGCAGGGTGAACTGGCCCATCGCCGACTTCCACTCGCTCCCGGCGCCCTTGCCATAGAAATTGTTGGCGGCGACGACCACGGAACCGGAGGTGTTGATCAGGCTGTTGCCGACGTTGGTGATGACGACGCCGACTTCGTTCGCAACCGTGTCGGAAATGACGACGGTGGCATCGGTGTTCAGGCAGAAGGCGAAATTCTGCGGCGGCAGGGCCGACAGCGTGACGGGACCCGACTGCGCGTTGGCGGCACCGGCGGACAGCACGGCGACGATCGAGAATACGGTGGCGAATGCAAACGTCTTCATTGAACTGCCTCATGGAGTGAAAAGTGAACGACTCCCGTTTAAGATTTTTTCTGTAGGGAGTCGCCGGATTAAAAATTGCCGACGGCGAAATAATACATCCGTAACGAAGAAATATTCTCAGGACATAACAACTTTAAACGGTAGAAGCCGAGCAGGCCTCGAACTTCATCCCATTGCATTCGAGCGCCCTAATGCTCGCAAGGGATGTGGTGCGAATCGGAGGCGATGCGGCGCTCCATTCCCCACCATTTAATCTGCATCAACGCGGGATCCCTCCCCGCCGTGCCAGACTGGACGGCGTGAAGCACAGCGCCGGCCGCGGGCCGTTTGCGATTTTTGCGCCAAACAGCTCGCCGACTGGCAGCCACCATAACGGGAGGACGCCATGGTCATGATGAAAGCGGCGGTGTTCGTCGAACCGGGCCGCATCGTGCTGGACGACAAGCCGGTCCCCGACGTCGGACCGCTCGACGCGCTGATCCGCATCACCACGACGACGATCTGCGGCACCGACATCCACATCCTGAAGGGCGAATATCCGGTCGCCCGCGGCCTGACCATCGGTCACGAGCCGGTCGGTATCATCGAAAAGCTGGGCTCCGCCGTCACCGGCTACCGGGAGGGGCAGCGGGTGATCGCCGGGGCCATCACCCCCAGCGGCCACAGCAACGCCTGCCTGTGCGGCTGCCATTCCCAGGACGGCGCCGGCACCAGGCATGGCTGGAAGCCGCTGGGCGGCTGGCGCTTCGGCAACAGCATCGACGGCTCCCAGGCCGAATACCTGCTGGTGCCCGACGCGATGACCAACCTCGCCCCCGTCCCCGACGGGCTGACGGACGAGGAGGTGCTGATGTGCCCCGACATCATGTCCACCGGCTTCGCCGGGGCGGAGCGCGGCAACATCCGCATCGGCGACACGGTGGCGGTGTTCGCGCAGGGTCCCATCGGCCTCTGCGCCACCGCCGGGGCCAAGCTGAAGGGCGCCACCACCATCATTGGCGTCGATACCGTGCCGGCGCGGCTGGAGATGGCGCGGCGCATGGGCGCCGACCATGTGGTGGATTTCCGCAGTGTCGATCCGGTGGAGGAGATCATGCGCCTCACCGACGGCCGCGGCGTCGACGTCGCCATCGAGGCGCTGGGCACCCAGGCCACCTTCGAGGCGGCACTGCGCGTCCTGCGGCCGGGGGGCACGCTGTCCAGCCTGGGCGTCTATTCCGGCGACCTGCGCCTGCCGCTGGGGCCGTTCGCCGCCGGGCTGGGCGACCACACCATCGTCACCTCGCTCTGCCCTGGCGGCAAGGAGCGGATGCGCCGGCTGATGGGCGTCGTCGCCTCCGGTCGCGTCGACCTGAAGCCGCTGGTCACCCACCGCTTCACGCTCGACCAGATCGAGACGGCCTATGAGCTGTTCGGCCACCAGCGCGACGGCGTGCTGAAGGTGGCGATCACGCCGAACTGACGGCGGTCGCGACGCCGGGCTCCCCTATGCGCGCCCTCCTATGCCTCGTTTGTAGACGATCAGGAAGGCCACGGCGCAGAGGAAGGGCAGCCCGGCGTCGCGCAGGTCGTTGTTGAGATGCAGCATGGCGGCATAGAGAACGATGCCGGTCACCGCGATCGTCGGCAGCAGGGCGTCGGCGATGCCGAGGATGCCGCGCCCGTCCAGCCAGGCCCCCACCGCCAGGGTCGCGCGGACCAGCACGATCAGGATGAGGAAGGCAATGCCGGCCAGCAGGACATATTCCAGGGCGACTGCCGCCGGCAAATAGATGGCGGGAACCGATCCGGCGAGGACCGGCGACAGCGCGCCATGCGCCGACCTCACCGCGGCGACGGCGAAGTAATGCAGCGCGGTCGCCAGCAGCAGATTGCCGGACAGCAGGTCCACGGTCCGCCAGGACAGGAAGGCCGGCCAGCGGATGCGGTCGAGGGCGAGGAACGCCAGCGCGGTCGCGCTGCCGAACAGCAGGGCATAGTCGGGCGACAGCGGCCATTTCGACAGTCTGTGCCCGAGGACCGCGACGTCGAACAGCGCCACCGTCAGGCCCAGCAGGGCGATGACGGCGGTGCGGGAGGACCGCCGGTGATGGGCGAACAACCGCCCGGCGGCGACGAAGAGAATCCACGGAAAGACCGGGAACCAGCCCGGAAATGGCGACGCGAACAGGTCGTAGACGTAGGGCAGCGGAAGGACGACCCAGGCGCCGCACAGCGCAAGAAGAAAAAGCGCGATGAACACCCGGTTTGCGGCGCCGACACTGGCGTGGATGTCGAACAGAAGCCGGGCGGCGAATAGAAACATGAAGAAGTCGCTGGTGAACGGGTTCTTCTCCTGGTACAGGCCGTGGATTGCCGCCAGGATGAACAGCTTCAGATGGCCTTCGATCCGCCGGGCCAGCGGCTTTTTCAGGAAATGATCGAGCGTCATTCCGAAGGCGAAGAAGAACATCACCGGCGCCAGTTCGAACACGAACTGCAGGACGTTGACGAGGTGGTAAGCGTCCGGGATCGTGCGGCCCCAATGGGCCGCCACCATGAAGACAAGGGCGGTGACGCGGATGACGTCCAGGCTTCTGTCCCTGGCCGGCTGCGGGGTCGGCATCAGCATAGGGTCACTCCCAGGCAAGGGCGGAGCCGTGCTCCGGCCTGTCGTGGCGAGGGTTTCGATCGGGCTGGCTGGCATCCGGTGCTCCCTCATGGCCGGCCCCTCATGACCGGTGCGCCCGGGCGATGCGCAGGCGTCCCGGCAGCGACGCCGCCCAGGCGGCGACCGCCGCCCTCTCCCTGCGGCCGAGCATCCAGACCATGAAGAGGGTCGCCCCCGCATAGAGCGGCAAGGCGGTCAGCGTCTTGGTGTAGAAGGGATCGAATCCGTCTTCGTAGCGCCAGAAGGGCACGACCGCGAAGGGGGCCAAGGCCGCGACGCCGAAGATCCAGCGGGAGAACCACCAGGACGGCACCAGCGCGGCCAGCGCCAGCGGCCACAGCATAAACCACGGCCAGAGGTGGGTCGACAGGCCGAACACCACCGCCGCCATCACAGCGGTGGCGGCCTTCCAGGCGCTCTCCGCGGTCGGCCGCCGGTACAGCGCAGCCAGCGTCCACAGGGCGAAGCCGGCGAAGGCGCCGCGCACCAGCCAGCGCAGGGGGGCCATGTCGATGCCCAGCAGCCGCTCCGCCACCCGGACGACGTCCACCGGCTGCAGCCACTGCCATCCGGACATGCCACGGACGGCGTCGAAGAAGGCGGGCGAGCGGTAGAAGAGGAACAGGACGGCCAGGAAAAAGGCGGCGGCAGGAATCCCGCGCAGCAGGTAGGCGGTCAGCTTGCCCTTGAAATCCATGTTCCGGGATTTGCCGAGCCTGTAGAGCAGATCGACGGAGACCAGGGCGGCGCTGGTGTATTTGCAGGCGGCCGAGGCCGCCAGCGCCAGTGGGCCGGCGCGGTCGCCGGCGGAAAGGCGCATCAGCCACAGCAGCATCAGGACGACCATCGCCATGTCGTTGTGCGCCTCGCCGGCCGAATAGATGTGGCCGATGGGCAGCCAGCCGAAGGCGACGAGCCCGGTGGCGGCGGTCGCCCCGTCATGAGTCCGGCCGATCCGCCGGATGATGGCGAGCCCGCCGATCCAGGCGCCCGCCAGGATCAGCTTGAACATAAGCCCAGTCACCCAGACATTCCCGCCGCTGAGCGCCATGACGCCGGCCGAGACCACCGCCCACAGCGGGCCGTAGGTCATCATCGCCGGCACCTCGTCGAACGGGAAGGCGGCGGCCTGCTCCGGCGTGAAGGGGACATAGTAGGGGTTCTGTCCCCGGACGACCTCCTCGCCCCACAGCGCGGAAAACCAGATGTCCTGAGTCATCACCGGAAAGGAGGGGATGCTGACGGCGGTGAAGACGACCGGCCACAGGAACAGCCGGTCCGTCACTGCCTTCGGAATCGGCCCGTCGGCGTCGGACAGCCAGCGGAACAGCCATGCGGCCAAGGCGACCGGAAGGGCGAGCGGCAGGCAATAGGCCAGGAAATACAGGCCGTCATGGGTGAAGACGTTGCCGGCGGTCAGCGCATGGGCCAGCGGGACGGGCAGGTCGGCGATGGAAGCCGCCAAGCGGTCGAAGAACGCCGCCTGATTGGGCAGGCCGACTTCCCCATAATGGGTATTCGATGCGGCGAGGAAATAGCTCAAGACCGAAAATGACAACAAGCACAGGGTTGTCGTCAGTCCAAGACGATCAAGGATCTTGATTGACCCGGCGTCGAATCCGCCGGGTGAAGGGGCGTCCGCAGGCGGTGTCTGTGTTTGAAACGGCATCCGCATTTCGCCCACCAATGATGTTCCCGACGGGAAGGCCGGTAAATACGTTAGCGGAAGTCGGCGGAACCGATAAATTTCTAAAGAGATTCTAGAGAGATTGCTCCGGCGCTAATGCCCCGATTGCCTGTCGGACGGCGGTCATTTGCCTTGCGTGCGCGCCGGCTTCTTTCGCCTCCGCGCGGTCGGGGCAAGCAGGCCGCAAGTCGGCGGCAAAAGTCCGGCATGTCGGACCCATCCAGGGCCCATCGGAGAGAGCTGGAACGACTGTCGGATTGCCGCGGCGAACTTTCGGCTGCCCGACGCCATCCTGTTTCACCGTCGGAACCGCGATGCTCCCGCAATTCGCGGGGCGAAAGAAGAAAGCCCCTCTCCCATGGAGGAAGGGGGGCTTCAAGGTCACGCGCAACACCAGAGAAGGAGAGACGACACCAAAAGAAACCGGAGCTTACTTCGCTAGATCGACCGCCTCGGCCAGGCGCTTCACCGCGTCCTGCGAGGACATGGTGGAGTTGAAGTGGGCGGTGACGACGTCCAGGAAGGCGCCGCGGACGGCACCGGGGACCGCCATCTCGTGGGCCATCGAGGGCACGGCGCTGTTGCTGTCGATGGCGGCCTTCAGGTCGTCCATCGACTTCACCGCGCATTCGTCGAAGCTGTCGCGCGCCATGTCCTGGCGGGCGGGGATCGAGCCCTTCAGCACGTTGAAGGTCTCCTGGAACTTCTTGCCCAGGATCAGCTTGGCCAGCAGCTTCTGGCCGGCGGTGCGGTCGGGGTCGGCCGAGCTGAACATGACGAAGCTGTCGGAATTGACGATGTAGCCCGACTTGCCCGGCACATGGGCGCAGACGAAGTCCTTGCCCGGCACCTTGCCGGCGGCGGTCAGCTCGCCCTTTTCCCAGTCGCCCATGATCTGCATGGCGGCCTGCCCGTTCATCAGCAGCCCGGCGGCGAGGTTCCATTCGCGGCCGGGGAAGCCGTCATCGACATAGCCGCGCAGCTTGCGCATCTGGTCGAACACCTTGACCATCGTGTCGCTGGTCAGCGACTTCTCGTCCAGTTCCACCAGAGCCTTGCGGTAGAAGTCGGCACCGCCGAGGCCGAGGACCACATCCTCGAACAGCGCGCCTTCCTGCCAGGGCTGGCCGCCATGGGCGAGCGGGATGATGCCGGCGGCCTTCAGCTTCTCGGCGGCGGCGTTGAACTCGTCCCAGGTCTTGGGGATCTCGACACCGGCCTTCTTCATCGCCTGCGGGTTGACCCACATCCAGTTGACGCGGTGGATGTTCACGGGAACGGCGTAGTAATGGCCCTTGTAGGTCACCACGTCGCGGATCTGCGGCGGCAGGATGGCGTCCCAGTTCTCCGCCTTGGCGACGTCGTCCAGGGTCGCCAGCTTGCCCTGCGCCGCCCATTCCTTGATGTTCGGACCCTTCAGCTGCACCGCGTTCGGCGGATCGCCGGCCAGCACGCGGGAGCGCAGGACGGTGCTGGCCGCGTCGCCGCCGCCACCCGCCACCGGCGCGTCGATCCACTTGCCGCCCGCCGCTTCGAAGTCCTGGCGCAGGGCGCCCGCCGCCTTCGATTCGCCGCCGGAGGTCCAGTAATGCAGCACCTCCACCTTCGGCTCGGCCTGGGCCGGCGCGGCCAGCAGGGCGCCGGCCATCACGGTGGCGATCGCGGTTATGCCGAGGATCGATGTGCTGAGAGACGGCATCTTGGACATTTCCCCCTGTTCCCTTCTTCGTTCGGTATTCCGGCTGGCCGTTCGGCCGCTTGAGGAACTCTATCCCGCACGCAATTCGACGCCCGGATTATTTGGTAACAACGCCTTTTCACGGCAGCGTCGCTGTTACGCAACCGTTACAAACCGGCCCTGGCGGCGCACTGTACCCGGACCGGCCGGGGAGGCTACACTCGGCGCCAACAAAGAAGAATGCGCCATACGGAATAGGGAAGGAAAAGCATGGAGCGCGCACGCCATCTCCTGGTCGTGGACGACGATCCCGAGATCCGGGACATGCTGCATGATTTCCTGGTGAAGAGCGGATTCCGCGTCTCCACCGCCGGCGACGGGCGTGAGATGGCGCGGGTGCTGGCGCAATGGCCGATCGACCTCATCATCCTCGACGTCATGCTGCCGGGGGAGGACGGGACCAGCCTGTGCCGCGGACTGCGCGCCAAGTCGGAGACCCCGGTCATCATGCTGACCGCGATGGGCAGCGAGGTCGACCGCATCGTCGGTCTGGAGGTCGGGGCCGACGATTATCTGGTGAAACCCTTCAGCGCCCGCGAACTGCTGGCCCGCATCCGCGCCATCCTGCGCCGTTGCGGCGGGCCGGAGCCGGTGCGCGAACGGCCGCGCGTGCTGGGCTTCGCCGGCTGGTCGCTCGACCAGGGGCGGCGGGAACTGCGCACGCCCGACCGGGTGGTGGTGCATCTCAGCCAAGGCGAATACGCCCTGCTCGGCACGCTGCTGGAACGCGCGCCGCAGGTGGTGGAGCGCACCGAACTGCTGGAGAAGCACCGCGGCGACACTTCGATTCCCTTCGACCGCAGCATCGACATCCAGATCAGCCGCCTGCGCCGCAAGCTGGAGGAAGGGCCGGGCGGCTCGGCCCTGATCAAGACGGTGCGCGGCATCGGCTATCAGTTCACTGCGACGGTGGTGGACCAGGGCGAATCCGTCAGCTCCGGAACCAGTTCCGGGACCGGCCGTGGCGCTTGAGCGTCTGCTGCCGGTCCGGCTGCGCGCCGCCCGTCTGCGCCACCGCATCCTGTTGGCGATGGTCGCGCTTCTGGCGCTGACCCATGGCGGTGCGCTGGTCGGCATGCGTCTGGTCGACGACCGCGCGCGGGAACTGCTGACCGCCCACCGGCTGGGACCGGCGATGGCCGCAGCGGTGGAAGCGGCCGACCGCGCGGTGCTGGACGGCGTCGCCGCCGGGCCGGCGCTGGCGCTGAGCGGTCTGCCCGATCTGTCGGTGTCCTGGCAGGCCCCCGGCACCCCCACCGTGCCTGCGGGCTGGGTGCTCGACGGGGTGGCCGACGCGCCGCGTCCGGTGTTCGTCGCTGCCGCGCGCGCCCTGCTGCCGCTCCAGCCCGCCCATGCCCAGACACTCGCCGAATCGCTGTCCCTGGTGGCGGAGGACACCGCGGCCCAGCTGCGCGACGCCCGCGTCTATGTCCAGCTTGCCGGCGGCGGCTGGCTGGAATTCGCCAGTCCGCGCTTCTGGCGGCCGCGTAGCACGCCGTTCGAAATGGTGCTGGCCGGGCTGGCGGCCTTCGGTCTGGCGCTGGCGGTCCTGCTCTGGCTGCCCGGCCGGCTGGTCCGCCCGCTGGAATCGCTGGCCGAGCAGGCGACCCGTCCGCACGACCGCCTGCACCCCCGCCCCCTGCCGGAGGATGGGCCGGAGGAGGTCGCCTCGCTCGCCCGCGCCTTCAACCAAGCGCGCAATGCGCTGCGCGACCTGATGGAGGGGCGCACCCATCTGCTGGCGGCGATCAGCCACGATCTGCGCACCCCGGCGACGCGGCTGCGGCTGCGCGCCGAATATGTCGATGACGACGCGCTGCGCGCCAAGATGATGGCGGACATCGACGAGATGGCGGCGATGGTCACCGCGACGCTGGAATTCCTCGGCGACGACGTTCTGCGCGAGGAGGTGGAGGTGGTCGCCTTCGCCAGCCTGCTGCAGAGCCTGTGCGATGATTACGCCGACACCGGCGCGCCGGTGACCTACCACGAGCCGCCGCCGCTGCAGTTCGCCGCCGTCCGCACCATCTTCGGCGGCGGGGTGGAGCGCAACGACCGCTTCGACCAGCCGCGCCAGCTCCGCCTCGCCGGCCGCCCGTCCAGCCTGCGCCGCGCCTTCGCCAACCTGATCGACAACGCCATCAAATACGGCGAGCGCGCCACCGTCTCCGTCGATGCCGACGCCGCCGAGATCGTCGTCGACGTCTGCGACGAAGGACCGGGCATCCCGGAGGCGGAGATCGCCAACGTCTTCAAGCCCTTCGTCCGGCTGGAAGGCTCCCGCAACCGCAAGACCGGCGGCAGCGGGCTGGGGTTGTCGATCGTGAAGTCGATCGTCGAAGCCCACCAAGGGCGGATCGAGCTGAGCAACCGCGCCAGCGGCGGCTTGCGCGTCAGGGTGACGCTGCCGCGGATGTTGTGAGCCTATCCAGAGATCCCCTCTCCTCGGGGGGAGAGGGGACTATTCGCAACCCCCGCCGCTCACTTGTCCCAAACCGGCGCAAGCCCCGCCGGGCTCACGATCCGCCCATTCGGTTGCGCCAGCTTCGCAATCGCCGCCATGTCGCCCTCGTCCAGCGTGAAGTCGAACACCGCGAAGTTCTCCGGCACCCGTTCCGGCTTGGCGGTCTTGGACAGCACAATGTGCCCCTGCTGGATCAGCCAGCGCAGCGTCACCTGGGCCGCCGTCTTGCCGTACTTGGCGCCGATCCGCTGCAGGTCAGGATCGCGCGGCACCTTGCCGTCGGCCATCGCGTAATAGGCGGTGATCGCCACGCCCAGCTCCCTGGCCGCCGCCGCCATCGCGCTCTGGTCGAGATAGGGGTGGACCTCGATCTGGTTGGTGACGATGGGGGCTTGGCTGCGCTGCACCGATTCCCGCAGCTGGGCGATGTTCTGGTTGCTGACGCCGATGAAGCGGGTCTTGCCGGCGGCCTGCACCGCGTTCAGCATTTCGATCTGGTCGGCGATGGCGACCTGATCGGCCGGCCAGTGCAGCAGAAGCAGATCGACCCGGTCGACCTTCAGCTTCTCCAGGCTCTCATCCACCGATGCGGCGAAGAGGTCGGGGCTGTACTTGTCCACCCAGACCTTGGTGGTCAGGAACAGATCGTCGCGACGGGCACCGGCGGCTTGCAAGGCGCGGCCCAGCGCTGCTTCGTTGCGGTAGATCTGCGCGGTGTCGAAATGGCGGAAGCCGGATTCCAGCGCCGCCGGAACCACCCGCTCCACTTCCTCGTCCGACATGCGGAACACGCCGAAGCCCAGTGCGGGAATCTCGGCGCCATTCGCGTTCACGGTCTGCATCCTGTTTACTCTCCTAACCAGCGCCGCAGCGGATTACTCGGGCGCGTCAATTCGGTTGCATGCAGACATATGGCGGGAAGGGCGGTCTGCAAACCGCCTCTCCCGCCATATCACCTGTGAATTCAATTCACAGTTCGCACCCGGCGAAGCATCACATCAGCTTGTCGAGCGTGATCGGTAGATCGCGGATGCGCTTGCCGGTGGCGTTGTAGACGGCGTTGGCGACGGCGGCGCCGACGCCGGTGATGCCGATCTCGCCGATGCCGCGGGCACCCATCGGCGCCTGTGGGTCGGGGATGTCGGTGTAGAGGTTCTCGATGGCGGGGACATCCATCTGCACCGGCACGTGATAGTCGGCCAGCGAGGCGTTGACGATGCGGCCGCTGCGCGGGTCGAAGTTGGTTTCCTCGGTCAGCGCCAGCCCGATCCCCATGATGATGCCGCCCTTGAACTGGCTCGTCGCCGTCTTGGCGTTGAGGATGCGGCCGGCGTCGAAGGAGCCGAGGAAGCGCGAGACGCGGACCTCCCCGGTGATCTCGCTGACCCGAACCTCGCAGAACTGCGCGCCGTAGGAGTGCATCGAGAAAGCCCCCATCTCCGCCGGCGGTGGGGCTTCGGCCTCGCAGACCAGCTCGTCGCGTGCCGCCCGCCGCAGGATCGATTCGTAGCTTTCGAAGCGCGCGGCATCCTCGCGGTGGCCGATGCCGCCGTCCCGCATCTCGACCTCGGCGAGCGACAGGCCGGCCAGCGGCGAATCGTTGCCGGCGAGCTTCAGCAGTTCCTCGACGAAGACCTCGGCTGCGGCGATGACGGCGCCGCCGATCGAGGCCGTCTGGGTCGAGCCGCCGGCGATCACCCCGCGCGGCAGGCTCGTGTCGCCATACTCGAAGGTGACGTTGCCGATCGGAACGCCGAGCCGGGCGGCGATGTGCTGGACCTGGGCCGTCGCCGTGCCCATGCCCATGTCATGCACCGCGGTCGAGACGGTGACCTGCCCACCGGCTGTCAGCCTGATCCGCGCCGCACCGCCGGGGAAGCGGTGGTAGGGATATGTGGCCGTCGCGCAGCCCATGCCGATCAGCCACTCGCCGTCCCGCCGCTGGCGCGGCGTCTTACTGCGGCGGTCCCAGCCGAACCTCGCCGCGCCCTTTTCATAGGCCGCGATCAGGTGGCGGGAGGAGAAGGGCTTGCCGCTGGTCGGATCCTTCTCCGGCTCGATGCGCCGGCGCAGCTCGATGGGGTCGAGACCGAGCGTTGAAGCCAGTTCGTCGATCGCGCATTCCAGCGCGAAGGTGCCGACGGATTCGCCGGGCGCCCGCATGAAGGTGTTCGCCAGCATGTCCATGTCGGCGACCTCCTGGGCCAGCCGGATGGACTTGGCGGCATAGAGGTGGCGGGCGGGGAAGGTGAACTGTTCCGGACAGGAGTTGTGGGTGGTCATCGCCACGATGCCGGTGTGGATCAGCGCGTCCAGCCGGCCGTCGGCGCTGGCGCCCAGTGCCACGCGCTGCTCCGTCACCGTCCGGCCGCCGACGATGCGGAACACCCCCTCGCGCGACAGCATGATGCGCACCGGTCGGCCGGCGAGCTTGGCGGCGGCACAGGCGAGGATCTGGTGGTCCCACAGGCACTTGCCGCCGAAGCCGCCGCCGACGAAGGGGGAGGAAACCCGGACCTTGTCCGGCTCCAGACCGAAAATATCGGCCAGCTGCCCCGCCGTCAGGTCGAGAAGCTGGCTTGCGTCATGCACCCGCAGCTCGTCACCGGTCCAGGCGACGGTCGCCGCATGCAGCTCGATGGCATTGTGGTTGTGGCGCGGCGTCCGGTAGATCTGGTCCACCTGCACCGCCGCGCCTTTCAGAGCGGCCTCGGCGTTGCCGATCTCCATCACCGGCGGCTGGCCCAGGAGGTTGTCCAGCTGGCGCGGCGTCTTCTTCGCCTCGTCGAAGGACGTCACCGCCGGCAGCGGCGCATAGTCGGCCGTCACCAGCGAGGCGGCATGGTCGGCCTGCTCCTGCGTCTCGGCGAGGACGACGGCGATGGGCTGGCCGTTCCAGTGGATTTCGTCATCCTGCATGACCGGCAGGTCGCTCGCCCCGGCGGCGGTCGGCGAGGACATCATCAGCGACGGCGCCTTCATCCGCGGCGCGTTGCGGTGGGTCATGACCAGCACGACGCCGGGAGCCGCTTCGGCTGCCGCGGTGTCGAGCGCCGTGATCCGCCCGCGTGCGACGGTGCTGTAGGCGAGTGCGGCGTGGCAGAGTCCCTCATAAGGAAACTCGGCGGCGAATTGAGCCTTGCCCTGAACCTTCAGCGGCCCGTCGATGCGCGAGACCGGCTGGCCCAGTGCGCCATGCTTTTGAATGAGGGTATCCTGCGTGATCGCCGGCTGCCAGCGACCGGGCAGGGTGTTTGCGGAGTCGGATTGCATGCTCATGCGTCGTCTCCCGTCAGCTCGCCGAGGACGGCGACGATCGTCCGTTTCGCCAGTTCGATCTTGAAGGCGTTGTCGCGAAGCCCGGTCGCGGCGGCCAACTCCGCCTCCGCGGCGGCGTGGAAGCTCTCCCGGTTGGCCGGCCGGCCCTTCAGCGCCGCTTCGGCCGCCGAGGCCCGCCACGGCTTGTGGGCGACGCCGCCGAGCGCCAGCCTTACGTCGCGCACCACGCCGCTGTCGTCGATGTCGAGAGCGGCTGCGACCGAGACCAGCGCGAAAGCATAGCTCGCCCGGTCACGCACCTTGCGGTAGGTGGAGCGGCGGGCGAAGGGCAGGGGCGGGATCTCGACCGCGGTGATCAGCTCGCCCGGCTTCAGCTCGGTCTCGATGTCCGGCCGGTCTCCCGGCAGGCGGTGCAGGTCGGCAAGCGCGATGTTGCGCGGCCCGGCCGGACCGTCCAGATGCACCATCGCGTCGAGTGCGGCGAGCGCCACGCACATGTCGGACGGATGGGTGGCGACGCAGGCCGGCGACGCGCCGAGGATCGCGTGGTAGCGGTTGAAGCCGTCGCGGGCGTCGCAGCCGGCGCCCGGCTGCCGCTTGTTGCAGGCCGCAGCAGTGTCGTAGAAGTAGCGGCAGCGGGTGCGTTGCAGGATGTTGCCGCCGACCGTCGCCATGTTGCGGATCTGGGCGCTGGCCCCGGCAAGGATCGCGCGGGCGAGGACCGGGTAATGCCTGCGCACATGGCCATCGGCGGCCAGCGCGGTGTTGGTCGCCGCCGCCCCGATCAGCAGACCGCCGTCGGCGCGCGGCTCGATCCCGCGCGGCAGGCCGGTGACATCGACCAGCATCTCCGGCCGCTCGACCGTCTCGCGCATCAGGTCGACCAGATTGGTGCCGCCGCCGAGATAGCGAGCCGCGGCGTTGCCCTTCGCCAGCTCGATGGCGGCGGACGCGTCGGATGCCCGTTCGTAGGTGAAGAGGTTCATGCCGGGGCCCTCTCCTGCGTGGAGGCAGGCATCTTGTCCAGCGTTTCCGAGATGGCCTCGATGATGCCGTTGTAGGCGCCGCAGCGGCACAGATTGCCGCTCATGCGTTCGCGCAGTTCCCGCTCGTCGACGGTGACGCTGGCCGCTGCAAGGTCGGCGGTGACGACGCTCGGGACGTTGCGTTCGATCTCGCGCGCCATGCCGATGGCGGAACAGAGCTGTCCGGGCGTGCAATAGCCGCACTGGAAGCCGTCATGCTCGACGAAGGCTTCTTGCAGCGGGTGCAGGCTGCCGTCGGTGCCCAGCCCTTCGACGGTGGTTATGCTGCGGCCCTGATATTGGACCGCCAGCGCCAGACAGGAATTGATGCGTTCGCCGTCGACCAGCACGGTGCAGGCGCCGCAGGCGCCCTGGTCGCAGCCCTTTTTGGTCCCGGTGAATCCCAGACTGTTGCGGAGGAGGTCGAGCAGCGAGCTGCGGATGTCCGCCTCGACCTCGACGTTTTGTCCATTGATGGTGAAGTTCATCAGCGCATTCCTCGTATCGGAACGGATGCCGTGTCGGAACGAATTGTCGCGCGGTCTTATGGGCGACGGTCCGTAACGGCCATGCGCCCCTTCCGGTTCTTGACCGGTGACAGCCAGAGGTCGGCGTCCCGCCCCGCGGGCGGACTGAGCCGGCCTGATAACCGTCAGCGGCGCCGGAAATCACGATGGCCGGGCAAAAATTTTTCTGTCGGGTCCGCATCAGGGATTCGGGCCGCCGAAACGACGACAGGGCCGTTCGCCTCTCCCAAGCTATGAGAAGAGGCGAACGGCCCTGTCGGGGATAAGTGCTCCGGCCGGGAAAGCCGGGCGTCAGTTCAAATCCGCTGTTCGGTCTTCGGGTCGAACAGGTTCGCGCGGGCCATGTCGATCATGAAGTCGGCGGTCTCGCCCTCCGCCACCCGGTCGCTCGGTTTGATGCGGGCGACCACCTCGTGGCCGTTCAGCTCGACATAGGTGATGGTGTCGGCGCCGGTCGGCTCCAGCACATTGATTCCGCAGGCGACCTTCACCAGCGCCGGGTTTCCGGCGGCAATCGCCGGGTCGTAGCAGGTGATGGCCTCCGGACGGATGCCCAGGATCACCTCCTGGCCCAGCCAATGGCCGGCTTGCTCCGGCGCCTGGAACAGCGGCAGGAAGCCGCTGCGCTCGCGCCCGACGCTGACGCCCAGCCGGTCGCCCTCGGCCGACAGGGTGCCGCGCACGAAATTCATGGTGGGGGAGCCGATGAAGCTCGCCACATACATGTTGGCCGGCCGCTCATAGACCTCCTGCGGCGGCGCGAACTGCTGGACGACGCCCTCCTTCATGATGGCGATGCGGCTGGCCAGCGTCATCGCCTCGATCTGGTCGTGGGTGACATAGACCACGGTGGTGCCGAGCCGCTGGTGCAGCTTCTTGATCTCGGTGCGCATGTCGACGCGCAGCTTGGCGTCCAGGTTGGACAGCGGCTCGTCGAACAGGAACACCTTGGGGTCGCGGACCAGGGCGCGGCCCATGGCGACGCGCTGGCGCTGGCCGCCAGACAACTGCGCCGGCTTGCGGTCCAGCAGATGCTCGATCTGAAGCAGTTTGGCGACGCGGCGGATGGCGCCGTCGCGCTCGGTCTTCGACTGGCCGCGCATCTCCAGCGAGAAGCCGATGTTCCGCGCCACCGTCATGTTGGGGTAGAGCGCGTAGGACTGGAACACCATGGCGATGTCGCGGTCCTTGGGATGGACCTCGTTGACCACGCGCTGGTCGATGCGGATCTCGCCGGCACTGATGGTCTCCAGACCGGCGATCATGTTGAGCAGGGTGGATTTCCCGCAGCCGGACGGCCCGAGCAGGACGAGGAATTCGCCGTCCGTCAGGTCCAGGTCGATGCCCTTCAGGACCTCGACGCTGCCATACTGCTTGCGGACATTGTTGATGCTGAGAGTCGCCATCGGAAGATCACCCCTTGACGGAGCCGGCGGTCAGACCGCGGATGAAGTATTTCCCGGCGAGCACATAGACGACGAGGGTGGGCAGGCCGGCGATCATCGCCGCCGCCATGTCGACGTTGTACTGCTTCACGCCGGTGGTGGTGTTGACGAGGTTGTTCAGCGCGACCGTCACCGGCTGGGCGCCGCCCGCCGCGAAGGACGCCCCGAACAGGAAGTCGTTCCAGATCTGGGTGAACTGCCAGATGATCGTCACCACCAGGATCGGCAGCGACAGCGGCAGCATGATCTTGGTGAAGATCTGGAAGAAGCCGGCGCCGTCGATGGTCGCCGCCTTCACCAGATCGTCGGGGATGCTGACGTAATAATTCCGGAAGAACAGCGTGGTGAAGGCGAGCCCGTACACCACATGGACCAGGATCAGCCCGCCGGCACTGCCGGCCAGCCCGAGCGCGCCCAGCGTCTGCGCCATCGGCAGCAGGATCACCTGCGACGGCAGGAAGCTGCCGAACAGGATCATGCCGAACACGATGTTGGCGCCGCGGAACCGCCACTTGGTCAGGGCATA
>CBFGPE010000146.1:0-16898 GCA_965650625.1 uncultured Azospirillum sp. | reverse complement strand
CTTCAAGCTCAGCTCCGACGTCGCCGCCAACAGCGACAAGGGCGACATGTTCCTGATCCAGACCAACCTCGCCTTCTAAGGGCCGGTTCGTCCCTGCCGCTTCGCGTCGCCGCGGTATCCTCCATCCTGCCGCGGCGGCGCCGAGGAGCGCGATCTCCCTCGCGTGCGTCCGCCTCTGACTTTCTCCTGGCAGAGGCCAACTTCCGGCCGGGCGGTGGTTACCGCCCGGCCTTTTCTTTGTCCAGGCGCTGGCCCAGCGCCACGATCAGACTGACCGCCAGACACATGGTGGCGGTGAGCGATCGGAAGCCCTTCACCTGGGCATCCTCCACCGAGAGGGTGACACCGGCCAGCGGCAGGATCGGGCTCAGCGTGCCATCGGTGATGCCAACGATCGGCACGCCGTTTTCCGCCGCGAACCGGCACAGATCGATCGTCTCCTCCGAATAGGGCTTGAAGCTGATCGCCACCAGCAGGTCGCGGTCGCCGATGGCCTGCACCTGCTGGCGCAGCATGCCGCCCATTCCGTCCACCAGCACCGTCCGCCGCCCGAGCCGCCCCAGGGCATAGCTGAGATAGGCCGCGACCGGGAAGGAGCGGCGCTGGCCCATCACATAGATATGCTCCGCCGCCTCCAGCAGATCGATGGCGCCGTCCAGATCCTCCGGCGACAGTTCCTGGCGCAGATGTTCCAGGGCGTTGATGCCGGCATTGATGAAATGTTCCAGAACGCGCGATCCATCGCTGAGGCCCGCCGCCCCGTCCGTCAGTGCCCGGATCCGCTCCTTGTAGTTCGGCATATTGTCGGTCAGACGGGTGCGGAAGACACGCTGCATCTCCGTGAACCCCTCGAACCCGAGCGTCTTTGAGAAGCGGATCAGCGCCGACGGCTGCACGCCCGCCCGCTCTGCGATCTGCGCCACGGTTTCCAGCGCCATGTCGTTGGGGTTCGACAGCGCATATTCGGCGATCTGCCGCAGGCGTGGACTGAAGCTGGCCTGTCGCTGGGTGATGGCGGCCTGAAGAGCGGCATAGCTCGTCGGCAGGTCGGTCTCTTGCTCCATTGGCTCGCTTATCGGCTGTCTGTCGGGAAAGGGTCGTCAGGGTTTAGAATAAATGTTCCCGCATTCCACGCCAAGCGAGAACTGCGGTCACTGATATGCCAGTCACGATCTGCCGGAAAAAAAAGCCGGCCCCGGCAGCTGCGGGACCGGCCTTCAGGTCGGGCGATGTGTGGAGGAGGACTTCAGACCTCCGCCACGTCGACCCAGCGGCGTTCGACCGAGGAACGGTGGATGGCTTCGGCGACGCGCTCCAGCTCACAGGCGACACGGAAGTCGGGATAGGCCGGAGCCTTACCGGCGATGGCCTCGATCAGCGTCTTCACCTCGATGGTCTTCAGATCGTTGAAGCCCAGCTGGTGGCCTGGCGCCGGGCAGAAGGCAGCGTAATCGGCATGCTCCGGCCCGGCGGTGATCAGCCGGTAGCCGGACCGGCCGGGCGCCCCACCCGCCTGAAACAGCCACAGCTCGTTGAAACGCTCCTGGGTGAAGGCGATGGAGCCCTTCGTCCCGACCAGCTCGAAGGCAAGCTGCATCTTGCGCCCCTGGGCGATCCAGCTGGCGGTGACGGAACCGGTGGCGCCGTTGGCGAACTCGACCACCGCATGGGCCTGATCGTCCACCCGCACCTCCCGCATCTCCGACAATCCGGAAGCTGCCGGGCGGCGGCCATGGACGGTGTGCAACCGCCCGGAGACGGCGCGGATGTCTCCCACCAGATATGTCGCCAGCGACAGGATGTGGCTGCCGATGTCGGCCAGGGCGCCGCCTGCGTTGTCGGCCTCGCAGCGCCAAGTGAAGGGCGCCAGCGGGTCGGCCATGAAATCCTCGGCATGGATGCCGCGGAAGCCGGTGACCTCGCCGATCTCGCCGCCGGCCACGAGCTCGCGGGCCAGCGCGATCATCGGGTTCTTCAGGTAATTGAAGCCGACCAGAGTCACGACGCCGGTCGCCTCGGCCGCCGCGGCCATGGCGCGGGCGTCCTCAAGCGTGGTGGCGAGCGGCTTCTCGCAATAGACATGCTTTCCGGCAGCGATGGCCGCCAGCGCGATCGGCGCATGCAGCCGGTTCGGCGTGGTGATGGCGACCACGTCGATTTCCGGATCCTCGATCAGCCGGCGCCAGTCACCGACATGCCGTCGAAAACCCAGCTTGGCGGCGGCATCGGTGGCGGTCGCCTCGTCCCGCTCCGCCAGCAGCTCGAGCACCGGTTCGAACGGCAGGTCGAACAGGCCGCCGACGGCGCGGAAGGCCTGGGCATGCGCCCGTCCCATGAATCCACTGCCGACAAGGCCGATGGATAGCTTTTTCATGCTGGCTTCTCCCGAAAGGCAGAAGGACGGCGCCGGCTGTTCCGGCACCGCCCTGCCCCACTCACTTCATCGTCGGCATCACGAAGTCGGCACCCGATCGGATGCCGGTCGGCCAGCGGCTGGTGATGGTCTTCAATCGGGTGTAGAAGCGCACGCCTTCCGGCCCATGCATGTGATGGTCGCCGAACAACGAGCGCTTCCAGCCGCCGAAGCTGTGGAAGGCCATCGGCACCGGGATCGGCACGTTGACGCCGACCATGCCGACCTCGATCTCCGCCCCGAAGGCGCGCGCGGTGTCGCCGTCACGGGTGAAGATGGCGGTGCCATTGCCGAACTCGTGCGCGTTAATGAGATCCACCGCCGTGCGGTAGTCGGGAACCCGCACCACCGCCAGCACCGGGCCGAAGATCTCCTCCTTGTAGATCCGCATCTCCGGCGTGACATGGTCGAACAGGGTGCCGCCGAGGAAATAGCCGTCGGCACACTCAGGATCGGCGATCTCGACCTGACGGCCGTCGACCACCAGCGTCGCCCCCTCCTCGATGCCGAGGTCGATGTAGCCGCGCACCTTGTCTCGGTGCTGGCGGGTGACCAGCGGCCCCATCTCCGCCGACGGGTCGGTGCCGGGGCCGACCTCCAGGGCGCGCACCCGCTCGGTCAGCCGTTCCACCAGTGCATCGGCCACCGCTTCCGTCACCGGCACGGCGACGGAGATCGCCATGCAGCGCTCACCGGCCGAGCCGTAGGCGGCACCCATCAGCGCATCCACCGCCTGATCCAGGTCAGCGTCGGGCATGATGACCATGTGGTTCTTGGCCCCGCCCAGCGCCTGCACCCGCTTGCCGTTGGCGGCACCGGTGGCATAGATGTACTGGGCGATGGGGGTCGAGCCGACGAAGCTGACTGCCTTCACGTCGGGGTGGCTCAGCAGCGCATCGACCGCCACCTTGTCGCCATGGACGACGTTGAAGACGCCATCGGGCAGACCGGCCTGCTTCAGCAGCTCCGCCATGAACAGGGCCGCGCTGGGCACCCGTTCCGACGGCTTCAGGATGAAGCAGTTGCCGCAGGCGATGGCCACCGGGAACATCCACATCGGCACCATGGCCGGGAAGTTGAACGGTGTGATGCCGGCGACGACGCCCAGCGGTTGGCGCAGCGAATGACTGTCGACGCGGGTGCCGACATTCTCCGCCACCTCGCCCTTCAGCAGGTGCGGGCCGCCGCAGGCGAACTCCACCACCTCCAGCCCGCGCGTCACCTCGCCCAGCGCGTCGGAATGGACCTTGCCATGCTCGGCGGTGATCAGGCTGGCGAGCCGGTCGGCGTTCTGTTCCAGCAGCTGCTTGAAGGCGAACATCACGCGCGCGCGGCGCAGCGGCGTAGCGGCCGACCAGCCGGGGAAGGCGGCACGGGCGGCGGCGACGGCCTTGTCGACCTCCGCCGCTGTCGCCAGCGGCACCTTGGTCGTGTTGCGGCCGGTCGCGGGATTGTAGACGTCGCCCAGACGACCGCTGGTGCCGTCGACCCGCGTGCCGTTGATGAAATGCGGTACGATGTTGGTCATGTCGATGCTCACAGGCCGTATTCGGCGACGAGGGCACTCAGATGCTGGCGGCCCTTGGTGACGTAGGTCAGCGGGTGGGCCTTGGCGGGGTCCTGCTCCGCCTCGATCACCAGCCAATGGCCGCGATAGTTCGCGTCCTTCAACGCTTTCAGCACGGCGGGGAAATCGATGCAGCCGTCGCCCGGCACCGTGAACACCCCGTCGATGACCGCGTTCAGGAAGCTGCTGTCGGCGGTCTTGGCCCGCTTCAGCACATCGGCGCGCACGTCCTTGCAATGGACGTGGTTGATGCGGTGGCCCCATTTGGCGATGACATCCAGCGGGTTACCGCCGGCGAAGGTCAGATGGCCGGTGTCCAGCAGGATGCCGACGCTGTCGCCGGTGACCTCGGCGAAGCGGTCGATCTCGTCGGGCGTCTCCACCACCGTGCCCATGTGGTAGTGGTAGGCGATCGGCGTGCCCTGGTCGCGCAGGTAATCGCCGAACTCCGCCATGCGGCGGCCAAACTCGGCCCACTGGCCGGACTCCAGCTTCGGACGATGGGACAGCGGCGTGCCGCGGGTGCCATGGACGCAGCCTGTGGTTTCCGCCACCACCATCACCGGGCAGCCCATCGCCTTCAACAGTTGCAGGTGTGGCTGCACCGCCTCGATCTCCTCGGCGACGCTGCGTTCCAGCAGGCCGGCACTGTACCAGCCCGACACCAGCGACAGACCGTAGCCGTCGAGGATCGGACGCAGTGCGGCGGCATCGCGCGGGAACTTGTGGCCCAGTTCGAAGCCCTGGAAGCCGGCCTCGCGCCCTTCGGCAAGGCACTGCTCCAGCGGCGTCGCCCCGCCCAGTTCGGGCATATCGTCGTTGCTCCAGGCGATCGGGTTGACGCCGAGACGAACGGTCATGATCGGATGCTCCCAAAAACGGAAGGAATTGGTGGAATTGCGGAAGGGTAGAGAGAGGATCAGCGGCGCTGACGGGCCTTATGGCCGTCATAGATTTCGCGCGCCGCCGCGACCTCGGGACGGGTGGAGACCTCCGGCACCGGCACGTCCCACCAGGCTCCACCTTCCTCGGTAGAGGGCAGCGGGTCGGTGTCGATGACGATGGCGTAGGTGACGGGAGACGCCTTGGCGCGCTCCAGCGCCAGTTCCAACTGGGCGACGCCCTTCACCTTCTCCGTCACCGCGCCCAGCGAGCGCAGATGTCCGGCGAAATCGATGTCGGGCAGCGTCTCCGTTTCGTAATGGGAGTCGCGCAGCAGGTTGTTGAAAGGCGCGCCGCCGCAGACATTCTGCAGCCGGTTGATGCAGCCATAGCCGCGGTTGTCGAGAAGGACGACGACCAGCTTGCGCTTCATCATCACCGAAACGGCCAGTTCGGAGTTCAGCATCATGTAGCTGCCGTCGCCGACCATGATGAAGGTCTCGCGGTCCGGGCAGGCCATCTTGACGCCCAGCCCGCCGGCGATTTCGTAGCCCATGCAGGAGAAGCCATATTCCAGGTGGTAGCCGCCGGGCCGGCCGGTGCGCCACAGCTTGTGCAGCTCGCCCGGCAGGCCGCCGGCGGCGCAGACGACGATGCCGTCGGTGCCGGCGGCGCGGTTGACCGCCCCCAGCACCTGGGCGTCGGTCGGCAGGTCGAGCCCGGCATCGGCCGTCACCCGGTCGACGACGCGGTTCCAGACTGCGGTCCGCTCCTGCGCCCAAGCCTGCCAGGACAGCGGTGCCGCCCAGTCGCCTAGCCCGGCGTCCAATGCCGCCAGACCGCGCGCCGCGTCGGCGACCAGCGGCAGGGCGTCGGCCTTCACCGCGTCAAAGGCGGTGACGTTCAGCCCGGCGAAGCGGGTTTCGCGGTTGGCGAAGACGGTCCAGGAAGCGGTGGTGAAGTCCGCCAGCCGGGTGCCGACGGCGAGCACCAGATCGGCCTCCGCCGCCAGCTCGTTGGCGGCGCTGGAGCCGGTGACGCCGATGGCGCCGACATTGCACGGGTGGTCCCAGATCAGCGCGCCCTTGCCGGCCTGGGTTTCCGCCACCGGGATGCCGCGGCGCTTGGCGAAGTCGGCCAGTGCGTCGCAGGCGCCGCTGTAGAACACGCCGCCGCCGGCAACGATCAGAGGCTTCTGTGCGGTGCGCAAAGCCTCCAACACCGCGGTCAGCTCGTCGCGGTCGGGTTCGGGGCGGCGGGTGCGGCGGACGGTGCGCTCGAAGAAGGAGACGGGGAAGTCATAGGCCTCCGCCTGCACGTCCTGCGGCAGGCAAAGCGTCACCGGGCCGCACTCCACCGGGTCGGTCAGCACCTGGATGGCGCGGCGCAGGCTGGGCATCAGCTGTTCCGGCCGGGTGATGCGGTCCCAGAAGCGCGACACCGGGCGGAAGCAGTCGTTGGCGCTGACGGTGGCGTCCTCGAACCGCTCCACCTGCTGCAGCACCGGATCGGGGGCGCGGGTGGCGAAGACGTCACCGGGCAGCAGCAGGACCGGCAGTCGGTTGACATGGGCCAGCGCCGCCGCCGTCACCATATTGACCGCCCCCGGCCCGATGGAGGTGGTGCAGGCCATCATGCGACGGCGGCCTTGCGCCTTGGCATAGGCGATGGCGGCGTGCGTCATCCCCTGCTCGTTGTGGGCGCGGTAGGTCGGCAGCACGTCGCGGGCGGCGTGCAGCGCCTCGCCGATGCCGGCCACATTGCCATGGCCAAAGATCGCCCACACGCCGGCGAACAGCGGCAGTTCCTGGCCGTCGATCTCGACATACTGGGCGCTGAGGTAACGGACGACGGCCTGGGCGACGGTGAGGCGCACGCTGTCCATGATGACTTCTCCCTTACGGGGCTGTCCGGCCCCTCTTGTTCTTGATGATGACCTGGCTGTCAGGCCGCGTTGCGGCTGTGGCTGATGCGCTGTTCCTGCCAGAAGGCGATCAGGCGGCTATAGGCGCCCTCCATCGCCGCGACAGCCTCCGCATCGTCGATGCTGCCGGCGAGCCAGGCCTCGGCAGCCGCGCCGAACAGGGTGCGGCCGATGGCGAAGCCCTTGCAGATCGGCTGACGGGCAGCCAGCGCCAGCCCGGCTCTCAACTCCTCCTCAGGCGCGTCGAGACCGAGGATCAGCACGCCGTGGCACAGCGGGTCCCACTGGTCGATGACGCCGGCGATGCGGTTCCATGCCCCCTGGCTGGCCGGCGACGGCAGCTTCCACCAGTCGGGAAAGACGCCCAGTTCATAGAAGCGGGCGAGCGAGCGGGAGATGGTGTCGTCACCGACCGGCATGCCGCGCGGCGGGATGAACTCCAGCAGAAGCTCGTGGTTGGTGGCGCGGCAGGCGGCGAAGAGCGTCTGGACCTGGCGCTCCTGCTCGGTGCGCAGCCCCTCCTCATCGTCTGGATGGTAGAAGGCGAGGCACTTCACCACATGTTCGGCCGGCCATTCGCGGATGGTCACGCCGATGTCGGGACCGCCTTCGAAGCGCAGCGGACGCGAACTCGGCAGCTCCACCGGACGGCCGATCCAGGCATCGGTGCCGGTCAGCGCGTCCAGCGCGTCCTGGCCGTGGATGCCGTCCAGCAGCATCCCGAAGCCGTCGCGGCCGTCGCAGGCCCGCTGCGCCGCCCGCAGGGCCAGTTGCTTGAAGGTCGCGATCCGCGCCGGATCGGCGCCCACCCGCTTCGCCATCACCTCCAGCTGGGCGCGATGGTCGATGGCGAAGGCCATCACTTCCGGCCAGGCGCGCCGGCGGGTGGTCGCCCAGTGGATGTGCGAGAGGCGGGCATCCTCGCGCAGCCGCGGCGTCGGGCTGCCGTTGGCAAGGAAATAGGACAGCTCCGTCCAGGTCGGGATCGCCGGCGCGCAGCCATGGCGCGACACCGCGAAGGCGCCGCAGGCGTTGGCGTAGGCGCAGCACTCCTCCAGCGGATGGTTGCGCAGCCAGCCGCGCAGGAAGCCCGACATGAAGGCGTCACCGGCGCCGAGCACATTGTAGACCTCGACCGGGAAGCCAGGGCCACGGATGCCGAGTTCCAGGCTGTCGGGGATGGTACCGGGGAAGACGACGCAGCCCATCGGGCCGCGCTTGCACACCAGGGTAGCGTCAGTCAGACTGCGCACGCTGCGCAGGGCCGCCAGCGTGTCGGTGCTGCCGCCGGCGATGTGGAATTCCTCTTCCGTGCCGACGATCAGGTCGCAGCCCGGCAGGATGGTCTGCAACAGGGCGGTGACGCCACCATCGGCAACAAAGCGCTCCTCGCCCAAGCCATGGCCGGTCAGCCGCCACAGGACCGGGCGGTAATCGATGTCGAACACCACTTTGGTGCCGTTCTCCCGCGCCAGCCGCATCGCCTTGCGCATGGCCGCTTCGGTGGTGGGGGTGGAGAAATGGGTGCCGCTGACCACCACCGCCTTGGCCGAGGCAATGAAGGTTTCCGAAACATCCTCCTCGCAGATCGCCATGTCGGCGCAGTTCTCGCGGTAGAAGATCAGCGGAAAGGTCTTCTTGTCGCGGATGCCCAGGATGACCAGGGCGGTCAGCCGCTCCGGATCGGTGATGACGTGGCTGGTGTCGACGCCTTCGCGGACCAGCTGTTCGCGGATGAAACGCCCCATATGCTCGTCGCCGACGCGGGTCAGCAGGGCGGAGCGCAGGCCGAGGCGCGAGGTGCCGACCGCGATGTTGGTGGGGCAGCCGCCGACATATTTGGCGAAGCTCTGCATGTCCTCCAGCCGGCCGCCGACCTGTTCGCCATAAAGGTCGACGGAGGAGCGGCCGATGGAAATCACGTCAAGGTCGCGCTTTATGGGATCGCTTTCGATAGGCATGGATCAGCTCCGCTGTAATCCGTGATCGGATTGGCGATGGCGATTGGATATGGACCAGCGGAACCGTGTCGCCGGACAGGCGGCCGATCGGCATTGTCCCTCCCATCGTTCCGATTTCCGTCAGGTCCCCGCGCAAGGCACGGATTGCTTGGTTGATGGAACGTTTGGATCACAATAGAACATTGGTTGCCATTTTCGGTCAATAGAGAATTTTTATTCTATTGGCGGGCCGGCCGATTTCCGGCACCCGCCGCCGATGGGCCCCGCCCGACAGGAAAAGGGCCGGGGCGGCGGAATCCCCCCGCCATCCCGGCCCTTGGCCACAGCCGCATCGCGGCCGTTGTCCGCTTGTCACCAGTATTTGGCGACGTAGCGCTTGGTCTCCTCCAGCATGAAACGGGCGCTCTGCTCCGCCCGGTCCTCCCAGGCGAAGACGCAGTTCGACAGGACGCCGTCGAACCCCATGTCGGCGAGCGTGCTGAAGAACAGGTCCCAGTCGATCTCGCCCTGGCCGAAATCCAGGTGCTGGTGCACACGCACCTGCGAACCCGGCGGGTTCACGATGTAGCGCAAACCGGAGGATTTCGTGTGGTCGAGGGTGTCGGCCAGCCGGACATGGACCAGATAGCCTTCGGTGGCCCGCAGATTCTGGACCATGTCGGGTCCATAATAGAAGGTGTGCGGGGCAATGAAAGATGCCCGCACCATCGGCGAATTGATGGTCTTGATGATGTCGATGGCCGGCGCGATCTCTTCCATCCAGTCTTCCGGATGGGCCTCCAGCGACAGCATGATGCCTTCGCGTTCCAGGATCGGAACCAGAATGTCCATTGCGCGGAAGAACTGCGCCTCGCAGGTTTCCGGGCGGTGAAGGCCGGAACGGTCGTTCTGGCTGCGCTCCGGCGAGCCGCCACGGCCGAATTCCGACACGAACATCGGGCAGTCCATCTCGACCGCGATCTCGATGGCGCGCTTCCAGTTGTCGATGGCCAGTTCCCATTCGTCCTGATAGGGACTGGCCCAGCGATACATCGGCTGCAGGGTGGCGAGCTTGACCCCGTGGTCCTTCAGCGCCTTCTTGAAGCTGGTGATCCGTTCCGGATAGACCTTCGGACGCGTCCACCAGGACAGGAAATCCGGCCGCGGCGACAGCTCGATGTGGTCGTAACCCAGCTCCGCGACCTTACGGCATGTTTCCTCAAGGGAAAGATGCCGGATCATGTGGGGATCGATGGTGTGTTTCACGGCTTTGTCTCTGTCGGAATTGGTCAGAGGGCGGCCGCCGGGACCGGACGGCCGCCTGCCTCGTCAGAGCGCGGATCTCACATAGTCCATGCTCTGCCTGGCCGCCGCGATGGGATCGAACAGGTCGTGAATCTCGGCCGCGAAGGGCTCAAAGCTGAAGGGGCCGTCATAACCGGCAGCCAGCAGCTTGCGGATCTGCGGAATGTTCTCCAACCGGTCGGAGGAATCGACCAGAACCCGATGCGGGTCCAGCATATCAGCCACCGACACCCCGGCATCGGCGACACCCGAGATATGGACGAGACCGGTCCATTCCGGGAAGAACTCGGTCTCGCCGGCCAGATGATGGTGGAAGGTGTCGTGCACCAGCTTGTAGGTGTCGGCCCCGCCGGCGGCCTCGATGGCGGCAATGGCCTCCTTCTTGGTCCGCATGGAGGAGACCGGGAATCCCAGCGGCTCCACCAGACCCGACAGACCGCGATCGCGCAGGATCGGTCGCATTGCCTTCAGGGCAGCCACCAGATCATCGAAGGCGACCGGCTTGCCCTCGTTCAGCGGGCACATGACCAGCGCCTTGGCGCCGCAGACCTGGGCATAATCGGCCAGCTTTTCCGCCCGCGCCGACAGATCGCCGGACCAGACGTTGAAGGGATAGAGCGCATTGATCGAGATGATCGTCACGCCGGCCTTCTCGGCCGCCACGCGCACCTCGGCCGGCGACAGGGTGGTGACGACGTCGGGCAGGTCGTTGCGGATCTCCACCTCGGTGGCGCCCAGCGAGCGGGCAGCGGCGAAGAACCGCTCCAGCGGCAGCTTGGGCGCAAGAATGTGATTCAGGGCGAAACGCATGGCAGCGGCTTTCAGTTGTAGAGCGCCGGACGGGCGGGCAGCGTGATGGCGACGGCCTCGCCCTCGCGCTCCTGCGCGGTGACGCAGGCGTCCGACGTGATGGCGGCGACATAGCCGTCCCAGCTGGTCGGACCGGAGGCGGTGCCCTGGGCGGCGGCCTTCAGGAAGTCCTGAAGCTCCACGTCATAGGAAGCGATGAAACGATCCTTCCAATCCGTCAGGATCGGGTTCTGCAGGCTGGCGTTCAGGCGCATCTGCACCGCCATCGGCTCCGGCAGGCGGGCAATGCCATCCTCGCCCACCACCTCGCACTGGATGTCGTAGCCATAGTGGCAGTTCACGAAGATCTCGACGTCGATGACGACACCCTTGGCCGTCTCCAGCACCACGATCTGCGGGTCGCGCAGCTTGCCGTGGCTGCGGGCGGCGCGGCGCGGGAACAGCACGCGGGCGGAGACGTAATCATCGTCCAGCAGCCAGCGGAACACGTCGATCTCGTGGATCAGCGTGTCGTGGATTGCCATCGGCGTGACGTACTGCTCGGGAACGGTCGGGTTGCGGTGGGCGGCATGGACCATGATCGGCGCGCCGGTGCGGCTGGTCACCGCCTCCTTCAGGGCGACGTAGCCGGCATCATACCGGCGCATGAAGCCGACCTGGACCAGACGCTTGCCATGGGCCACTTCGGCGTCAACGATGCGCTTGGCGCCCCCGGCGGTGGTGGCCAGCGGCTTCTCGCAAAAGCAGGGCTTCCCGGCAGCGATGGCGGCCAGCACATACTGCTCGTGCGTCGCACCCCAGGAGGTGACCAGGACCGCATCGACCAGCGGCGAGGCGATCAGATCCTCGCCGGTCTGGAAGATTTCGGCATCGGGAGCGACGGCGGCGCGGACAGCCTCGGCGGACTCGCGGTTGACGTCGGTCAGGGCGACGACCTTGCCGCCGGCCAGCACCTGATTGATGCGCCGGGCATGGTCGCGACCAATGGCGCCGGTGCCGATGATGCCAATTCTAACGGTCATCTTTCAAAGCCTCATGTCGTTCGGTGGATGAGCGGTGGGCCTGCGCGCAGCAATGCGCGTCGCGCCCAAGCGGTTCACCGGGGTCGATCTCGTTTTCGGGTGGGTGGTGTTCTGTTGCTTACCGTCGGGCTGCCCGCCATCGGGCCGCCGGACTGCCTAGACGTCCGAATCCGTCATCATGCTTCCTCCCGGCTGTTCTTGCTCTTGATTGGTGGGAGAATCATTCACCATTGCACACCGTCCGGTCAACGCGCGCACCGGCTCAAGCCCCGTCAAGCATGATAGATTTTGCAGCACGCTATGATGGTTTTCCATCATGCTCGTCAGAGGCTTTCCGGCGTCCACAGCTGGACGGGGAGGAAGCGCTGGCCGGGGTTCTCCGCCATGCCGTTTTCGATGCTGTGGACCATCATGTCGATCAGGTCGGTGCAGAGTGCCGGCAGCGGTGTCGCCATCACGACCGAGACATAGCGGTCGAGCAGCCCCTGCATCGAGTCCGGCGTCAGTTCATTGACGATGCAGGTCACCTCGTCCGGCTGGCGGGTCTCGCGCAGGGCGGCGATGGCTCCCTCCATGCCGCCGCCGGCGACATAGATGCCGACGACATCGTCATGCCGGGCCAACAGACCGAGGGTCGCCTCATAGGTCAGCTTGCGTGTTTCGACATTGACGATGCTTTCCATCAGGTCGAATTCGGGCGCGAACTCGCGGAAATAGCTGCGGAACCCCGTCTCGCGCAGAGCGTGGCCGTGATAGCGGAAGGCGCCGATGAAGACGGCAACGCGGCCCGGCCGCCGGGCGATCTTCGACATCAGCCATGCAGCGGTCCTGCCGACCTTCAGATTGTTGGTGCCGATGTAGCTTTCCCGCACGCCCTGGGCAAAGTCGGACAGCAGCGAGAAGGTCGGGATGCCGGCCGCCTTCAGTTCGGCGACCGCCGCGGTGGCGTCGTGATGGTCGACTCCCGTCACCGCGACCGCCCTCACCTTCCTCTTCATGCCGCGGATCAACTCGGCAAGTTCGGAAGGAGCGGTGGACTGGACGAAGCGGATCGTCGCGCGCAGCCGCCGGTCCGGATAGGCCCGCACCACCTCTTCGATCCGCGCGGCGAAGTCCTGATAGAAGGCATGGCGTTCCTTCTGCAGAATGAATCCGAGATGGTATTCCGGCTGCTGCGCCAGGGCCCGCTGCCGGATGGCGTTGGCACCATGAAAGCCGATCTCGTTCGCCGCCTCGAAGATGCGGCGCGCCGTCTCATCCCGCACCGTGTGCCGGCCGTTCAGCAGCCTGTCGATGGTGGCAACGCTGACGCCCGCCGCCTTGGCGAGGTCGGAAATCGTCGGACGCTTCATGAGAGGAGAACCAGCCTGACCTCGATGATTGACCTCTCAGGATCTATCAGGAAGTGTCAAAAAATGAGAGTTCTTTGCAGACGGTCTGACGGTCTGCGAGGGCGCTGCTCAGATGCACAGGGCCCGGACGCCCCGGCTCATTCGAACCATGGCGTCAAGTGTTGGTGGTTCCGGGGGCACACGTCCACCGAGAATTGAGGCTAATCGAAGCCACAATTCCCGAATTAGCAGCGTGATCGACCTTGAAAACGAAATGGAGTCGCTGTCTCAGAAGATGGGGTCTCCAAAAAATTCGGTACGGTTCAGTCGGCGCCGCCGGAAGCTGTCCGTGTCGCGCTCGGCGCTCCGAAGGACCACCAGGGTCTGCGCGAGGCATTGCGGCAAGTGGCGGACCTCCTGGCCGAGGCACCTGCCATATCTTCCATAGTTGTATGAATTCCATCGGCATATTGTAGGCATTTATGTTGACATTGTATGTCTTAATGGAGCATACGATCACACATTGCATGCAGGCATTGCTTGCCACTGCCTCCCGAAGGAACACGCGATGTCATCCAAACAGGAGTGGCCGCCTCTTCCCCCTCTCAGCACCGGCCTGCGTGGTCGATGCCCACGCTGCGGCCGGGGTCATCTGTTCAGCGGCTTCCTGAAGTTGCGCTCCCACTGCGAAGTCTGTGGTCTGGACTACTCCTACGCCGATCCGGCTGACGGCCCCGCCTTCTTCGTCATCTGCTTCGCCTGCATTCCCACACTCATCCTGGCGCTCTGGATCGAGGCAAGGTTCGAGCCCCCTTACTGGGTACACCTCGTCACGACCCTGCCGTTCCTGTTGCTGACCTGTATTCCGCCCTTGCGGCCGTTGAAGGGCTGGCTGGTGGCCAGCCAGCACTTCTACAAGGCCGAGGAAGCCCGTTTCAGTACAGCCGCGCCAACCCAGCCGCCTGTGGCCCTGCCCACAGCCAAGGACACACGCATAACCTGACTGCCGTCAGGTTTCCCTGACGACAGATGGCGTCACAACTTGGAGATCTTCAAAATGTATGATTGGTTCCCTTTGGTCTTCTTTCCGTTCAAGATCATTGTGTTAGGAACGGGCATGTTCTTCGCCATCAAGTGGCATCACGATCAAGCGAAGAAGGATCGAGCGAAGAAGAGTAACGAAACCAGCGGACGGTAAGCGCCCGCCGAACACACCCTTGGGCCACGGTCGAGACCTCGGATATCGAAGCCTTGTTGCTATGGATGGACTGGACCTTCAGGGCTCAATCGGATGGAGGCGCGTCGCCATGTCGGTCCTATTCCGTCGCCCTGGCCACCTTGTCAGCTCGGGCTTGACGGTGCCAGCCGGAGTAACAGAGCGGAAGCCGCCGGAACGCCATATCCTGCAATAAAGTCGTCATTGCGTCTTCCGCGGAGCGTCGACCGGTGACGGTCAGATGGTTCTACCGCCATCCACCTCCAAGACGACGCCGGTGATGAACTCGGCTTCGTCCGACGCCAGATAGAGGCAAGCGTTGGCGATGTCCTCCGGCCGCGAGAGACGGCCCAGCGGAATGGTGGCGAGGAACTTCGCCCGGTTCTCCGGCGTATCCGGAACGCCCATGAGCGGTTCAAGCATATTGGTGGCGCCGATCACCGGGGCGACGCAATTGACACGGATGCGGTCGGGCGCCAGTTCCGCCGCCATGGACCGTGACAGCAGGTTGACCGCTCCCTTGGAGCCGTTGTACCAGGTCAGGCCCGGGCGCGGCCGGATACCGGCTGTTGAGCCTATGTTGAGGATCACGCCGCCACCCTGCCCCTTCATCACCGGGACGGCTGCCTGGGTCATCAGGAATATCGAACGCACATTGACGTTGAAGACACGATCGAACTCCTCGTCGGTGACCTCGAGCAGCGGTTTGTTCCGGTGGGTCCAACCGGCGTTGTTGACGACGATGTCGAGCTTGCCGCCGAAGTCGACCGCCGCCTGAATCGCGCGGGCGATGTCCTGGGCGGAGGTGACGTCGCCTTGGACCGCCGTCGCCGCGTTCCCGATCGAGGCTGCGACGGACTTTGCACCATCGCCGTTGAGGTCCATCAGGACGATTTTGGCCCCTTCGCGGGCGAAGGTCCGGGCGATGCCAGTTCCAAAGCCGGACGCCGCGCCGGTCACGAGGGCGATCTTTCCTTGCAGACGCATGATAATCTCCAGACACATGTTCGTTGGATGGGAAGGACGATGGGACTCGCCGAAGTTCGGGGCGATGCCGATGACGGGTCGGCTGATGGCGGATCAGTTGAGGTAGACGCGCTGAAGCCGCTCTTCGGTCATTTCGGACGGCGGGGCGTGCATCACGATCCGGCCGCGCGAGACGACATAGACGTCGGTGGCAAGTTTCAGCAGCCTCGGCACCGTCTGCTCCGCGACGATCACCGTCAGGCCAGCCTCGCGGTGCAGCCGTTCGACCACGTCGAAGACGCTTTGAACCATGACCGGCGACAGGCCCAAACTCGGCTCGTCGAGCATCAGCAGCTTGGGCTTGCTCATGATTGCCATGCCGATGACCAGCATCTGCAGTTGCCCCCCTGACAGGACACCCGCCGGCCGGTCGAGCATCTCCTTCAGGAAGGGGAAATAGTGCAGCACCATCTCCAACCGGTCGCCCGCCCCCTGGCGGCTGACCAGCGAGGCGGCGCGCAGGTTCTCCGCGATCGAAAGCTCTCGGAAGCACTGCCGGCCATCCTGGACCAAGGCGATGCCACGCCGGGACACCACGGCCGGGTGGCAGCCCCGGACCGAGGAGCCATCGAACAGGATGTCGCCGGCGGTGACCTCGCCCCGCTCAAACGGCAGCATGCCGACGATCGCCTTCAAAAGCGTGGTCTTTCCCGCCCCGTTCGGACCCAGCAGCGCGACGAGGCTGCCGGGGCCGATCGACAGGCTGACCTGCTCCAGCGCGGTGATCGCCCCGTCGTACACCGCGAATACATCGTTTACTGCAAGCATTTCTGCCGCCTTTCCTGCATCGGCCCGGTGGCGGTCAGCGCGCGTCTATCCAGTCGCTGACCGGCACGTATCGGCCGTCGCGGATCTCCGTAATGCGCGCCAATGTCGTGCCCTGATGGGTGTCGTAGTTCGCTTCCGGGACGATCCCGCCGACATCCAGGCCGCGCAACATGGCCATCTCGTCGCGGACGGCCTTACGGAAGGACCGGATGTCGTCAGGCACCTTGCCGCCATTCTTTGCAATGGCATTCTCGATGGCCTTGGCCATGACGATGCCCTGGAACCAGCCCTTCATGTAATAGACGTCCTGCTTGGCGATCTCGTTCTTCGTCCGGAAGACGTCGATCTCCTTCATTGCCGGAATGTCGGCACCGAAGTCGGCATAGATTTGGATCGCCCGGAATCCTTCCGCCCCCTTGCCCAACTGTTCCGGGATCGCGTCGCTGATGTTGTACATGTTGCCGACGAAGAGCTTCGCCGGCAGCCCGACCTTGGCGGCATCACGCAGGATGACGAGGAGCTGCGGCGTGCTGGCCTGGACATATACCATATCGGGATTGCGACTCTTCAGCCGCAGCATCTGCGCCGTCAAATCCTGGGTGTCGAAGGGGAATTCGATGGTATCGACCAGCGTCAGTCCGGTTTTCTCGATCACACCGGACTGACGCACGACATTGACCGGGCCTCGGCCGTA
>CBFGPE010000145.1:0-16946 GCA_965650625.1 uncultured Azospirillum sp. | reverse complement strand
CTTCATCTCGTCTGGAGCAGCCACCTTCTCGATGTGACCCCAATCACCCCATCTGACCGCATTTTGGGTTTTCGACTGCCGCTGTGGTGCAGGCCACAGCGGGTGGCAGATGGTTGCGGCAGGATGGGCGTCTCCCCGGCTCCGGCCCTTTTCGCGGAGGAAACGCCCGATGCGCCGCCTTGCCGCCGTCCTGCTTTGCCTGTCCGTTCTCACGGCGATTCCCGCCGCCGTCCGTCCGGCCTCCGCGTTCGAGGTGCAGTCCGGCGGCATTCCGCTGTCGGCCGCCGCGGTTTCCATGCTGGCGAACCGGGCCGGCACCGCGCAGCCTGCCGCAAGCGGTGCCGGTGGTGCCTTTCCGCCCTGGATGGGCGGCGGCCGGACAGAGGCTGCCGGCGCCGGGCTGCCGGGGATGAAGGGTGTCGGCTTGCCGCCGCCCGGCCGGCCAGCAGGTATGGCGGGCGCGGACCGGGCGGCGATGAACGAGCAGCTGTTCGGGATCCGGCGCTGAGCGGCGATGACTGCAATGATGGGGAAGGCGGCCGCATTTCTCCGCCAATTCGGAAGAAGGCGCCGCAGAACCGGCTCGTTTTCAACGGGATGGGATTACCCAAGAATTCGGGGGGACCCTGCTTCCCGGCGGAAGACTAAGATCGAGGTCATCGGACAAAGGGCAATGAAGAACACAGGGGGGACATCATGCTGCGGACTGCCATGATCGCAGTCGGCGCCCTGCTGCTTCTGCCGCTGTTTCTGGCTGGGCAGGGATTGGCCGACCGGGCGAAAGCGCCCGAAGACGCGCGTGCCTACATCCTGTGGCCTCCCAACGGGGCGGTCATCAACGGCGGAAAGCTCTGGGTGCGCATGGGCCTCCAGAACATGGGGGTGGCGCCGGCCGGCGTCAGCCATGCCGACACCGGACACCATCACCTGCTGGTCGACACCGACCTGCAGAACCCGGACGAGCCGATCCCCAACGACAAGCAGCATCTGCATTTCGGCGCCGGCCAGACCGAGGCGCGGCTGGATCTGCCGCCGGGAGTCCACACGCTGCAGATGGTGCTGGGCGACGCCGAGCATGTTCCGCACAACCCGCCGGTGATGTCGGACAAGGTGACCATCACCGTCCGCTGACCGGTCCCATCCGGTTCATGTCCGCCAGGGAGGGCATCATGAAGACAGGATTCCCGAGTACTGCGACCGGTCCCGTACCGCGCGCCGCCCGGACGGCGGTGCTTTGGGCGGCGCTGGCGGTCGCACCGCTGGTCTGCGCGGCGACCCCGGCGGCTGCCGAAGAGGCGTCCGGCGCACAAAGCGCAGGTCACAGTGCCGGCCATGCGGCCGATCAGAACACCACCGCCGCCCCGCAGCGGACGCCCGGCCGCAAGGATGCCTGGCTCTACATTGGCTGGCCCAACAACGGCGAGGTGGTGGGAACGCGGTTCAAGGTGTGGTTCGGGCTGCGCAATTTCGGCGTCGCGCCGGCCGGTGTGCGCAAGGACGGCACCGGGCACCATCACCTGCTGGTCGACACCGACCTGAAGAACTTCGACGAACCGATTCCCAACGACAAGCAGCACCTGCATTTCGGCAAGGGTCAGACCGAAACGGTGCTGGAACTGCCGCCCGGCCGTCACACGCTGCAGCTGGTCCTGGCCGACGCCGACCATGTGCCGCACGACCCGCCGATCATGTCGAAGAAGATCACCATCACGGTCCGGGCCGATCGCGGCCAGCAGCTGTCGGAGCGGTGAAGCTGTCGGAGCGGTAAGCCGGACGCACCAACCCAGAGGAGACAGCGCCGATGAGCATGGTCCGGGTCCTTGGTTCCGTCGCGGTTTCCGCCGGGCTGACGCTGGCGCTGGGCGGCTGCTTCACCTCCGGCGAGATGGCGCGCGTGGTGCAGCAGCCGAAGACCCCGGCGGTCCGCAC
This sequence comes from uncultured Azospirillum sp., assembly GCA_965650625.1. Lineage (GTDB taxonomy): Bacteria > Pseudomonadota > Alphaproteobacteria > Azospirillales > Azospirillaceae > Azospirillum. The sequence goes on along the minus strand of CBFGPE010000145.1, from coordinate 15,017 downwards.
CATCAGCAGCTTCAGCGAGGCGCTGCGCTGCATGGACAGGCTGCTGTGGACTCACGGAAAGCGCGACATCTACATCACCGCCAACGGCCTGCCCGACGCCACCGGCCGGGTGGCCGGCGGCACCAAGGAGATGCTGATCACCGCCGTCTCCCGCATGTCGGAGACCTCCAACGCCTTCCGCTTCGTCGATTTCGAACCGGCGCTGGACGACGTCAACGCGCTGTACTGGATGATCGGCGTGCAGCCGAACTTCCGCGCGCCGTCCTATTACATCCGCGGCGCCATCACCCAGCTGGACGACAATGTGGTCAGCGAGGCGGCGGGGGCGGGGCTGTCGCTGCCCAAGCTGGACATCGGCGTGTCGGCCGATCAGGTGGTGTCGATGGTCTCGGTCGACCTCAATGTCGGGGAACTGGTGACCCGCCAGATCATCCCCGGCATGTCGGCGTCCAACACGCTGGCGGTGGTGTCGTCGGGGCGCGGGGCGGATGCCGGCGGGGTAATCGGCAAGGCCGGCCTGTCCTTCAACATCTCGCTGAACCGGTCGGAGGGGCTGCACCAGGGCGTGCGCACGCTGGTCGAACTCAGCACCATCGAGGTGCTGGGCAAGCTGACCCGCGTGCCCTACTGGCAATGCCTGGGCATCGACCAGACCAACCCCGCTTTCATGGCGGAGGCGCGCGGCTGGTTCGACGGCATGGCGCCAACGGAGCGCGTCACCTTCACCCAGCGCGCGCTGTCGGCGCAGGGCTATTACGACGGGCCGGTCAACGGGCAGCTCGACCAGCGGACCGCCGAAGCGGTTGGGCGTTTCCAGGCCGACCATGACCTGATCGCCACCGGCCGCATCGATTTCGACCTCTACCAGCGCCTGCTCGCCAAGCCGCCGGGCGAGGGCGGCCAGGGCGGAGCACTGCCGGCCCGGCTGCAGAGTGTCAGCAATGCCGGCGGCGAGGGGTTGCCGCGCGCCCAGCCGTCGCCGGCCCGGCTCGACCTGCTGCTGTCGTCGGACCGCGGGCCGGCACCGCGCTATCGCGCCGGGGAGGCGCTGGTGGTGCGGATGCAGCCGACGGCTGACGGCTTCGTCTATTGCTATTACCGCGATGCCGCCGGCACGGTTTCCCGCATCTTCCCCAACCGCTTCCAGCCCGACGCCTTCGTCGAGGCCGGCCGGCAGGTGGAAATTCCGCCCGGCGTGCAGAAGCCTTTCAACCTGCGCATGGACCGGCCGGGGGCGGAGGAGACAGTGGCCTGCGTGCTGTCCCACGACGAGATCGGCGTGCGCATCCCGGAGGCGTTCAAGAGCGAGGATCTGCAGCCCATTCCCGGCGCCGCCCTGGACGACGTCATCAACGCCTTCGCGACGGCGAAGGGAAGCGACGCCCGCGCCAAGCGGCTGACGGTGAAGGTGCTGCCCGGCTCGCTGGCGCAAGGGGAGTGAGGTCCGGGACAATTCGGAAATGGGGGCCGACTGTTGGCCGGCTCACAGCGCGGGGGAGGCGGTGGCGCTAGAACCAGGGGCAACGCCGTTCCTTCTCCTGCCCATGGAGCCTCAAATGATCAAATCCACTTTGTCCCATGTTGTGGCCGCTACCGTTCTGACCGCCACCCTGCCGATGCTGGCCGTCTGGGCCGGTTCGGCGTCTGCCCAGACGGTGGAAGGCTCCGGCCAGTCGAAGGTGATGATGTTCGACCGGCCGCCCAGCGTGGAGGAACTGCGCGAGGTGGTGGCGCCGGAGCCGAAGATCCGCACCCGCAGCATCGAGATCATCGGCGGTGCGGCCGGTGCCGCCGCCAAGCGCCCCCGCCCCATCGACGAGATCAATTACGGCACGGCGCCCCTGCCACAGACGGCTCCCCAGGCGGAGATGCAGCCGGTCGCCCAACCCGCTCCGCAGCCCGCCCCGAGCCGTCCCGCGCACAAACAGCGTCGGCAGGAGACGCGGATGGAGGCAGCCGCCGAACCCGCCCCGGCTCCGGCCGCCGAACCGGAGGCGGCGCCGCAGGCCTTCGGCTTCCGCATCAACTTCGCCCTCAATTCGGCCGAGATCCCGGCGGAGTCCGCCTCCTACATCGACGCCGTCGGGGCGCTGATGAAGGAGGATCCAAACCTGGGGCTGACGGTGGAGGGCCATACCGACGCCAGCGGCAGCCTTTCCTACAACATGCTGCTGTCGCAGCGCCGCGCGGTGTCGGTGGGCGAGTATCTGGTCCGCGTCCACCAGATCGATCCCAAGCGCATCACCGTCGACGGCAAGGGTCCCACCGCGCCGCTCGCCGCCAACCCCTATGACGGCCGCAACCGGCGCGTCGAATTCAAGCCGACCCATTGAGCGGCGGCCGGAACGGAGGGGATGCCATGAAACGAGCCTTGCTTCTCGCCATTTGTCTCGGTCTGGCTGCCTCCACAGGGGCCGATGCCACGGTGGTCCGCAAGAAGGATGGCGAAACCTCCGGAGCGGCGAGCGGCGGCGTCGATGTCGCCCCCGCCGGCAAAAAGGTCCGCGTCCAATGCTGGCAGGACGGCCACAAGATCATCGACGAAGCGGACCTTGCCGTCGTCTCGCTCAGCATCGCCAGCCAGATGAACGGGCTGCGCTTCCGCCGCAACGGCGCGACGGACGGGGCGGTGTCGGTGGTGACGCAGTCGCGCACCGCCTGCCTGCTCTCCCCCGACGAGGGACGGGAGCGCAGCCGCGACTGATCCGCCTCCCAACCAAGCCTCCCAACCAGAAGGTGACCACCATGTCGAAGCGATCTTTTTCCCATGCGTTCGGTGCCGCCATCCTGGCGCTGGGCTGCGGCCATGCCGCCGCGGTGCGGGCGGAGGCCGTGGTCGTGTCGTCCAGCGCGCCCGGCTTCGTCCAGGGCCAGCTCGTCCCCGACGGGCAAGCCCTGCGGCTTCCCGAGGGGGCGAATGCGACGCTGCTGTTCGCCAACGGCCGGCTGCTGCGGTTGCGCGGCCCCTATGACGGGGTGCCCGGCGACTGGGCCGACAGCGCGGTTTCGGCCCGTGCCGGCCCCGGCGACGACCGCTTCATGCAGAGCGACCTGGGCGCGGCGCGCGCCCTTGGGAATCCGCTGGATGCCGCGCTGGAGCGGGCGCTGGCGATCGATCCGTCGGTGTCCGGCGTCCAGTGCGTCAAGGTGGGAAGCCCGCCCGCGCTGCGCCGCCCGGCGGAGCCGGGACTGGACCGCCTGACGTTGCAAGACATGGCGGGTGGACAGCGTGCGACGGTCAATTGGACAGACAACGGCCCGGCGCCCTGGCCGCAATCCTTGCCGCTGGCGGACGGGGCCGACATCGGCGCGCTGCGGCCGGACGGAACCCTGGTCGGCACGCTGCATGTCCGCATGGTTGGGGCAACGGGCGGGGCGGCGCTGGCGGTGGGCATGGCTTCCGCCGGCTGCGCCGGGCAGATCGCTGCGGCAATGGCGGGCCTGCGCGACGCGATGGTGCCGCTCGACCTCTTCCTCTCGGCGGATCGCGGCAGCGGACCGTCCTATCGGCCGGGCGAGGACATCCGCCTGCTGGTCCAGACCGACCGCGACGCCCATCTCTACTGCTATCTGCGCAATGCGCGCGCCCAGCTGATCCCCATCTTTCCGGCCGGTGCCGCCATGAGCGCCCGGGTGGCGGGCAATGTGCCGCTCAGCCTGTCGGGCGACCGCATGCCGCTGCGCGCCGGCGAGGGTCCTGCCGATCTGGAGGTGCGCTGCATCGCCGCCAGCCGCAATCTGGACGACGAGATGCCCGGCCGCGCCGCCGCCTTCCGCCCGCTGTCCGAGGAGGCCGCCGTCCAGCTCGACCGCGCGGTGTCGCGCCTGCGCGAGACCGAAGTGGCCTCCGCCCAACTGTTCCTGAAGGTCCGGTGAGGGGCGCATGGACGGTGTGCCGGCGACTCCCCGGTCAAGCCCGCAGGCTTTTCCCATCGCCGGGGCGGCGGCGGACGACCGGCCGGCACGCGGCCGCCGCCGCTGGCCGGGTGGCTGGCTGGCCCTGGCCATCGTGCTGGGCAGCGCCCTGCTGGCGCTCGCCGCCGCGCGGCTGGTGCCGCCGCTGCGCACCGCCGACGAGAGTTTGGCCGACCGGCTGATCGCCACCGCCTCGCCGGCCCAGCCGCAGCATCCGTCCATCGCGCTGGTGCTGTTCGGGGAGGACAGCTTCGCCGGCCTCGCCTGCCGGTCGCCGGTGGATCGCGGGATGCTGGCCGACATCATCGGCGTGCTGGAGGCGGCCCGGGTCCGCGCCATCGGCATCGACGTGCTGTTCGACCAGCCGACCTTGCCGGCCCTGGACGAGCGGCTGCGCCGCGCCATGCTGGGCGCCGCGGTGCCGGTGGTGGCGATCACCGCATTGGACCAGACGCCGCTGACCGAGCGGCAGCGCCGCTTCCTCGGCGAGTTCACCGACGGGCTGCCGCGCGGCCATGCCAATCTGGCGAAGGACCGGCTGGACGCCGCCGTGCGCTGGCACGTCCCCTTCGGCGGCGACGGCACGCCCAGCCTGCCGGTGCAACTCGCCCGGCTTGGCGGTGTGTCCGGGGTGTCGGCGGAGCCGTTCCGCATCGACTGGCACGGGCGGCCGAACGCCGCCACCACCCCGTTCCCGATCTATCCCGCCGAGGCGGTCGCCGTTCTGCCGAAGAGCTGGCTGACCGGGCGGACGGTGCTGGTGGGCACGGCGCTGGCCGGCATCGACCAGCACCGCACGCCGCTGTCGTCCGCCGGAGCCTCGACGCCGGGCGTGGAGATCGAGGCGCATGTGCTGGCCCAGCTGCTGGACGGGCGGAGCAGCCCGCGGCTTCCCTTCGCCGGGGAGGCGGCGCTGGCGCTGCTGATGGCGGCGGCGGGCGTGGCGGTGGCGATGGCCGGTCTGCCGCTGGGGCTGCTGGCGGCGGCGGGGCTGCTGGTTCCAGCGGGGGCCTGGGCCGGTTCGGCGGCGCTGTTCGCGGCGGGCGGGCCGCTGGTGCCGCTGGTGGCGCCGTCGCTGGCCTGGGGCGCCGGCATCGCCGCCATGACCGTGCAGATGTCGCTGCGCGAGCGGGCCGACCGGCGCGTCATGATGCAGCTGTTCGCCAACCATGTCTCTCAGCCGGTGGCGGAGGAGATCTGGCGGGAGCGCGCGACCTTCATGGCCGGCAACCGCCCGCGCCCGCAGCAGCTGACCGCCACCGTGCTGTTCTCCGACATCGAAGGCTTCACCACCATCTGCGAGGCGCTGGAGCCGGAGCCGCTGATCCGCTGGCTGGAGGGCTATCTGGATGCCATGGTGAGTATCGTCGCCGCCAACGAGGGGGTGGTGCTGCGCTTCGTCGGCGATGCGATCCTGGCGGTCTTCGGCGCGCCGGTCGCCCGCACCACCCAGGCGCAGATCGACGCCGACGCCGCCCGCGCCGTCCGCTGCGCCCTGCAGATGGGGCGGGAGCTGGTGGCATTGAACCGCCGGTGGCAGACGGAGGGGCTGCCGCCGGTCGGCATCCGCGTCGGCCTGCACACCGGTCCCCTGGTGGCGGGCAGCCTGGGCGGGTTGCGGCACAGCGAATATTCGCTGCTGGGCGACACGGCCAACACCGCCGCCCGGCTGGAAGCCTACGGCAAGATGGTGGATGCCAGGACCTCCCGCCATTGCCGGGTCATCGTCGGCGATCCGACCTGGCAGGCGGTGCGGCAGGCGGTGCGCGACCGCTGCACGGCCATGCCGGTGGGGGAGGTGGCGCTGAAGGGCAAGGTCAAGGCGGTGCGAATCTGGCTGTTGATCGATGATGAAGGAACCGATAGCCCCTCGTGATAATCATCGGCATTAATCCTCCATACAGGAAGTAATCACTTCGGTTTGCCACCCCCTCTTTTGCCGGGTTTAGGCGGAAGGGGCGGATTGGCAATGGCCTCGTCCATGGGTATGCTTCTTCCAATCATGGCAGGTTGCCGGCAATTTCCGCAAATACAGTCGAAGCCGCCCGCCATGCGTTGCAAGCCTTGCCGGCGGACCCCCGTGGTCGAGGGGGCCTCTTTGCTCGGGGACGGAGGCGGGGATGATGGGACCGGTCGGACCCTGCCGGACGCTTTTCGCGGTGCTGCTGCTCCTGCTGGTGGTCGCGGTGCCGGGCGGCTTTGCGCATGCAGCCCGTTCGTCAGGCGGTGGGCAAGGGCCGGGTACCGGCGCTGCGGCGGAAAGCCGGCTGGCGCTGGTGATCGGGGTCAGCAAATACCGCAACGCGCCGGAACTGTTGAACCCGCGCAACGACGCCCGTGCCATCGGCGAGGCGCTGCGGGGGTTGAATTTCACGGTGGATGAGGAGTACGACCTCGACGCCCGCGGCTTCGCCACCGCGCTGCGTCAGTTCGGCATCAAGGCATCGCAGGCCGACGTGGCGGTGATCTTTTATGCCGGGCACGGCATCCAGGTGAACGGCATCAATTACCTGCTGCCCGCCGATGCCCAGCTGGAGCGCGAACGCGATCTGGTCTATGAGGCGATCCCGCTGAACCTGCCGATGGGGGAGTTGGCCGGCGCGCGCAAGCTGGGCATCCTCATCCTCGATGCCTGCCGCAACAATCCCTTCGTCGACCGCCTGACCCGCAGCGGATCCAATCGCAATCAGGCGCATCCCGGCTTCGGCAGCGTCGACGACACCCCGAGCGACACGCTGGTGGCGATGGCGACCCGCGCCGACCAGCTGGCGGAGGACGGCACCGGCGACCACAGCCCCTTCAGCGCGGCGCTGCTCCAGCATCTGCAGACGCCGGGGCTGGAGCTGAGCCTGTTCTTCCGCAATGTGCGCGATACGGTGAAGCAGGCCACCAACGGCCGGCAGGAGCCGTTCGTCTATGGCTCGCTGGGCGCCACGCCCTTCTACTTCAACCCGCGCCCGCCCAACCGGCCGCCGGTGCTGGGGGAGCTTCGGGTGCTGACCGTGCTCGACCACGCAGGCTCGGAGCCGCTGGGGGCCGGCAAGCCGACAGACCCCGACGACGACCAGATGTACGCCCGCATCACCGGCCTGCCGCGTGGCGGCACTGTCCGTGTCGGCGAACGCAGCGTGCTGATCGGCGACTATCTGACGGTGGAGCAGCTGGCGGCCACCAGCTTCAAGCCCGACGGCAGTTTCCGCGGCGACGCCGGCGCCTTCGAGTTCCTGGTGGCCGACGGCCGTGGCGGCATGGTCACCGGCACCATCCCAGTCACCATCAAGCCAAGCAACCAGCCGCCGGCCGTGGTGGCGGAACGCAAACTGCGCGTCGCCGGCAACCCGATGGGGATCGACGCCCCGGCCGATCCGGACGGCGACCCGCTGACCGTCACCGTCACCGCCGTGCCGGAGCGCGGCAGCGTCCATGACGGCGCGGCGGTGGTGAAGCCGGGCGACCGGCTGACCGTCCAGGCGCTGACCGCGCTGACTTTCGATCCGGAGGTCGCGGCGCCCGGACCGGCCGGAGCCTTGCGCTACAGCGTCGATGACGGGCGCGGCGGCACCGCCACGGCGAGCGTCAGCGTGGAAATCGCGCCGCCGGGAACCACGCCGGTGGCGGAGCTGGAGGACAGCCTGTGGAAGCGCGTCCAGTCCAGCAGGGAGCCCGGCGATTATCAGGCCTTCCTGCAGCTGTTCGGCGGCAGCGGCTACGCCCCCATCGCCCGCCGCCAGCTGGAGACGCTGACCCTCGCCCGCAAGCGGGCGGAAGAGCCGTCGAAAGCAGAGGCCAAACAGGAGGCGGCGCTGGGACCGGGCCTGGAGCCGGCGGAACCCGGACGCTACACCGCCACGGTGGACAGCGTGTTGCGGGCGGCGCCGGCCAACAGTGGCGCGCGGATCGGCCGGGTGGCACGCGGATCGGCGGTGCAGGTGCTGGGCCGCGTGCCGGACGGCGGGTGGTACCGCGTCGCGCTGGAGGACGGTACCCAGGGCTTTGTCGCCGCCAGCCTGCTGAAGCACGAACCGCTGCCGGCACCGCCGGCGGCACCCTCGGTGGCCGAGGCCGCGCCCCAGCAACCTCCGCCCGAGCCCTCCAAGGCCGAGCCGCAGGTGGCGGCGGCCACGCCGCCGGCGCCCGCACCGGCACAGGGAAACGGGACGGCGCGCAACCATGGCAACGGCAACAGTTTCCAGGATTGCCCGACCTGCCCGGTGCTGGTGCGGGTGCCGGCCGGAAGCTTCATGATGGGGAACGACAGGGGCGACCCGTCGGAGCGGCCGGTCCACCGCGTCACCATCGACAAGCCCTTCGCGCTCGGCATGTATGAGGTGACGGTCGGCGAATGGCGCGCCTGCATCCAGGAGGGCGGCTGCACCGACATGCCGCGCATGGTCAACCCGACCGATGGGACGCCCGTCCACAATCTGCATTGGCAGGATGCCCAGGCCTATGTGGCGTGGCTCAGCCGCAAGACCGGGCAGCGCTACCGCCTGCCGAGCGAGGCGGAATGGGAATTCGCCGCGCGTGCCGGCACCACGGCGCCCTACTGGTGGGGAGGAGAGGGCGGGACCCATGCCGACTGCGACGGCTGCGGCGGCCCGCACGAGCACCTGACCCCGATCGCGGCCGGCAGCTACAAGGCGAACCCCTTCGGCCTGCACGACATGAACGGCGGCGTGGCGGAATGGGTGGAGGACTGCTGGAACAAAAACTACCACGGCGCGCCGGACGACGGCAGCGCCTGGACCCGCGGCGACTGCCGCAAGCGGGTGCTGCGCGGCGGCTCCTGGCGCGACAAGCCGGAAGCGATCAACGGCACGGTGCGCAACAACTACGATGTCGACGTGCGCTATCTCACCAACGGCTTTCGGGTGGCGCGCGAGGTGAACTGACGGCGCTGTAGCTTTAAGTTTGGCGATCGGATTTACGCTCCAAATCGATTCCGATTTTACGCGATCCGATCTAGCGCTGGACGGTGACGGTCGTCTGGGTCGCGCGGTTGCGCGTGCCGACCGCGGTGTTGGTCACGGTGTTCACGTTGTTGAACTGCACCCCGCCATGGGCCAGCGCCGTGGGCAGATGCGGCAGCGGCCCGGCGGTGCGCATCAGCATGTCCAGCGTCGAGGGGCCGGCGGGTTGGGCGGCCGGATCGGGTGCCGGGGCCGGTTCGGGCGCCGCCGGGGCGGGGGTAGCGGTCTCCACCGGGCCGGCGCTGCCGTCACCAAGCTGCTGCTGGCTGACATTGCCGTCGCCGAAGGCGAAGTTCAGCGCGCTGTTGAAGTTGTTCACGATGAAGGGCGCGTCGATGATGGTGAAGCCGGGGTCGGGCTGCACCGGCGGCTGGCGGCTGGCGGCCAGCGGCTGGCCCTTGTTGAAGCCGGCGAGATAGCCGGCATCGCCGCGGATGCGGGTGATCGCCTGCTGGTTCACGGAAGACCGGCGGACCGACGGGTTGGTCACCATCGCGCCGGGAGGCGCGCCGCGGGGTGTCGGATTCACCGACACCGGCAGGCGCGGCGCCTGGGAGAAGGCCTGCGCCATCGCGGCGCCGGGGATCGGGCCGGGCGGAAAGGCGATGCCGCCGGTGACCTGGGCTGTGGCCGTCCCGGCAGTCAGCAGCAGGGCGGCGACCGTGGGAAGAAGGGCGGTACGGGGCGACATCGTCATGGGCTCCTTCCGGATCGGCGGCCGGGCTGGTGGCCGACTACGGGGAGCAGGATAGGGCGGCATCGGCAGCGGGCGCTGTGGCGCGGCTCACAGGACGGTGTCGATTGGGCGGTTCAGCCGCAGGATTCGCCGATCTCGTCCAGCGCGCGGGTGTCGCGGATGACGATATGGCCGGCATCCATTTCGATCACGCCGGCGCGCTGCCATTCGTTCAGCAGCTTGTTGACGCTCTCTCGCGAGACGCCGACGAGGCAGCCAAGCTGCTGCTGCGACAGCTTGATATCCAGCCGCAGACCCTGCGGTCCCGGCTTGCCGAAGGCCTCGCCCAGCCGTTTCAGGGCGCGGGCGAAGCGGGAGGGCGCTTCCAGGAAAAGCGTGTCCTCCAGATGCTCGCTGGTCGTGCGCAGCCGCTTGCACAGCACGCCGATGATGCGGAAGGCCAGATCGGGCCGGGCCGTCAGCACCGGCATCAGCTGCGAGCGGTCGAGGACCAGCAGGTCGGTCTCCTCCAGCGCCACCGCGTCGGCGGTGCGCGGCTCGCCGTCCAGAAGCGCGATCTCGCCGAACAGGCCGCCCTTGTTGATGATGCTCAGCACCAGCTCCTTGCCGTCCATCGAATGGCAGCAGATCTTCACCCGGCCGCGGATGACCGCCATCATGCTGTCGCCCGGATCGCCCTTCTGGAAGATCATGGCGCCGCGCGGGTGGTGGGACAGCCGAGCGGTATTGGCCAGACGCTGCCGTTCCTCCCGCTCCAGATGCTTGAGCAGGAAATGCCCGGCGAGGACGAGATCCTTGTCGAAGTTGATCCGTATCGCGGTCATGGCCGCCACTCCCCCTGGCTGACATCGTGGGCCGCTTCTCCAGCCAGGAAATGGTACGCCGGCAACCGCACCGTCTTACTCCGTCAAAGGCGGTACGCCGTCGTTGGCGCGTCTGCGCCGTCCGTGCGCAGGGCGGACACGAAAAGGGCGGCCGGTGCTGGCCGGTCGCCCTTTGGTCGGAAAGTCGGAGATCAGCGGAAGATCGCCTTCGGCGGCAGCGGTTGTGGGTTCAAGGCGCGGTCGCCGCCGAAGGTCGGACCCGGCGTGATCCCCGGCAGGGTCGTCCGGCCGCAGGTCAGGCAGGGCGGCGGCTTCGGGATGCCGGGGGCCGGCTGGAGGATCAGCGGGCCGAGCGAGGTGGCCCGCGTGTAGGACAGGGTCGGTGTCGCGGCGAAGGCCGGTGCGGCGGCGATGGTGGCAAGCGCCAGCGACAGGGGCAGCAGGCGGGACATGGAGGTGTCTCCGGTTCGGTTGCGGTGGGGGATCAGTCGATATCCGGGTCGTCGTCGTCATCCAGGTCAAGGGAGCGGACCTGATGGCCGAACGGGAAGGCCCGGCGGTCGAGGAGGTTGTGCAGGTCAGGGGCGACCGGGCGGGGAAGCAGACGGGCTTCCGCATCGGGAACGACCTCCGACCGCGGATCGGACGGCGTGGCGGAGCAGCGGGTCTGGCCGTCGAGCGTCACGCAGCTCAGCGTTCCCGATCCCCGCATGCAGACGGTCTTGCCGTTGACCGTCTGGCAGGCGAGGGAGCCGGCCTGCACCGGGGCCGATAGGGCCGCGAACAGCAGGGCGGGCGCGGCGATGGTCAGGATAATCGGGAGCTTCGGCATCGGTGGCCTCCCGGATAGGAGGGGTGGGGGATCAGCGGCGCAGGCCGGTCAGCGATTGGCCGGCGTTGTTGCCGAGGCCGGCGGTGACGTTGGTGCCGACCCCGACATTGGTGCTGACCAGAGGCCCGCGGCCGCTGAAATTCAGCCCGACCTGTACGCCGCTCCCTTGGGCATTGCCCTGGAAGCCGAGCAGCCTCTGCCCGGCACTGTTGCCGATGCCGGCGGCGACGTTGGTGGCTGTGCCCACATTGGTGCTGACCAGCGGGCCGACGCCGCGGATGGGCGCACCGCTGCCGCCCTGGAAGACGGCGCCCTGCTGCTGCGCCGAGTTGCCGATGCCGGCGCCGACATTGGTGGCGTTGGCGACGTTGGTGTTGACCAGGCCGGGAACGGCCATCATGGAGGGCAGGCCGGGGCCGGCAGCGGTTTTGGGCTGCGCCAGGGCGGGGGTCGCGAGCAAGGCCGTGGCGAGGGCGCCCAGAACGAAATTGCGGATCATGGCATGGGTTCCTTCGATGGGGGGTGAGGCTTCGGGCTTCCGCGCCCCTATGTTCTCTTGATGGAAGCGTAGTGGAGGGCCGGGATTGCTTCTGTGAGCTGACCCACAGTTGGCCGGCCTTTTCCGGCAATGTTCCGGCGGCGGCAGGCGGGCAAAAGAAAGCTCCGGCCGGGGGTCCGGCCGGAGCGAGGTCTGGGGAGGAAGCCTGGAAGGAGAGGGGCGGCGGTCAGCGCTGCTTGACCAGGGCGCTCTGTCCGGCAAAGTTGCCGACGCCGGCCGACAGGTTCTGCATGGAGCTGTGGTTGAAGGGACCGAGCAGACCGCCGGAGCGCTGTAGCACGGTGCCGTTCTGCAAGGCGGTGTTGCCGATGCCGGCCGCCGTGTTGCCGACATTGGCGACCGAGCCGCCGCTCAGCAGGCCGCCGCTGCGCTGCATCACCGTGGCCATCTGGCCGGCGTTGTTGCCGATGCCGGCGGCGGTGTTGCCGATGGTCGCCGCCGAGCCGCCGCCGAACACGCCGCCGCTGCGCTGCTTCACGAAGGCGCCCTGGTTGGCCGTGTTGCCGATGCCGGCGGCGAGGTTCGACACGGTGGCGACGTTCGGCCCGGCGAAGGGACCCTTCGACTTCTGCATGACCAGCGCGCTCTGGTTGGCGGTGTTGCCGATGCCGGCCGCGGTGTTGGAGATGTCGGAGATGTTCTGGGCCATCGCCGGGGCGGCGAACAGGGCGAGCGAAGCGAAGCCGGTCAGCAGGGAGGTGCGGATCATGATCTGGTCTCCTGTCTCGGGGCCGCGGGATGCGGCGTGTTGCCGATGGACAGACCCTACCCAAGACCCGGATTCCGGGATGTGAGCCGCACCACAAACTTGCGCCTTTTCCCGATCAGCGCGGTTTTGCGTCTGGATGCGCTTCCTGCCAGTGCGGATGGGTGACGTAGGCGGTCAGAGCGCCCTGCTCGTGCGAGCGGATGGTGACGGACGAGCCCTTGGGCATGTGGATGATCTCTCCGGGGCCGGCGGTGACCGTGCCGGCGTCGGACGCGACCGAGACCCGCCCCTCCAGCACCACCATCACGTCGTCGACGGCAATCTCCTCGTCGATGCTCTGGTTGGGTTCGTAGCGGCCGTAGCCGATGGTGATCGGGGCGCCGTGGCGCTGGTCGATCGCGTTGCCGACGAACACGTCGGCCTGCTGGCCGGGGGTACGCTCCAGCGAAACGTCGGTCACGGCGAATTTGCGGACGGTCATCTGAGCCTCCTTGGAATGGTGGGTCCGATGCACCTCAGCTAGTATCGGCCGGGCTTCTGCATAAGGCGGCAGCGGTTCAACAGCATGGTGGGTGACATTCAGCAATGCGCAGACGCCTGAAGCCGGGGGAATATGCGGAGCTGCGGGCCTTCGTCGCGGTGGCGGAAGCCTGCAGTTTCCGCCGGGCGGCGGCCGAACTGGGCCTGACGCCATCGACGCTGAGCCACGCGCTCCGCGCGCTGGAGGATCGGATCGGCCAGCGGCTGCTGAACCGGACCACGCGGGCGGTGACGGTGACGGAGGCGGGGGCCAAGCTGCTGCAGGATTTGCGGCCGGTGCTGGCGCGGCTGGACGATGCCGTGGCGGCGGTCGGCATACCCGAGGGCGCGCCGGTCGGGACCGTGCGGTTGGCGGCGCCGCGGCTGGCGATCCAGATGCTGGTCGAGCCGGCGGTCCGGCGGCTGGCCCGCGACTGTCCGCATGTGACGCTGGACGTGCGCACGGCCGAATGGCCGGGCGACCTGACCGACGGGTTCGACCTTGGCATCCAGTACGGCAACGATGTGGCGCAGGACATGGTGGCGGTGGCACTGACCAAGCCGTTCACCGCCGCGGTCGTCGGTTCGCCCGGCTATTTCGCGGATCATCCGCCCCCGCGCCATCCCGCCGACCTGGTGCGCCACCGCTGCATCGGCTGTCTCAGCGGCCCGGCCGGCGCGCTCTACCGCTGGGTCTTCGAGCGCGACGGTGAAACGGTGGTGCTCGACGTCGGCGGCACGCTGGTCACGGACGACGCCGACCTCATGCTGAATGCGGCCATCGGCGGCGTCGGCCTCTGGCACGGCATCGACCGGGTCGTGCAACCGATGATCGACGATGGCCGACTGCTGCGGGTCTTGAGCGACTGGTCGCCGAGCTTTCCCGGATTCCACCTCTATTATGCGGCGGGAGCGCCGCTGTCTCCGGCCGTGCGCGCCGTCGCGGACGCGCTTCGGAGCAGCGGCTGACCTCCTTGCGCTTCTCAGGCCGATGCGAGCGCCACCGCGTCCGCTCCGGCGGCAAGGCGCATCGGGCAGGACGGATCGGTCGCCGCACGCCACACCGCTTCCGCGACATCTGAGGCGGTGGTGACCGGACCCGGCTGCTGCCATGCCGCGAAGACGCTCTGCGCCAGGGGCGCATAAGCCTCCGGAATGGCGTCGCGCATGCGGGACCGGGCATTCTCGCTGAAAGAGGTGTCCGGCGCCCGGCCGGGAAGGACCAGATGCGCCCGCACATTGAACGGCTCCAGTTCCAGAGCCAGCGATTCGGTGAAGGCGTTCACCGCCGCCTTGCTCGCCGTATAGACCGAGAGCAGATGCAGCGGCTTCAGCGTCACGCTGGAGGTGACGTTGACGATGACCCCCGACTTCCGCGCCCTGAATTGCGGCAGCAGCGCCTGTGTCATCGCCATGGTGCCGAAGGTGTTGGTCGCGAAGATCCCGCGCACGCTGTCCATCGTCACCCCTTCCAGCGCGCCCAGCAGGCCGATGCCGGCATTGTTGACCAGCACATCGACCGCTCCGGCCTCTTCCACCGCCCGGCCGATGCTGTCCGCATCGGTGACGTCGAGGCGGAGGATGCGCAGCCGGTCGGAACGCGGCAGCACATCCTCGCGCGGGGTGCGCATGGTGGCGATGACCGTCCAGTCGCAGTCGAGGAAATGACGGGCCGTTTCCAGGCCGAAGCCGGACGAGCAGCCGGTGATGAGGATGGTTTTCATGGAATGGCTCCTGCCGATTTGGTGTGAAGCGGAAGATAGACCGCGACAGTCGGACCATCTACAATCGGAAGTCCGGAATTCATTTGCAGGAGTCCGAGTATGGTCGACCCCCTCGCGCAGGTGGTCAGCCTGCTGCGGCCGAGCGCCTCCTTCTCGAAGCTCACCTATGGGGCCGGCTGCTGGCGTGTCCGGCGGACGGAGGCGGGGCGGCCATTTTACTGTGTGGTGCTCGACGGCTCGTGCCGACTGAGCCTCGGCAGGGGCGAAC
>CBFGPE010000144.1:0-17055 GCA_965650625.1 uncultured Azospirillum sp. | reverse complement strand
TCGACGAACTTGACCAGTTCGGCGTCGGGCGGGTCGGGCAGGACGACCTTCAGCTTCACATATTGGTCGCCCGGCTGCTTGGTGGCCTGATTCACCACGCCCTTGCCGCGCAGCCGCAGGACCGAACCGGTGTTGGCACCGGGCGGCACCTTCACCGCGACCTTGCCGCTGATCGTCGGCACATTGACGGTGGCGCCCAGAACCGCCTCGTTCAGGGTGATCGGCACCTCGACATGGATGTCGCTGTCCTGCCGGGTGAAGTAGGGGTGCGATTCGACATGCACCTCGACGATGGCGTCGCCGTTGGGCATGCCGCCCATGCCGGGCAGGCCCTGGCCCTTCAGGCGCAGCTTCGTCTCGTTCTCTGTCCCGGGCGGGATGGCGACGTCGATGCTCTTGCCGTTGGACAGGTTGATGCGGCGCTTGGACCCGTTCGCCGCCTCGATGAAGGGGACGGTGACCGAATAGGAGATGTCGCTGCCGCGCACCCGCGGCCCGGCGGAGCCGCCGGCCCCCGCACCCGCGCCGGCCCCGGCACCCGGCCCGCCAGGGCGGCGCCGGCCGCCGCCGAACAGGTCGGAGAACCAGTCGTCGCCACCGCCGAAGAAGGTGTCGTCGGCCGTGCTGCTGTAGGCCCGTCCGCGGCTGCCGGAGCGGCCGCGCGAGCCGAAGCCCGCGTGCCGTTCCTGCCCCGACGGATCGATCTCGCCACGGTCGTAGCGGGCGCGCTTCTCGGCATCCGACAGCAGCGTGTAGGCGGCCGAGATTTCCTTGAACCGCTCCTCGTTGGCGGCGTCGCCCGGCTTCAGGTCCGGGTGATGCTGCTTGGCGAGCTTGCGGTATGCCTTCTTGATGTCGTCGGCACTGGCGGACCGGCTGACGCCGAGAACGCTGTAGGGATCGCGCGTAGCCACGGGCAGAGGGTTCCCGCCCCAACGGGGCTTAAAGGTTGCGAGTGCGGGGTGCTGGTCGGAGAGTTACGAATTGCCGATGATCTTCCACGTACCGTCGGCCTGTTTGCAAGCGGTTCCGTACGCCTGCTCCGTCCGGCCCTTCACGACGATGGTCTGCTGGAACTCGCGGCAATAGGTGCCGGCGCTGCTGTAGCCGTCGCGGGTGGTGACGATCGTGCCGGAATTGCCCGACTGCGGGTTGTTCCAGTTGATGCGGTCGCCGACCGGAGCGGCGTAGGCCTGGCGGGCCGCGGTCTCGGCGTAGCCGGCATCGGCCTTGTCGAGCGAGCTGCCGACCTCGCGGCCGATGAAGGCGCCGAGCAGGGTGCCGACACCGGTCGCCACCAGCTTGCCGGTTCCGCCGCCGATCTGCGAGCCGATCAGGCCGCCGGCGACCGCGCCGCCCGCCGTGCCGATCGTTTCCTTCTGGCCACCCAGCTGGCAGCCGGCCAGCAGGCCGGCGACGATCATGGCCGGAACGACTTTCTTCACGAACATCCTTGCGCCTCGAAAAGGTTGGTTGCCGCGGCACCTTATCGGTGGCTTCGCGGTGGACAGTGATATAAGCGACCCTATGCTTGCTGTGAATTGTGATGAGGCTGTGACCCTTACGCTTTTGCACGGAAGCTACCTGCGCCCCTTGCCGCGCCCCCGGCCGCGCACGGCCCGCCCGGCGGCACGGGACTCATCGATACAGGACCACAGGCATGACGGACAGCACCGACCGCGACCCTTACGATCTCTTCGCCGAATGGATGAAGGAGGCTGAGCAGAGCGAACCGAACGATCCCAACGCCATGGCGCTCGCCACCGCCGATGCCAACGGCATCCCGTCGGTGCGAATGGTTCTGCTGAAGGGGATCGATCCGCGCGGTTTCGTCTTCTACACCAACACGGAAAGCCGGAAAGGCACCCAGCTGCTGGCGAATCGGAACGCCGCCCTGTGCTTCCATTGGAAGAGCCTGCGCCGTCAGGTGCGGGTGGAGGGGCCGGTGGAGGTCGTCACCGATGCCGAGGCCGACGCCTATTTCGAAAGCCGCCCGCGCGAAAGCCGCATCGGCGCCTGGGCCTCGCTGCAGTCGCGCCCGCTGGAGGGGCGGTGGGAGCTGGAGAAGCGCGTGGCGCAGTTCGCCGCCAAATACGCCATCGGCACCGTGCCGCGCCCGCCGCACTGGACCGGTTTCCGCGTGCTGCCCTCGCGGATCGAATTCTGGCGCGACCGCCCGTTCCGCCTGCACGACCGGCTGGTTTTCCAGCGCGCCGAGGGGACCGACGGCATGCAGACCGGTTGGACCACCGAGCATCTTTATCCTTAACCGGGGCACTGCAGGCACAAGTCGGCCGTAAGCGACCCGTAAGGATGGGCCGCTACGGTCGCGCGCCGGCCAGGGCGGCCGGGCACCGGGATCGGGGGCCAAGCGGATGAGGCCAAGCGGATGGGGGGAGCATTGAGCGACAGTGCGCAAAACGCGGCATCGGCGGACAAGCTGCGCCGCTATGCCACCTATGCCAGCGTGTCGGTGGCCTCCACCCTGATCGCGGCGAAGCTGGTCGCCTATCTGTTGACCGAGTCGGTCAGCATCCTGTCGTCGCTGATCGACTCCTGCACCGACCTGATGGCGTCGGTGGTGACTCTGCTGGGGGTGCGCCATGCCCTGCGCCCGGCCGACGCCAACCACCGTTTCGGGCACGGCAAGGCAGAGGCGCTGGCTGCGCTCGCCCAGGCCGCCTTCATCGGCGGATCGGCGGTGCTGCTGAGCGTGGAGGCGGTGCGACGGCTGATCCGGCCGGAGCCGATCACCGAGGGCATGATGGGCATTGCCGTGATGCTGCTGTCGATCCTGCTGACCGCCGGGCTCATCACCTTCCAGCGCCGGGTGCAGGCGGCCACCGGCTCCGTCGCCATCGGGGCGGACCGGCTGCATTACTCCGGCGACCTGCTGATGAACGCCGCGGTCATCGTCGCCATCCTGCTGACCGAGGCGACGGGGCTGACCGTGGTCGATCCGCTGTTCGGCATCGGCATCGCCCTGTTTCTGCTGAACGGCGCCCGCGGCGTGGCGCGCGACGCGCTGGACGTGCTGATGGACCGCGAACTGGCCGAGGGGGAGCGCGAGCGCATCGCCGAACTGGCGCGGGCTGAGCCGGGGGTGCGCGGCCTGCACGACCTGCGCACCCGCAATGCCGGCACCGGCTGTTTTATCGAACTGCATCTGGAATTGGACGGCGGCATCAGCCTGACCGCCGCCCACGATATCGCCGACCGGGTCGAGCAGCGGTTGCGCGACGCCTTCGTCAATGCCGAGGTGATGGTTCACCAGGAGCCGGCCGGGTTGGCTGACGAGCGGCTGGATCACCGGATTGCCGGCTGAGAGCCCTTGCCCGGCAATCAAGTTCTGTCGATTGATGGTTGTGGGCGACGCAGCCGGGGATACGGATCCGTAGTGAGGGATAACCCGTATTTCGCGGCCATCGAGGATTGACCCACAATCTTCAGGCGTGTCCTCCCCTTACGGTATCCTACCAAAGGACAGGGGTGCCAGGCGCCGTTCTGGCACCCCGTTCGTTGCGAATCTGTATCAAAAGCGCAATAATAGTACTCGGGAGAAAGCGCTCGGTTATAAAACAGCAAGAATGGTGGATAGGATGGATGGTGGCGTTGAGCTTCGTCCGCATCTGATCGCGGACATCGCGCAGGAAGCAGGCAATCTCGGCATCGAGATCGCGGATATCGCCGGCCATATCGAGGATGTGAACGCCCGCGTCACCCACCAGTCGGAGGTGTTCACGCAGCTGCGCGATACCGGCGCCAAGATGTCGCGCAGCACGCAGCGCATTTCGGAGGCGTCGGCCGTCGCACGCTCGGTCACCGAACAGGCGCGGCAGGAGGTCGACAGCTCCCACGATCGGGTGCAGCAGTCGCTGTCCGACATTCATGCGCTGGTGTCCTCGGTGACGGGGATCGAGGGGCAGATCGCCGGACTGCGCGATGCGCTGGAGCGTGTCGGCAAGGTCGCCAAGGAAATCTTCACCATCGCCAAGCAGACGAACCTGCTGGCGCTGAACGCCACCATCGAGGCGGCCCGCGCCGGGGAGGCCGGCCGCGGCTTCGCCGTGGTGGCGAACGAGGTGAAGTCGCTGTCCACCAAGACCAGCGAGGCGACGACGGAAATCGACGCGACGCTGAAGGTGCTGAACGAGCAGGCGCAGCGCCTGATGACGGAGAGCGCCGCCAGCGCCGCCAAGGCCCGTGCGGTCAGCGAAGGCACCACCGCCATCGGCACGGTGATCGAGACGGTCGGCCGCGCCATGCGAGAACTGAACGGCGAGACCGACAAGATCGACGCCGCCTCCGCCGAGATCGGCGGCAACTGCGGCGAGCTGGAGCGCGAGATCACCGATCTGGCGGCGGGCGTGAAGCTGTCCAGCGACAATCTGGCGCAGGCGCGCGATCGGGTGAACAATCTGGTCGGCATGAGCGAGCGGCTGATCGGCATCACCGCCGAACTGAACATCGAGACGGTCGACACCCCCTTCATCGCCGCGGTCAAGGATGCCGCCGCCAAGGTGTCCGCCGCCTTCGAGGACGCGCTGGCCCGTGGCGACATCAGCGAGTCCGACCTGTTCGACCGCAATTACCAGCCGGTGGCCGGATCGGACCCGCAGCAGGTGCTGACCCGCTACACTCAGCTGTGCGACCGCGTGCTGCCCGGAATCCAAGAGCCGGTGCTGGCGGCCAACAGCCGCATCGTTTTCTGCGTGGCGATCGACGAGAACGGCTATCTGCCCACCCACAATCGCCAGTTCAGCCAGCCCCAGGGCCGTGACCCGGTGTGGAACGCCGCCAACTGCCGCAACCGCCGCATCTTCAACGACCGCGTCGGTCTGGCCGCCGGGCGCAACACCAAGCCCTTCCTGCTGCAGACCTACCGGCGCGACATGGGCGGCGGGAAATATGCGCTGATGAAGGACGTCTCCGCCCCCGTCACCGTCCGCGGCCGCCATTGGGGCGGGCTGCGGCTGGCCTACAAGGTGTGAGATAGCGGCAAGCTCACGGGCAAGCGCACGGATTGTCGAACTTCCCTCTTGATCCGTATCAACGCATACGATCAGCCTTGCGGGTGAAATGGCGGGGCAGAGGGAGCGACCATGAAATATGTCGATGAGTTCCGCGATCCGGTGCTTGCCCGCAACGTCGCCGCCGCCATCGCGCGGGAGGTGCGGTCCGACCGCTCCTATCACCTGATGGAGTTCTGCGGGGGCCACACCCACGCCATCTCCCGCTACGGCATTCCCGACCTGCTGCCCGACAATGTGCGGATGATCCACGGGCCGGGCTGCCCGGTCTGCGTCTTGCCGGTCGGGCGGATCGACGACGCTATCGCGCTGGCCCGCCGGCCGGAGGTGACGCTGTGCACCTATGGCGACGTCATGCGGGTGCCGGGGTCGGGACGGCTCAGCCTGCTGAAGGCCAAGGCGCAGGGCGCCGACGTGCGCATGGTGGTGTCGGCCGACGCCGCGGTGCGCATCGCCGCGGAGAATCCGGACCGGCAGGTGGTGTTCCTCGCCATCGGCTTCGAGACGACGACTCCGCCCACTGCGCTGGCGGTGCGGGCGGCGGCGGCGCAGGGGCTGACCAACTTTTCCGTCTTCTGCAACCATGTGCTCACCCCCTCGGCCATCCAGGGCATCCTGGCGGGGGCGGACGAGGGGCTGTCGCTCGACGGTTTCGTTGGGCCGGCCCATGTTTCCGTCGTCATCGGGTCGGAGGCCTATGCCCCGGCCGCCGCGGACCATGGCAAGCCGGTGGTGATCTCCGGATTCGAGCCGCTGGACGTGCTGCAATCCATCCTGATGCTGGTCCGCCAGATCAACGACGGGCGGGCGGAGGTGGAAAACCAGTTCACCCGCGCCGTCACCGCCGACGGCAACCGCAAGGCGCAGGCGCTGGTGCTGGAGATCTTCGAGACCCGGCCGTCCTTCGAATGGCGCGGCCTGGGCAGCATCCCGCACAGCGGGCTGAAGCTGCGCGACGCCTATGCCGCCTTCGACGCCGAGCGGCGCTTTCCCATCGCCGGGGCCAGCGTGCCCGACCACAAGGGCTGTGATTGCGGCGCCATCCTGCGTGGGGTGAAGCGGCCGGTCGACTGCAAGCTGTTCGACACCGTCTGCACCCCGGAAAACCCGATGGGGTCCTGCATGGTCTCGGCCGAAGGCGCCTGCGCGGCGCACTACACCTATGGACGGTTCCGCGACGCCTGACCGGCTCCTGGCGATGCGTTTGCGCCGTTGCGACCTTTCACCGCAGGCTGGACGAACGCTGCTGGACGAACGCCGCCCGGTTAAACATGATGCATATGAAACAATCCGTTGGGCCGTCGATCAGCCCCATGGCATCGGCCCCACGGACAACGGCAGACGTCGCAAGACTTCGCATTTCATACCGGGAGGACCCGCATGACCTACAAGCACATCCTCGTCCATCTCGACAGCAGCCCGCATGTCGAGGCGCGACTCGACGCCGCCATCGCGCTGGCCCAGAGCCATGGCGCCTTCCTGCGCGGCCTGTTCGCGCAGGGCGACCGCAACGCCACCAGCGTGATCGCCCGCCGGTCCAGCGACCATCTGGTCGACGCGGCGGCGCGCAGCGAGGCGCTGTTCAACGAGAAGCTCGCCGCGTCCGGCCTGCAGGGGCACTGGCACGGCCTGACCCACGGCGAATACAACCACGTCATCCGCGAGGTCATCATCTGGTCGCGCTTCGCCGACCTGACGGTGCTGGGCCAGTATGACCGCGAGGCCGGATCGCAGGCCGCACCGGAAGAACTGAACGAGCAGGTGGTGCTGAACTCCGGCCGCCCGGTGCTGGTCGTGCCCTATGCCGGCCGCTTCCCGGTGATCGGCAAGCGCGTCGCCGTCGCCTGGAATGCCGAGCGCGAGGCCGCCCGCGCCCTGTCCGACGCCATGCCGATGCTGGAGAAGGCTTCCGAGGTGACGGTCATCACCGTGTTGACCCAGGCCTCGAACGCCGCGCCCGAAGCACCGCGGGTCGGGCTGCTCGACCATCTCGCCTTCCATGGCGTGAAGGCGGAGCAGACCCACTTCACCGTCAACGACATCGGCGCGATGGATGCCCTGCTGGCCCGCGCCATGGACACTGGCGCCGACCTGCTGGTGATGGGCGCCCATGGCCATTACGGCTTCCCGTTCCTGCATCGCGGCAGCGGGACGCGCCATGTCCTGCGCACCTGCCCGGTGCCGCTGCTGCTGTCGCACTGAGGCATTGCGGGGGGAGGTGCAAAGCGCCTCCCCCCAAACACCCCTCACGCCGCCTTCACCCCGCTCAGGAAGCTTTCTACCTCCTGGCGCAGGCGGGTCGATTCGGTGCTGAGGTGGTCGGCGACGCTGCGGACCTCGCCGGCGGCGCGGCCGGTGTCGCCGGCGGCGCGGGTGACGCCGGCGATGTTGCTGGTCACCTGCTGGGTACCCTGGGCCGCTTCCTGGACGTTGCGACTGATCTCCTGGGTCGCCGCGCTCTGCTGTTCCACCGCCGAGGCGATGGTCGCGGAGATCTGGCTGATCTCCGTGATGATGCGGCCGATCTCCTCGATTGCCGACACCGCCTCGCGGGTGGCGCCCTGGATGGTGGCAATCTGGCCGGTAATGTCCTCCGTGGCCTTCGCCGTCTGGTTGGCCAGGCTCTTCACCTCGCTCGCCACCACGGCGAAGCCCTTGCCCGCTTCGCCGGCGCGCGCCGCCTCGATCGTGGCGTTGAGCGCCAGCAGGTTGGTCTGCGCCGCGATGTTGTTGATGAGGTCCACCACCTCGCCGATCTTCTGCGCGCCGTCGGCAAGGCCGGAGACGACGCCGTTGGCCCGGCTGGCGCCGCTGACCGCCTGTTCGGCGACGCGGGTCGATTGCGAGACCTGACGGCCGATCTCGGCGATGGAGGAGGACAGTTCCTCCGCCGCGGCGGCGACGGTCTGGACGTTGGCGGAGGCCTGCTCGGCGGCCGACGCGACCGTGGTGCTCTGCCGGTTGGTCTCGTCGGCGGTGCTGGTCAGCGTGCCGGCCGATTGCTGCATCTGGGTCGCCGCCCCCGACAGGCTCTGCACCACCGCGGTGACATTGCCTTCGAAGCTGCGCATCAGTTCCTCCAGCCGGGCGGCGCGGCGGGCCTTGGCCTCTTCCTCGGCGCGCTGGGCGGCGGCGAGGCGGTCGGCCTCGACGGCGTTGCGCTTGAAGACATCCACTGCTTCGGCCATGGCGCCGACCTCGTCCCCACGGCCGACGCCGGGCACCTCGACCTTGCGGTCGCCGCCGGCCAGACGGCCCATGGCGGCGGTCATCGCGACGATGGGGGAGGCGATGGCCCCGCGCAGGATCATGCCGGCGGTCACCGCGACCAGCACGGAAACCAGCGCGCCGATGATGGCGGTGAGATAGCCGGTCGAGAAGGCGGCCTTCTGTTCGTCCTTGCGCAGGGTCAGAAGCGCCCGCTCGGTGTCTTCGATCTGCGTGACCAGCGCGCGGATATTGTCCATCGACGCCTTGCCGAGTGCCTTCGCCTCCATCGCGCGGGCTTCCTCGCGCGATTCGGCCTTGGACATCAGGGCGATTTCCTTTTCCGCCACGGTCTGGCGCCAGGTGGCGGCGTTCCTGCGCAGCTCCTCCAGCCGGGCCTGCTGCTGCGGATTGTTGGAGGTCAGCGACTTCACCTCCGCCAGGGCGCGGTCGAACGCCTGCTCGCCCTTGCGATAGGGATCCAGAAAGGCCTGGTCGCCGCTGACCAGATAGCCGCGTAGCCCGGTCTCCTGGTCGACCATGGCCGCCATCACCGCGTCGGTGGTCTGGATCACGCGGTAGGTGTGGATCGTCCAGCCGATGGAGGATTGGATGGACGACAGCGTGGCATAGTTGGCAAAGCTGATCGCGCCGATGATGACGATCAGCGCGGCGAACGCCGTCAGCAGCTTTCCGCCGATTCGGAGATTGGTGAACCAGGACATTTCTTGCGCCTCATGTGACCGGACGGGCTTGTGATTCGCGCGGACAGTCGCCTTGCCTCGCGGAGTCGCATCCGATTTGGTGAGCGTCTAACCCGTTCGAATGCAGCACCTGATACGGCAGGAAGCTCAATTTCGATCATCGAAAATTTTACGTATGTCGAAATCTTCTGTCTGTCACATAAGGCCTATACCCGCCTTGCAAACAAAGCGTTAACGGTCAGAGATTGTTCTACCAGCGATAATGTTGCCCGTCGTCGCTATTGCCTCCGCGCGCATGCGGCGTGGTGACGCAGCAACCTATGGGATTCGGCGGGTCGCTTTGCTGGTCAGCGGCGCAGCCGCATGTCGATGTGGGGAATGCCGAAATCGTCGTAGGGTTCGGTGACCCGAACGAAACCGAAGCTGCCGTAAAAGCGCTCCAGATAGAGCTGCGCGCCGATCAGCACGTCGTGGTCGGGCCAGCGTTCCGCCAGCACCGCCAGTGATTCCGCAACCAATGCCCGGCCCAAGCCGGTGGAGCGTTGCGACGGGTCCACCGCCAGCCGGCCGAAGGAAACCGGCGTGCCGGGACCCTCGGACACGGGGCTGTTACCATCTGGGCCAAGGCAGCGGGCGCAGCCGACGATGGCGCCGGTGTCGTCCCTCGCGATCAGGTGAAGCGCCCCGGGGTCGCAGCCGTCGATGTCGGGATAGGGACAGGCCTGCTCGACCACGAACACCCGGCTGCGCAGGGCCAGCATGTCGTGCAGGTCGGTCAGGGACAGGGCATCGAAGGCGACGCGGCGGATCGGCAGAGCGGACATTTCGGCGGGTTGCTCAGGCGATTGCGTTGCGGATCATGTAGTCGGCGATGTCCTTGGGCTTGACCTTCACTTCGGTCAGCGGCTCGTCCGCGGTCATCGCCTTGGCGACCAGCAGGCTGTTCTGCACATTGGTCAAGGTGATGCGGTAGACGCCGGCAGCCCCCTTCAGGCGCGGGTAATAGGTGGGGTCGATCACCTTCTCGCGCCGCCCAAGCCGGGCCAGCGCGCTGTCCTCGTCCAGATCCTCGACCTGTTTGGACTGGACCAGCTTCCAGTCGGTTTCGCCACCCCAGCCGGCGGCGACGGCGGCCTTCACCGCGGCCTCGTCCTCCGCGATGCCCAGCTTGTAGATGTGCTTCCCCTGTCCGACGTCGGACGCCCACTTGGTCAGAGCGGCACTGCGCGCGACATAGACGACGGGCATGACGACTCGATCCTCCGGGGCACTGGCTGTTGGGGAATGGTTGCTGAGCGGAGTTTATTGGAGCGACGACTGGCGCGCGATGGGCGTGATGAGAATCCGGGTGACGACGTCCTTGCCGAACATGGCGATGACCGATTCGTCGATCCGGCGGCGCAGGGCGGGGACGTTTGCGATGTTGCCGCGCACGATCCATCCCTCGTCCACGCCCTTGTAGATGGCGGTCAGAATGGCGTCGTGCAGGCGGGGAATGCTCAACTGCACCTCGCCCAGCTTCAGCGCGTCGCCGATCTCCAGGTTCACTTCGACCTGGGTGTATTTCTCGATCCGGCCGGCATTCACCACCGGGACCATCAACGGCTTGATCCGCACCGACGGGGGCAGGGCGCCCGGCGCCCCTTCGGACGCCACGGCCGGCAGCGCCGACGGCAGTGTCAGGACCAGGGCAAGGCAGAGGGCAGACAGCAAGCCGCGCATGACAAAACACCGCGAAGGACCGGATGGCTGGATGCTACCGGTCCGACGCGGCGGTTGCAACCGCGGCCCGGGTCGTTTGCCGACCCGGGGGCGATTGGTCACGCTTTGGCCGGGATCAGGCGGCCTTCTTGCCGCTGGCCGCGATGGCCTTCTTGTTGACGTCGCCGATGGCCAGCTTGTTCAGCAGCGTGTCGGTGTCCTTCTCCTCCTGCAGCGTCTCGTCCAGCAGCTGCGCCACCTTGTCGAGGCCACAGGCGGTGGCATAGGCGTGGAGCGTGCCGTAGCTGGCGATCTCGTAATGCTCCACCTTCTGGGCTGCGGCGATCAGAGCGGCATCCTGAACCTCGGGTGCCAGACCCATTTCGAGGATTTCCTGTGCCTCGCTGATCAGCCCCTCCATCGCATCGCAATGCTTGCCGCGGGGGCGGGTGTCCATTTCCTCGAACACCTGCTGCAGCCGTTCGATCTGACCATTGGTCTGTTCCAGATGGGTCTCGAAGGCTTTGCGCAGCTGGTCGGAGCTGGCAGCCCTGGCCATCTTGGGCAGGGCCTTCGCGATCTGCTTCTCGGCGTGGTAGATGTCGCGAAGATCCTCGATCAGCAGATCCTGCATCGTCTTGGCGGCCATTATGATGGTCCTTCCTCGCTGTGGGTGTTGGCGGAGCGGGGCTCCTGCGCGCCGAATGGCAGCGGGAACAACAGCGGCGGCCACCGGGCGTTGCGGTCTCGAACGGGGATCGGCCTTCGGATAGGGGAGGGGACGGATCATGACGGCAGCGGGCGGCGACGGCGAGGTGCTGTTCGAATTCCAGCGGGTCGGCAGCTATCTGAGGGTCACCGCCATCGACGCGAAGACGGGCGTCGAGGTGACGGTGGCCGGCCCGGCGACCGGTAGCCAGGAGTTGCTGAAACGGACGGCGATCAACAAGCTGCGCTTCGTGCAGAACAAGAGCGGCGACGGCGCTGGCGCGGCCGGCAGCGGTTCTTCCCAGGGGCCGGGAAAGCCGCCACCGAAGGGCCGTGGCGGTCTCTACTGACCGGTCGTGATTGACCGGCTACCGGCGCCTGCCAAAGAAAACGCGCCGCCGGACGGGGCCGGACGGCGCGGATCGAAGTCTGGCTTTTGCTGATGGTGAGCGCCGGCATGCCTCCGCCGACAACCCCGCATGGGACATGGCCGCAATGGACATGGTCCCAGTCCGGATCGCCGGTCGTAGAGCGAACCGCTCGACCCAGACAGTAGACCTATGCCTGCCCATTGGCACTGGCGCAGGGGGTGTAACGCTTGTAGAACCGCGCATCTCTGAACGAATGGCGCATAGAAATGGCCCTTCTCCCGTGCCGTCCGGGCGGGTAAGCAAAGAAAGGGTCCGGCCGTTGTCCGGCCGGCTTTCGGACAGAGGAATGAAACACCAGAGGATCGAGGCCATGATTGGTGTGAGGGCGGTTCGTGTGACGGCTTTCCTGCGCGTGTCGGTGATGTCGGCGGTGCTGACGGCAACCGCCCTGGCGGCGGCCCTGCCGGTGCTGACCATGGCGCGGACGGCAACCGCCGCGACTTCGCAGAAGCCGGGCCACGGGACGCAGGATCATGGCGGCCGGTCTGCCGCGCCCGCTGCACCGTCACAGGGCGCTCAGGCCGGCGGAGCGGCATCGACGGCGCCCCAGCCCACCACCCCTGCGGCGGGCTGCCTGAAGCCGGGCGTGCCGCTGTGTATGGACGACCAGTCGACCTTCCTCAGCGCCGACAAGATGTCGTCCTGTCAGGGCGAGGTAAAGGAGTATGTCGACAAGTCGATGGCCTATCTGACCTGCCTGAACGAAGAGAATGTGGCGACCGGGCGGGAACTGGGTCGCAACGTCGACCGGTTCAACTGCCGCCTGTCGGGCCGGAAGGGCTGCGCCAACTGAGATCAGCCGGCTGGGGCTATGGCCGGCAGGGTGCGGCGGGGCGTTCGCGATGCTGGCGGTGGTCAGTCTGCCACAGTTGGCGGGCTGCCACCGTTGGCGGGGACGACCGCCTTGCGTCTTCAACCAATCCGATGGCTTCGCCGTCTTTCCGACCGCCTAGTCATCGTTCTGACATGCACACGGGCCGCATCCCATGGGACCGGCCCGCGTTGCATACGGACTTTACGCGGTCAGCCGGCCTTGCGGCGGGTCTGGCGGCCGGAACTGCGGCCGAGGCCGATGCGCTTGGCGAATTCCGAACGCTGCGCCGCGTAATTCGGCGCAACCATTGGATAGTCGGGAGGAAGTCCCCAACGGGACCGATACTCGTCCGGCGACATGTTGTAGGTCGAACGAAGGTGCCGCTTCAGCATCTTCAGCTTCTTCCCGTCTTCCAGGCAGACGATGTATTCGGGCGTCACCGACTTGCGAATCGGAACGGCAGGCTTCAGCGGTTCCGCCGCGACCTCGCGAGGCTGACCATTCAGGCCAGTCAGCGACGAGTAGACCGTATTGATCACATCGGGGATTTGCTGAGCAGGCAACACGTTCTTGCTGACATACGCCGATACGATGTCGGCGGTCATCCGCAGCAGCGCATTGTCCGGTACATCGGCGCGAAGCTGGTCGCTCATTGCACTGTGTCCTGGTTTTTCATTTGTCCGTACGAACCAAGTTGCATACCGTGATTTGGGTGTCAATATAATTTCGGCAAGCTCCAAATTAGTTGCTCTTGGCTGTCAGAACAAAGGAACGCGGTGCAAATCAGCTTTCGCTGAAAATCGTTGCGCGGTTGTGGCTGTGCCGCAGCTTTAGCGGCGGTCTAGTAAGCGCGGGCTTGTGATTTTCCGCCGAGTCTGCCGCGGCAATTGGACGTTTTCCCGCTCCTATAACGAATCGGCTATCTCCCTTGTTTCAGCTTCTCGGCAACGCAGAGGTGAAAACCGTCTCCAAACCTTCGCGGTGACGGGGTGCGGCGGTTCATCATGGACGGGCAGTCGCGAAGCACGGCCTGCGCAGCGGCGTCGCCGGCCGTGGCCGAGGCCGGTCCCGGGTTCAGCCCCGAGCCTAGCTATGCATCCACGTCATGGTGTGGCAGTGGCGGTCGGCACCGACATCTGGTAGGGTGCGGGCGTCTTTCGCCGCATTGCCGGCGCTGTCGTCGTTTGTGCATCCGTTACCGCACGCACCGGAGTTTCTGCCGTCATGACCGTCCGCACCGTGGCACTCGCTTCCGATCACGCCGGCTATGAGCTGAAGGCCCAGATCGGCCGGCAGCTCGAGGACGCCGGCTACACCGTCCTCGACCTCGGCACCGACGGCCCGGCCTCGGTCGATTACCCGGACTTCGCCGCGGCGCTGGCCGCCGCCGTCACCGACGGCCGGGCGCAGCGCGGCGTGCTGATCTGCGGCAGCGGCATCGGCATCAGCATCGCCGCCAACCGCCATCCCGGCATCCGCGCCGCCCTGGTCCATGACGTGACCACCGCGCGCCTGTCGCGCGAGCACAACGACGCCAACGTGATCGCGCTCGGCGCCCGCGTCATCGGGCCGGAGATCGCCAAGGACTGCGTCGACGTCTTCCTGAAGACCGGTTTCGAGGGTGGCGAGCGCCACAGCCGCCGCATCGCCAAGATGGGCTGAGCGCGCCTGTCGCGCCGCCTTTTCCTGGCCCCTGATTTGGCCGCCAAGGCCCGCAACCGGGACGCGACAGAGCCCGGAAAGACCCAACGGAAGCCGCCTGACCGGGCGTCCGGCCGGCTTCGCGCCCTTCGATCGAGGAACCTTCCGCCATGACCAGCAGCAACACCGCCGAGATCGGCCGCTTCTTCGCCGCCTCGCTCGCCGAGACCGATCCCGAACTGGCCCGCGCGGTGCGCGACGAGCTGGTCCGCCAGCAGGAGCAGATCGAACTGATCGCGTCCGAGAACATCGTCTCGCAGGCGGTGCTTGAGGCGCAGGGTTCGGTCCTGACCAACAAGTATGCCGAAGGCTATCCGGGCAAGCGTTACTATGGCGGCTGCGAGTTCGTCGACATCGCCGAGAACCTGGCGATCGAGCGCGCCTGCAAGCTGTTCGGCTGCGATTTCGCCAACGTGCAGCCCAACTCCGGCTCCCAGGCCAACCAGGCGGTGATGCTGGCCCTGCTGCAGCCGGGCGACTGCGTGCTGGGCATGTCGCTGGCCGCCGGCGGCCACCTGACCCACGGCGCCGCCCCCAACATGTCGGGCAAGTGGTTCAAGGCCGTGCAGTACGGCGTTCGCAAGGACGACCACCTGATCGACTTCGATCAGGTCGAAGCGCTGGCCCGCGAGCACAAGCCGAAGCTGATCATCGCCGGTGGCTCCGCCTATCCGCGCGTTCTGGACTACCAGCGCTTCCGCGCCATCGCGGACGAGGTCGGCGCCTACCTGATGGTGGACATCGCCCACTATGCCGGCCTGATCGCCGGCGGCGTCTATCCGAACCCGTTCCCCTATGCCGACGTGGCCACCACCACCACCCACAAGACCCTGCGCGGCCCGCGCGGCGGCATGGTGCTGACCAACAGCGAAGAGATCGCCAAGAAGATCAACTCGGCGGTGTTCCCCGGTCTGCAGGGCGGTCCGCTGATGCATGTCATCGCCGCCAAGGCGGTGGCCTTTGCCGAGGCGCTGCGTCCGGAGTTCAAGGCCTACGCCCAGGCGGTGGTCGACAACGCCCAGGTGCTGGCCAAGACGCTGATCGGCGGCGGGCTGGACATCGTGTCGGGCGGCACCGACAGCCACATCGTGCTGGTAGACCTGCGTCCGAAGAACCTGACCGGCAAGGCAGCGGAAGCCAGCCTGGAGCATGCCGGCATGACCTGCAACAAGAACGGCGTGCCGTTCGACCCGCAGAAGCCGATGATCACCTCCGGCGTCCGTCTGGGCAGCCCGGCGGCGACCACCCGCGGCTTCGGCACCGCCGAGTTCAAACAGGTCGGCGAGATGATCGTCGAGACGCTGGACGGGCTGGCCGCCAGCAACTCCGGCGACAACACGGCGGTCGAGGCCGCGATGCGCGAGCGGGTGCGCGGCCTGTGCCGTCAGTTCCCGATCTACCCGACCCTCTGATCCGATAAGGTGATCGACAGATGCGCTGCCCGTTCTGCGGAAACGAGGACACCCAGGTCAAGGACTCGCGCCCGACCGAAGACAACTCGGCAATCCGCCGGCGGCGCTTCTGTCCCAGTTGCAGCGCCCGCTTCACCACCTTCGAACGCGTCCAGCTGCGCGAGCTGACGGTGGTGAAGAGCAACGGCCAGCGCGAACCCTTCGACCGCGAGAAGCTGTTGCGGTCGATGAAGATCGCGCTGCGCAAGCGCCCGATCGACGCCGACCGCATCGACCGGGTGGTGAACAGCATGGTCCGCCAGCTGGAATCCTCCGGCGAGAGCGAAATCCCGTCGAAGCAGATCGGCGAGAAGATCATGGAGGCGCTGCAGACGATGGATCAGGTGGCGTATATCCGCTACGCCTCCGTCTACAAGGACTTCCGCGAAGCCTCGGACTTCAACGAGTTCGTCGAGCAGCTGGCCCCGGAAGCGTCGCCGGGGATGTGAGTGGTCCGGTGCGGGGCGGGTGGTTGTCCCGCCCCGCACCGTCCCTTCAGCCGAACTGTGCCAAAATCGCCAACAGCAGGATCGCCACGATGTTGGTGATCTTGATCATCGGGTTCACCGCCGGGCCGGCGGTGTCCTTGTAGGGGTCGCCGACGGTATCGCCGGTCACCGCCGCCTTGTGGGCGTCGGAGCCTTTGCCGCCGTGGTTGCCCTCCTCGATGTATTTCTTGGCGTTGTCCCAGGCGCCGCCGCCCGACGTCATCGAAATGGCGACGAAGACGCCGGTGACGATGGTGCCCAGCAGCATGGCGCCCAGTGCCGCGAATCCGGCGGCCTGACCGCCGATGGCGGAGATGACGAAATACAGAACCACCGGGGCCAGCACCGGCAACAGCGAGGGGATCACCATCTCCTTGATCGCCGCCTTGGTCAGCATGTCCACCGCACGGCCATAGTCGGGCTTGGCGGTGCCCTCCATGATGCCGGGGATTTCGCGGAACTGGCGCCGCACCTCCACCACCACCGATCCGGCGGCGCGGCCGACGGCGGTCATGCCCATGGCGCCGAACAGGTAGGGCAGCAGGCCGCCCACCAGCAGCCCGACGACGACATAGGGGTCGTTCAGCCGGAACTCGACCGGGATGTTCGGGAAGTAATGGCCAAGGTCCTGGACATAGGCGGCGAACAGAACCAGGGCGGCCAGACCGGCGGAGCCGATGGCATAACCCTTGGTCACCGCCTTGGTGGTGTTGCCGACGGCGTCCAGCGCGTCGGTGGTGACGCGGATGTTGGCGGGCATGTCCGACATCTCGGCGATGCCGCCGGCATTGTCGGTGACCGGGCCATAGGCGTCGAGCGC
>CBFGPE010000143.1:0-17160 GCA_965650625.1 uncultured Azospirillum sp. | reverse complement strand
TCTGCCCGGGCGCTTTCCGCCGTTCCCGCTGGGTGCTTTCCGCCGAAATATGCACGTTGATGGGGCTTCCCAAGCACTGCTCGGCTATAAAGCAGGTCGCGATAAAACGATTTCATGATTTGGCATGTTGACCTGAGACCGGCAAATTCCTTCAGCACTGGGTAGAGTCCGTCATCGAGAGGAGACGGACGGATGAAACGCAGCCGGTTCAGCGAGGAGCAGATCATCGGCATCCTGAAGGAGCAGGAGGCCGGTCAGAAGACGGCGGACGTGTGCCGCCGGCATGGGATCAGCGAGGCGACCTTCTACAGCTGGAAGGCCAAGTACGGCGGGCTGGAGGTTTCCGAAGCCCGGCAGCTGAAGGCGCTCGAGGACGAGAACACGCGGCTGAAGAAGCTGCTGGCCGAGGCCATGCTGGACAACGCCATCCTGAAGGACGTCGCCGCAAATATCGTTGAACAGGATCACCGCCACATCAAGCGACTCGTCTGGCCGGGGCTCGGCTTCAAGAGCTTCCACACCGCGCGCCGGACGATCGCCGGCATGCCCGCCAACGATATGCCCGCCCAGGCGACCGTCATCGCCCGCCTGTTCAATGTTGCCGCCTGACGATGCCGCCGCCCTGGCACTCGGCGCCTGCCGCCAAACTTCGCAACAGAACCCGAATTCTGGCATGATCTTGCGAATAGCTGAAAAGAAAAAGCCATGCCCGGAGGAACGGGCATGGCAAGTTTCACGCAGCACCAATCGAAAGAGAATTAGGACGGAGCGGTCACTGCTGGACGGTGCGGCCAATCTCCTTATTGATCTGGTCCAGCAGCTCGGCGCCATAGCGCGACTTCATCTGCTCATGCACCGGCAGCAGGGCTGTGCGCAACGCCGCCTTCTCTTCCGGGCTCGGAGTGTGGATCGTCATCAGGCCGGACTTGCGGATGGCTTCCAGTGCCTGCTGATCCTCTTCCTGAGCGAGTTTAGTGAAATAGGCGGTCGTCTCCTTCATCGCGCCCTCCAGCGTGGTGCGGATGTCTGGCGGCAGCCTCTGCCAGAACGGCTTGTTCACAATCACCACATAGCCGTGATAGCCGTGGTTGGTGATTGTCATGTGCTTCTGCACCTCGTGCATCTTCTGGGTATAGATGTTGCTGAAGGGATTTTCCTGCCCGTCCACCACCCCGGTCTGGAGGGCTTGGTACAGCTCGGAGAAGGCCATCATCTGGGGCAGCACGCCGAGTTGGCGCATCTGTGCCTCGATCACCTTCGAGGATTGGATGCGCATCTTCAGGCCCTTGTAGTCCTCGGGCATGTGCAGTGGCGTGTTGGCGGTCATCTGCTTGAAGCTGTTGTCCCAGAAGGCCAGCCCCAGGATGCCCTTTGGCTCTAGCTTGCGCAGCAGCGAGGCGCCGATCGGCCCCTGGGTGATCTTCCTGGCCTGTTCCATGCTGTCGAACAGGTAGGGCAGATCGAAGACTTCAAACTCGCGCACACCAAGTGGGCCAAATTTGCCGAAGGCCGGGGCCAGCATCTGAACGGCGCCGAGCTGAACCGCCTCCATCTCCTCCTTATCCTTGTAGAGCTGGCTGTTGGGGTAAACCTCGACCTTCACGCGACCGCCGGTTCGCTCCTCGGCCAGCTTCTTGAAATAGTCGGCGGCCTTGCCCTTGGGGGCCTCGGCGGTCACGACATGGCTGAATTTGATCGTGATCGGCGCCGTCTGAGCGACAGCGGGAACCGCTGCCAGCCAGGGCAGGGCGGTGGCGGTCAGCATCGCCGTCAGGGCTCTGCGTCGATGGATGCTCATGGCGTTTCCTCCAGGTTTTTGGTTCGAGAATGTGGCTTGGTGTGGCGTTTAAACCGTACCGCAGGCTCCCGATGCGGCCTTTGCCGAGGCCGGCGCCGGATGCAGTTCCCAGACCGGGCCAGCCTTCGCCACCTGCCCCGGCACGTCATGACCCAGCAGCGCCGGCAAGCTGCGCGACAAAGCCAGCAGCCGATCAAGGTCGATCCCGGTCGGGATGCCCATCGCGTGGCACATATGCACAAGATCCTCCGTGCAAATGTTGCCGGTGGCGCCGGGCGCGAAGGGACAGCCGCCGAGTCCGCCCAGAGAGGCGTCGAAGCGCCGAGCGCCGGCCTGGAAACCGGCCAGCACGTTCGCCAGCCCCAGGCCACGGGTGTTGTGGAAATGCAGGGTCAGCCCGGCGGCGGGCACCAGCCGCAGCACACGCCCGGTGCGTTCCGTCACCAGCCGCGGGTCGGCCATGCCGGTGGTGTCGGCCAGGGTCACATTCGTGATGCCAAGCGCCAAATAGCGCTCGGCGAAACTGATCACTCGGTTTTCCGTGATGCCGCCCTCGAATGGGCAACCGAAGGCAGTGGCGACGGTGCCGTTCAGCCGAACGCCGGTGCTGGCTGCCACCTCGGCGATGCGTGCAAAGGCTTCGAAGGAGGAGTCGGTGCTCATCCGCATGTTGACGCCGTTGTGCGTCTCGCTGGCCGACACGACGAGGTTCAACTCGTCCACCCCGGCGGCGATCGCGCGTTCGGCACCTTTCATGTTGGGCACCAGTGCGACGTAGAGGCAGCCCGGCCGGCGTCGGATGCGGGCGAATACCTCCCCCCCGTCGCGCAGCATCGGGATCGCTTTGGGCGACACAAAGGATCCGGCCTCGATCCGGGTGAAGCCGCACTCAGACAGCCCGTCGATCAGCGCGATCTTTCGATCGGTCTCGATCCAGACCGGTTCGATCTGCAGGCCGTCACGCGGCGCGATCTCCTGAACCAGAAGCGTATCGTTGGCGGCGCTCATTGCACGACGCCTTCCCGGCGTAGCCGCTCAATCGCCGCGGTATCGAACGCCAGCCGATCGAGCACCGCATTGGTGTGGGCGCCCAGCGCCGGGCCGATCCAGCGCACTGAACCCGGCGTGTCCGACAGCTTTGGCACGATCCCCGGCATCTTGAAGGGCACCTGGTCAGGCAACTCGCCCTGCAGGATCATGCCGCGGTCACGGTAATGCGGGTCGGTTACGATGTCCGCCACCGAGTAGATGCGGCCCGCCGGCACCTCAGCAGCATCAAGCTGTCTCAGCACCTCGTCCATCGCCCGGGTCCGGGTCCAGGCGGCGATGGCGCGGTCAAGCAGTTCGTTGTGAGCGACGCGTCCGTCATTGTGGGCAAGCGCTGGATCGTCTCTCAGATCCGGTCGCTCAATCACCTGCATCAGCCGTTTGAAGATTGGATCGCTGTTGCCGGCGATCACAACATAGCCGCCGTCGCAGGTCGGGTAGGTGTTGGAGGGGCTGATGCCGGGCAGGGCACCGCCCGACCGCTCGCGGACAAAGCCCATCACGTCGTACTCCGGTACCAAGCTTTCCATCAGGCTGAAAACGCTCTCGACCAGCGAGACGTCGACCATCTGTCCGTCGCCCTGACCGGTCTTCACCCGTAAGAGCGCCATCAGCGCACCAATCACGCCGTAGAGCGAGGCCAAGCTGTCGCCCAAGCTGATGCCGACGCGGGCCGGCGGGCTTTCTGGGTCGCCAGTGGTGTAGCGGATGCCGCCCATCGCCTCGCCGATCGCACCGAAACCAGGGCGGTCGCGGTAGGGCCCAGTCTGGCCATAGCCGGAGATGCGCACCATTGTCAGTTTTGGGTTGATCGTGTGCAGCGTGTCCCAACCGAGCCCCAGCTTTTCCAGGGCACCGGGACGCATGTTCTCGATCAGGACATCCGCCTCGGCAGTTAGCCGGCGTACAATCTCAACCCCGTCAGGAGATTTCAGGTCGAGCGCGATCGACTGCTTATTGCGGGATTGCAGGTACCACCAGAGTGACGTGCCTCCGTGAATCTTACGCCATCGACGCAATGGATCGCCTGTTCCCAACGGTTCGATCTTGACAACTTCCGCCCCAAACTCGGCCAGAAGCCGTCCAGCAAATGGAGCGGCAATCAAGGTGCCGATTTCGACGACGCGAATTCCCTCGAGAGGAGCTGCCATATTTCACCGCATCACTGAACTTGTTTATCAGGTACAGCAGTGTGCGAACTTTTTTACGGCATATCCAATCGCATTTATCTAATTAGAATTCTCGGATCGAGAACGCTCAGTTTTCATATCTCTAGCCCGGCCAGATGAGCGAGTAGCAATCGGCTGCCGGGTGACAGGGTCTGCTCGCCGCGGTGGATCAGCAGCAGTTCCCGCCGAGCCCAGGGGTCGGTCAGCGGGACTGCCTTAAGCCCCATCGGTCGGCCGACGATGTCGAAGGCCCGGTTGGGCAGGATGCCGATGCCCATGTTCGCCTGCACCATTCGGCACAGTGCGTCAAAGCCTGGGACGTGGATCTTGAGCTTCAGCGGGGCTCCCACCAGCCGGGCCGCGTCTGCGGTGCGGCCGAAGATGGCGCTGTTGCCGTGTAGCCCGACCTGATCGTAGGGCAGAGTTTCGTGGAAAGCAATCTCCGGCCGGATGGCCAGTGGATGATCAGGCCGCACCACCAGCATCAGCCAGTCGCGCCGATAGAGGCTGCGGGCGAGTTGGCGCGTGTCGGTACCGCTGGAACAGATGCCGAGGTCGGCCAGCCCTTCTTCGATCTCGTCGACGATCTTGCGGCTGGGCCGCTCCTCAAGATCGAGCTTCAGCTCGGCGTGCTCGGACAGGAAATGTTCCAGATCCTCCGGCAGAAACTGGACGATAGCCGACAGGTTGGCAAGCATCCGGACATAGCCGCGGATGCCCATCCGATAGGCGCCCAACTCGACCCCGATGTCCTCGACATTCTGCAGCATACGGCGGGAATGGTGCAGCATCGTCTCGCCAGCCGCGGTCAGAATCATGCCTTTTGCTTGCCGAATGAACAGGGTGACGCCTAGCGCGCCCTCCAATTCGGCCAGCCGCTTGCTGACGGCTGAAGGGGCGATGGCCTCCCGCTCGGCGGCGCGGGTCAGGGTTCCCTCCTCACAGACTGCGAGAAAGAGCTGGAGCGTCAGAACGTCGAGGTTACGGAGCAGAGAGCGGTTCATCGGTTACTCGCGCGATGGCTCAATGCAACCTAGCGCCAAACGCATGGCAGATGTTTGCGTTAACGAACGGATCGTCACCTGCTTAAGCAATTTTCTGCCAAAAGTTTTGTTTTTTTTGCATTGAGTGCTAAAATGGTCAGTTTGACTTTCTCCTTGAAATTTTCGTTGAAGATATTGTGGTTGCTCAGGGGGGTGGCCGGGCTTGAGCCGGGTCGGAGGTGCCTCTAGCATTACAGTTGCGGTTTGCGCTTATGGCGGCGTGTTGCAGGGAGGTGAGCGGGGTAAGAGATCGCCCCAGCCCCGTTGCCGATCAGGCGAGACGGACGGAGTTCGGGCGTCCAAGTTCAAGCGTGCGGTTGAGGGCCATGACGCCAATGGCGACTTCGGTGGCCTGCGCCGGACCGGAGTGGAAGCGCAGCGCCTTGCCGAGGATGCCCTTCCAGCGCGCCATTTGGCTCTCCCCGCCCGCCCTCTTGTTGTAGTCGCTGGCCCGTTGCCACGCCATCCGGCCCGTCTCAGCGATCATCTGGATGTGACGGTCACGTTGCGTGGGCGCGGTCCTGGCGGTGTCACTGAGCACGGCGTCGCTGCGCGGCGGGACCACAATCGCTGCGCCGGGATGGCGCTCGTGGACCGCCGCGTAAACTCGAGTCCGGTCATACGCGCCGCCTCCGGTCAGAGAGGCCACGGGCTCGGAGATCTGATCAAGCACGAGCTGCGAGGCATCATCGACGCCGCGGTCGGTCAGCGTGGCGGCGACAATCCGGCCGCTGCCCGCGTCCATCCCAATGTGCAGAGCGTGCCAGGAACGCCGCTTCTTGGTGCCGTGCTTCTCGATCAACCATTCGCCCGGCCCACACAGCTTCAGCCCCCGTGCTGTCCACCAGCAGGTGGAGGAGCCCGCCGCTCGAACACGGCGCTGAGGGCAGCGTCACTGTCCGGGCGCGGCGGGCGATGGTGGAGTGATCCGGAACCGGCAACTCGAGGCCGAGCAGATGTAGGATGGAGGCGAGGAGCCCCTCGGTCTGGCGCAGCGCCAGTCGAAACACCGCGCGCAACATCAGCGCCGTTGTGATCGCCAAGTCCGAGTAGCTCGGCTGCCCGCCCGGCGTGGTGCGGGGCGCCACCGTCCAGTGCTCAAGCGCTTCGTCGGTGACCCAGACCGTGAGGCTGCCGCGCTGACGCAGAGCGGCATCGTACTCGACCCAATTCACCACCTTGCGCTTCGGCCGGAGGATGTGATGGCGACGAGCGGCATTGGCCTTGTGCGGCATGGTGGGCGACCGGAGCGGAGACGGGGCCTCCGAGCGGATCACCTTCCGCACGACCTTCCGGGACAGCCCGAACTCCCGGCAGATCACCTTGATCGGCTTCTGCTGCACGAAGTCGGCACGACGGATCTTCGCGATCGTTTCCACAATCAGCATCCCTCGACGGGCCTCCATGTCCTCCATGGCGGCCAGTGTGGACCCAAAGCATCGGAGGTTCCGTTTGGATGCCGATCACCCCCTAAACGGGGTCCTTATTCCCATGCCGATTCACATTCCGCGGCGGCTGGGAACCCACCGCGACGATAGCCAGCCGCTCCGCGCCAAATTGCCAGTCCGGGCGTGAGAGCTGACGGAACCCTTCGTACAGTGGCACCGTTGACGCGAAGACTACCACAGACCATCTCGTTTTCGCAAAAAATGAGAAATACGCATTTTCTATCTTGCGAAAATACGCATATTGAGCAATATTGAGCTCAGCAACAATCAGCAAGCCCCACATGCCGTCGGCCTTGCGCCTTTTAAGGCGACGGTCGGTCAATTGGCATCCAGACCCGCGACGAGGTGTCCCGCGTCCGCCGGAATGACGGCGGAATTGGCGTGGGCGCGCCAAAATCGTGATGGGGCCGCTGTCGACGCGGTGATCGAAGGGAGGATGACGATATGAAATGGACCAATTGGGTCGTGATGGCGACGGGAGCCGTAATGCTGGCGGCGGCCACGCCCGCCGCCGCGCGGAATTTGAGTTTCAGCACCCCGACCCCGGAACGGCACATCTTCACGCGGACGGCGGACCGCATCGCGGCGGCGCTGACCAGTGACGGCATGCCGACGACGGTCTTCTCCTCCAGCAAACTTGGCAATAACCAGACCGTGGTCTCGATGGTGCAGAGCGCGGCGGTGGAACTGAGCGTCATTCCGGTCGGCGACCTGGCGCAACGGGAACCGGCATTCTACGCGTGGTTCATGCCCTATCAATTCGCAACGCTGGCAGACGCGGCAGCCGTTTCCAAGACCAAGCCCGCGCGGGACATGATGGCGCTACTGGCCAATCAGGGCATCATTGGCCTCGACTATGTGTTTCCGGGCCAGCGGCACGTTCTTTCCAAGGAGCCGGTGAAGAGCCCCGATGACGTCAAGGGACTGAAGATCCGGGCGTTCCCCAGCGATCCCTTCCGCGCGTGGTGGAAAGAGTTGGGGGCTGCGCCGACGGCGCTGCCATTGACCGACATCATGCCGTCGCTGGTGACCGGCATGATCGACGCGGTCGATACCGACGTGGACATCGTCAATGGCCTCAGCATGTACACTCAGGCGCCCTACCTGACGCTCACCAACCATATGGCGTTTCCGGGCGCAGTCATCGCGTCGCGTCGCTGGTGGGATGGCCTGAACGCCAAGGACAGGGCAACCGTGACCGCCGCCGTCGATGAGGCCGTTGGCTGGGCGGTGGAGACTCAGATCGCCGAAGAGAAGGCGATCCTTGAAGAACTGACGGCGAAGGGCGCCCACGTCAGCCAGATCGACACGACGCCCTTCAAGGCGCATGGCGCCGCCGTCGTCGCGCAATTCATCAACCGGTCCCCGCTGATCGCGCCGTTCCTGGAGGCGGCCGCCAATCCGGGGAGCGCGCGATGAACGCCAACGCTCAGACCGCCTCCGCTCCCCGTTCCGCGACGCCCCGAGCCCCGGATGCAAGAACGCCCGCCCTGGTCCGTGCGCTGCGCCGTGTCGACAACATGGTTGGCGAGGCTGAACTGTGGACCGGGATGCTGGCCATGGCGGGGGTGGTGCTCCTGCTGATGGCGCAGGTCTTCTACCGCTATCTGTTGAAGGCGCCGTTGTTCTTCGCCGAAGAGGTGGCGTTGCTGCTGATGATCGTCGCGACTTTCTGCGGACTGTCGTTGCTGGTCAAGAGGCGGCGCCTGGTCTCGGTCGATCTGCTGGCGCCGTTGCTGCCGCCGGCCGCCGTGAGCGGATTGAAACGGTTGACGGACATGGTGGTGGTCATCGTCTCGGCGATCATCGCCTGGACCGCGTTCAGCTATGTCTCCACCCCGTGGGTGTGGAGCGAGCTGTCCCCGACCCTGGGCATCCCACGCGCCTACATCTACGTACTTTTCGGTGTGGAGATGGCGTTCGTCGCCTTGCATCAGCTCGTCGCCATGGTCACCCCCCTCGAACGGGGTGACGCCGCCGAAGGGGAGTTCGGTCCATGATCACCCTGGTCTCGTTTTTCGCGATGCTCAGCTTCGGGCTGCCCATCATCGCCTTACTGATCTTCGCCTCCCTGGTGTTTGTCGGCGAATACGGCGCCTACCCGCTGCTAGACACCTTCGCCGTGCAATCGGTGCGGGGGATCGAGGCGTCGGGATTCCTCGCCGTGCCACTCTACATGCTGGTTGGGCAGTTGCTGAACCGTGGCCGGATCACCGAGAAGCTGGTCCGCTCCGCGATGCGTCTGGTTGGCGGGATGCGCGGCGGGCTGGCGTTCGTCAACGTGCTGACCAACGCCTTCGCGGCCGCCATCCTGGGTTCCGCCACTGCGCAGATCGCCATCATGACCCG
The DNA here is from genome assembly GCA_965650625.1 of uncultured Azospirillum sp. Classification (GTDB taxonomy): domain Bacteria; phylum Pseudomonadota; class Alphaproteobacteria; order Azospirillales; family Azospirillaceae; genus Azospirillum. The sequence goes on along the minus strand of CBFGPE010000143.1, from coordinate 8,306 downwards.
CGCGCTGGTGCCGGAGATGGAAAAGCACGGCTACGACCGCGGCTTCGCCACCGGTCTGTCGGTCGCGTCCGGCCTGTTGGGACCGATCATCCCGCCGTCGATGCTGATGATCATTTATGGCGTTCTGGCCTATCAATCGGTGGCGGCCCTGTTCATCGCCGGGTTGATTCCCGGCCTGATCATCGCGGCTGGGTTCATGATCACTGTTGCACTGTCGCGTGGGTCCTTGCCGGCGGCGGGACGGGTGGTGCCGATTGCCACCGGATGGCGGGCGGCGCTGTCCGACGCGCTGCCGGGTCTGATCCCGCTAGTGATCATGGTGGGCGTCATCAGCGGAGCCATGACGCCCACTGAGTCCGGCGCGGTGGCTGCCGTGGTGGCGCTGGCGCTGGCGATGAGCGTTTACCGTTCCCTCACCGTCCGCGATCTGATCCCGATCCTTGAATCGGTGCTGCTGTCCTCGGCCTCGATCATCGCGCTAATCGGTTTCGCGACTCTGTTCGGCTGGGTGCTGTCCTACGAGAACATCCCTCAGGCGATGGCCGAGGGGCTGGCGTCGGTGGCCCTGGGTCCGGTGACCTTCCTGGTGCTGGTGACGGCTGTGGTGTTTCTGCTCGGCATGTTCCTGGACGGCATCGGGGTGATGATCGTGATCGTCCCGGTCTTGTTGCCCTTCGCCCGGCAATTCGGCATCGATCCGCTGCATTTCGGCGTCATCATCGCCATCGCCACGCTGACCGGCCTGGTCACTCCGCCGGTCGGACCCGGCCTGTACATCGCCATGGACGCCACGGGGTTGGGATTGGGGCAGGTTTTCAGGGCCACGCTGCCGTTCATGGCCGCATTCTTCGTCGCCACGGCGGTGATCTTACTGTTCCCCGCATTGTCGGTGTGGCTGCCAACTGCCTTGGGGCTTTGATATTTCCTTGGGAAGAGCGGTGTGAAAAAGACCGGCGCCGGGGCGTTCAAACCCTCCGGCGCCGGTCGCGTCCGGTCTCCGCTTCATTCACGCCGTGTCGGTAGACTGCTGGCTTTCACGCATGAAGGTTTCAATCATCCGGGCGTTGGTGATGAGCAAGGCGATGATCCGCCGGCGCAGATCGTCGCTCAGATCGCTGGCCGCCATGACAACGCTGAGCGAGGCGTCGATGCCAAGGTCGCGATTCTTGATCGCCACCGCGATGCCGACCGCGCCGGTGTCGACTTGACCGAAGCTGATCGCGTGACCCGCGCGGCGGATGGCGGTCAGGGATTCGGTCAGGCGCGCCGCTTCGTCTGCCGCAGTCAGCCCGATGGCGTCGAACACCCGCGTCAGGCGCCGCGTGTTCAACGAGGCGAGAATGGCCAGCGAGGTCGCGCCCCGCGTCATGGGCATCGGCAGACCGCGCTCGTAGCTGGTCTTGATGGTCATCGCGGGCGACCGCGCGTCGGCGACGCACATCACGGTGTCGCCATACAGCCGGGCCAGCAAGGCGGTGCATGGCGCGCCGATGTGATCGACCATTGGCTGGAGGAACACGGAGCCCGAGCGGATCAGGGGATCGGTCAGCCGGATGCGCCGTTCATATTCAACGAAGGCCGGACCAAGGCGGAAACGGGCGTCGACCGTGCTCTCCAGGAAGCCGGTAGCCACCAGCTCCCTGACCAACCGGTAAAGCGTGCTGACCGATGCGTCCAGACTCTCGGCGATCTCGGCGATGGTCCAGCTGCCGCGCTCGGTCGTGAAAAGCCGGAGTACCCGGACATAGCGCTCAATCCCCATCATAACCATCGTCCCGTGCTGCGTCGCTGGTTCGCCATCCGGTGAAATGGGGCCGCTGGCATCGACGAAACTCCATTTCACGAAACGCTGTTATGGCGTTGAACTGCCGCACGGCGCAAGCGGTCGCGCCGTCACGGCCAGGATGGGGATGGCCGGTCAGCTCAAACCCACCTCCTCCACCCACAGGAGCCAAGCGCGGTCGATCTGGCGGCTGTTGGTGGCGTCGGCCGCCGCCGCTTCCGCCTCGGTCAGATAGGTGACCGGCGCCATGCTCATCGCCGCCAGCTGGATCCGCGCGTTGACCTCGGTGAACACGGCGCGGAACACCGCTTCGCGCGCGTCGCGGCCGACCACCGTCGCGCCATGGCCACGCATCAGGACTGCGTTGGCGCAGCCAAGACAGGTCGCCAGATGGTCGGCGGTCACGTTGTCGCGGACGAGCAAATCCGTCACGTCGCCCAAATGGTCCCTGATCTCGAACAACGGCACCTGGGCGCCCAGGAATCCCGCCATGTGGAAGGTAGCGCGCAGATTCGATCCCTTGGCGGCGGCGAAGGGCAGGACCGAAGGCGAATGACAGTGGACGATTCCCCCGATGTCGGGACGCGCGGCGTAGAGGCGGCCGTGAATGAACCGTTCAAGATAGGGCTGGCGCCAATCTCCGCCGACCACGTTTCCCTCAAGATCGAGAATTTGCATATCCGCCACCGTGACCGTCCCTGGCGCCATGCTCCGCGACAGGATCATATGGCCGGGCGACAGCGGGTGCCGCGCGCTGACATGCCCGAAGGCGTCCACCACGCCGCGCGCGTACAAGATGCGGTTCGCCAGGACGAGGTCCGCCACCACCGCTGCGACGTTCGGTTCGTTGATATCCATGTCCCGCCTCATGATTGACCGGCGCCGTTCCGCCCGCTGTGGGCGCTGGCCAGCGACGATATGCGAATGATGATAATAGAAATTCACATGATACGTCGATTTTATCGAAAAACAATAATCTTGTCCAACCAGACCGGAAAAGTCTGCGTCCGGCGGGCACGGCTGCGCCGGGCGCCGACAATTGGAGCGAATCGCTAAATGTGGAAAGATCTGATGGCACTATAAACAAAATTATCATATATCAGTAAAACTGGTGAACAGAGGCGCCTGCGTAGTGCCGCGCGCCCAAAACGGGAGTGGATGAGCGATGACCAGCCGGATCGAAGGGCGGATGCTGATCGATGGTGACCTCGTCGACGGTGCTGACGGTACTTGGACCGACAGCATCAACCCCGCCGACGAGACGGTGGTGGGGCGGGCGGCGGTGGGCACGCGCCAGGACGTGGCGCGCGCGGTCGACGCGGCGCGGCGTGCCTGGCCCGCATGGTTCGAGCGTGACGCCCATGAGCGCGCCGACATCCTGAACCGTTTCGGCGATGCGCTGGCGGCGCGTTTCGACGATCTGGCGCGAATAGAGGTGATGGACAGCGGCAACACGTTGAAGCCGACCTTGCACGCCATGGACGAGACGGCGCGCACCATCCGCTTCTACACCGGTATCGCGCCCATGATTCGTGGTGAGACGATTCCGGCCACCGCCCGCAATCTGCACATGACGGTGCTGGAGCCCTATGGCGTGGTCGGCCGCATCGCGGCGTACAATCATCCGGCGCTGTTCTCGGTCGCTCGCACCGTGGCGGCGCTGGCGGCCGGCAACGCCGTGGTGGTCAAGCCGCCGGAAACCTCACCCCTGTCGGTGTTGGCGCTGGGCGAAGTGGCGCGGGAAATTCTGCCGTCAGGAGTCTTCAACATCGTCAACGGTCCCGGCGCGGTGGTGGGTGACGCCCTGGTGCGCCACCCCGACGTCAAGCGGTTGGCGCTGATCGGTTCGGTGCCAACTGGCATGGCCATCCAGCGGGCGGCGGCCGAGGTGGCGGTCAAACATGTCACGCTCGAACTGGGCGGCAAGAATCCGATGGTCGTCTTTCCCGACGCCGACCCCGAGAAGGCCGCCCAGAGCGCCGTGCGCGGCATGAATTTCTCCTGGCAAGGGCAATCCTGCGGTTCCAACTCCCGCGTGCTGGTACACCGCGACCTTTACGCGGCGGTGTCGACGCGGATCGCCGAACTGGTCGCGGAGTTGCGCCTGGGTGATCCGCTGTCGCTCGACACGGACATGGGACCGGTCAACAATCCCAAGGCCTTGGCCCATGTGTTGAGCTTCCTCGATCCGGCCCATACCGCGGGCGCCCGCTTGTTGACCGGCGGCGGCCGTCCATCGGGGGCCAGCTTCGCCCGCGGCTATTGGGTTGAGCCGACCGTCTTCGCGGACGTTCAGCCCGGCATGCGCTTGTGGCAGGAGGAGGTTTTCGGCCCGATCATGTCCATCGCCCCCTGGGATGATCAAGAGGCGATGATCGCCGCCGCCAATGATACAAGCTATGGCCTGTCGGCGGCGATTTGGACCAACGACATCAATAAGGCACTTACCACGGCACGGCGCCTGCGTGCCGGGTCGATCTTCATCAATGGATCGAATCGCCATTTCGTCGGCATGCCGTGGGGCGGTTTCAAGAACAGCGGCATCGACCGCGAGGAGGGGGTGGAGGAGATCAGAAGCTATCTGGAGACCAAGGCGATCAACATCATGCTGTGACGATCCGCGCATGAGGCCGGGGTGGCCCGCGCCCATTGGCATGGACCACCCTTTTCGCGTTTCACGGCCATTCCCCACGATCAACGGCGCGAAATTATTGCTTTTCGAGAAAACGATTGACCACACCTCTGATTCTTGCGAAATTATCAAAACACGAGAATATGAGTGGAGTAAGCTGAGATGAATTTTCATCTATCGACGGCGCGGCTCGATCACATCGCCTTGCGCTCAACCGGTCCGGAGCGGCTGGCGGCTTTCTATGCCCGGGTCATGCAGATGGAGGCGGCGGCCAATTCCGGGCGTGGGTGGAGCGTTCTGCGTGGCCGTGAACGCCGGCTGGTGATCACGCGCGGCGACGGCCATCATCTAGCTTATGCCGCGTTCGGCCTTGGCTCACCGGATGAGCTGGCGGCGCTCAAGGCGCAGGTGTTGGCCAACGGACACGGTATCGGGGCGTCACCGTCACCGCTGTTCGGCGACGAGGCGTTCGCGGTGACTGACCCCGACGGCAACATGATGGTGTTTGGCGTTCGCGAAACCGACAGCGTCAATGCCGTGGACGCCCCGCCGGGACGGCTGCAGCATGTGGTTTGCGCAACCCCCGATATCGCCTCGATGCAAGCCTTCTATCAGTCTGTTCTGGGCTTCAGGCTGTCGGATGTGGTTTCCGACGACGCGGGTGAGGCGCGGGCGATCTTCCTCCGCGGCGATGGCGAACACCATAGTTTCGCGGTGTTCAAGGCGTCCAAGCGGCGCCTCGATCATCACTGCTACGAGGCCGGCGACTGGATGGCCATCCGCGACTGGGGCGATCACATGGCGGCCAACGATGTCCGGCTGCAATGGGGGCCGGGCCGCCACGGGCCGGGCAACAATCTGTTCTTCATGATCCATGATCCCGACGGCAATTGGATCGAAATCTCCGCCGAGCTGGAGATGGTGCCGGACGACAAGGCGACCGGCCATTGGGAGCATTGCGAGCGGACCTTGAATTCCTGGGGACAGGCGTTCCTGCGGTCCTGATCCCGACCCACCCGGGGAATTCGGCCCCGACGGCGCGCGGCCCGATCGGCCGCGCCACTCAACCCGATCAAAGGAAACATCATGAAATTCGCCACCTATCGCGTCGGCGGACGAGCGACCTATGGCGTGTCGCTGGCCGAAGGGCTGCTGAACCTAGCGGAAACGCTGGGAGACCGGGCGCCCGATCTGAAAACCGCGCTCACCTTGGGTCTCCCCGCGTTGAAGGCGGCGCGGGATCAGGCGCTGGCTGCCGGTGTCCGCCCCGTGCCAGTGGGAGCGGTCACCTTTGACCCCGTCATTCCCAACCCCGGCAAGATTCTATGCGTCGGCTTGAACTATGAGACGCACCGACAGGAGACGGGCCGGGCCGAGGTCGCTCATCCGTCGATCTTTACCCGCTATCCCGACAGCCTGACCGGCCATGACCGCCCGATCCTCCGCCCCAAGGTGTCGACGATCCTCGACTATGAGGGCGAGCTGGCGGTGGTGATCGGCACCGGCGGGCGTTACATCCCCAAGGAGACGGCGGCGTCCCATGTCTTCGGCTACGCCTGTTTCAACGACGCGACCATCCGCGATTGGCAGCGCCACACCATCCAATTCACACCCGGCAAGAATTTTCCCGAGACCGGCGCCTTCGGCCCCTGGCTGGTGACCCCGGACGAGGTGCCCGATTTCGCCGCCGCCGCCATCGAGACACGGCTCAACGGCACCGTCCTGCAAAGCGCGCGTCTGGGGGACATGATTTTCCCGGTGGAAGAGATCATCGCCTACGTCTCTGCCTTCACACCGCTGGCGCCGGGCGATGTGATCGCCACCGGCACGCCGGGCGGGGTCGGCTTTAAGCGCGAGCCCATGGTGGTGATGGCGCCGGGTGACGTGGTCGAGGTTTCGATCGCCGGCGTCGGCGTGTTGCGCAACGGCATCGCCGACGAGATCCACTGATATCGGCGCCGCGCTCCGATCCAAGGGGAAAAATCCTGGCGACGACCGTCGCGCGAAGGAAAGGGAGGAGGAAGTCCCATGACGAGACAATTGCCGTCCGGGTGCCGGGCGCCGCTGGTCATCATCGGCGCCGGACCAACCGGCTTGACCTTGGCCAACATCTGCGCCGAACTCGCCGTGCCGGTGGTGTTGATCGAGCGCAACGAGACCACCGTTCAGGAACCGCGCGCGGTGTCGATCGACGACGAGGCGTTGCGTGGCATGCAACTCGCCGGCGTGGTTGACGCCGTCCATGCCGGCATGGCGTCGGGCTACGGTTCCCACTACCTGTCGGACAACGGGGTCTGCTTCGCCAAGGTCGAGCCGCTGGACCAGCGGTACGGCTTCGACAAACGCAACGCCTTTCACCAGCCCGAGTTGGAGGCGACCCTGCGCCAGGCGGTCGAGGCGCGCCCGCTCGTCACCACTTGGTTCGGCCATGAGGTGACGGCGCTTCGTCAGGACGGTGACGGCGTCACCTTGACGATCAGGCGGCCGGATGGCGCCGAGGTCGAGTTGCTGGCGGCGTATGTCGCGGCGTGCGACGGCGGTCGCAGCTCGATCCGTCAGGCCATCGGTGTGGAGTTGGAGGGGCTGACCTACGCCGAACGGTGGCTGATCGTCGACATCATGGGAACGGCCAACCGCTTTCGCCACACCCAGGTGTATTGCGATCCCCGGCGCCCCTGCATCTCGCTTCCGGGACCGGGTGGATCGCGGCGTTTCGAGGTCATGGTGTTCGACGAGGCGGACGAGGAGCGGCTCAGTGCGCCCGAGGGGCTGAAGGCGCTCCTCGCGACCTATGGGGAAAGCGATTGCGAGGTTCGCCGGGTGCGCGGCTACACTTTCCACGCCCGCGCCGCGACGCGGTGGAGCGTGGGGCGGGTGCATCTGCTGGGTGACGCCGCTCATCTGACACCGCCCTTCGCCGGCCAGGGCATGAACAGCGGGCTGCGCGACGCGGTCAATTTCGGCTGGAAGATCGCCGCCGTGCTGTCCGGTCAATTGGGCGTTGGCGTGCTCGAGACCTATCAGGTTGAACGCAAACCCCACGCGTGGCGCATGATCGATCTGGCGATGACGCTAGGCCGGGTGATGATGCCCCGTTCGCGCCTGCGCGCACGGCTGGTCCAGTGGGGCTTTCAGTTGCTGGGCGTTCATCCAGGTGTCAAACGCTATCTCGCCGAGATGCGCTACCGGCCGCCACCCCGCTTCGAGACGGGGTTCCTCGCCCCCGACGGACGGTCCAGCCGCGTCACCATGGTCGGACGGATGTTCCCGCAGCCGATCGTTGAGGATATTCGGCGTGAACGGCGACCATTGGACGATGTCATCGGCAAGAGCTTCACCGTCATCGCCTATGATGACGATCCACGCAGGCCGCTGGCGGCGCTGGACCGCGACCGGCTCGCCAAGCTGGGGATCGAGGTGATCGGCTTGACGCCCTGGCGCTTCAATCCACCCGAGGGGGTGGTGCCCTGTTATCGCGACGCGTCGGGCGCCGCGCGCATGGCGGAGGTCGAGCCCTATGTCGGCTGGCTGTTGCTGCTGCGGCCTGATCGCTACGTCGCCGCGGCGGCTCCGGTCGCGCGGGCCGGTGAATTCGTGACGATCATCGAGGGATTGTTCGCGACTGCCGGAGAACCGGCGCGCCACGGCGACCGGATGGACGTGACGCCCGCGCTTAAGCGTGCCAGTTGACCATAACCGACCGATCGACGAGCGAGGAGGAGTTGAGGTATGACCTTCCTCTAGCAGAAAAGACATGTGGTTAAGCGGCTCGAAGCTCGGCTTGGTCCTGCCCAGCCCACGGCCTTACGGCTGAACTGATCTTGCCCCGTTTCGGCGGACACGGGTTCACGCAGATCTTAGCTCGGCTTGTTCGGGGGTGATGTATCCGAT